>JBHEPM010000128.1:0-5441 GCA_046260295.1 Psychroflexus sp.
AGGATATGCTGTTTTGGAGAAAATTTGAAGATAAGTTAGCCCAAGTATATATTCAGCAAAAAGTAAGAGGTTTTTTGCATTTATATAATGGTCAAGAAGCTATTTTAGCTGGCGCACTTCATGTGATGGATCTCAAAAAAGATAAGATGATTACGGCTTACAGAAACCACGTGCAGCCAATCGGTATGGGCGTTGATCCTAAACGCGTCATGGCAGAACTGTATGGTAAAACAACCGGAACTTCACAAGGTTTAGGAGGATCTATGCATATTTTTTCTAAAGAACACCGTTTCTTTGGCGGACACGGTATCGTGGGTGGTCAAATCCCTTTAGGAGCCGGTATTGCCTTTGCGGATAAGTATTTCAATAACAATGCTGTAACATTGTGTTTTTTAGGAGATGGTGCCGCCCGTCAGGGTTCACTTCACGAAACCCTTACTATGGCAGTAAACTGGAATCTTCCGGTTGTTTTTTGTGTTGAAAATAATGGATATGCTATGGGAACTTCCGTCAAAAGAACTTCAAGTCACGAAGATATTTGGCGATTAGGACTCGGTTACGAAATGCCTTGTGGTCCAGTTGATGCAATGAATCCTACCAAAGTGGCAGAAGCTTTAGATGAAGCGATTTCGCGCGCTAGAGCAGGCGATGGACCAACCTTTTTGGATTTGAAAACTTACCGGTACAGAGGGCATTCTATGAGTGATGCTCAAAAATATCGAACCAAAGATGAAGTGAAAGAATACCAAAAAATCGATCCGATTTCTCAGGTCAAACAAGTTATTCTAGATAAAAAATACGCTTCAGAAGATGATATCAAAGAGATTGATAAACGTGTGAAAGACAAAGTGAGTGAATGTGAAAAATTTGCTGATGAGTCAGATTTCCCTGATAAAAATATAATGTACGACGTGGTCTACGAACAAGAAGATTATCCTTTCATCCCTCATAAATTATAAACTATGGCTGAAGTAGTAAACATGCCAAGACTTAGCGACACTATGGAAGAAGGTGTCGTCGCAAAATGGCTAAAACAAAAAGGAGATAAAGTAGAAGAAGGCGATATTTTAGCTGAAATTGAAACCGATAAAGCTACCATGGAATTTGAATCTTTTCATGATGGTGTGTTGCTTTACATCGGTGTTGAAGAAGGTGAAGGTGCTCCAGTTGATTCACTTTTAGCAATTATAGGTGAAGAAGGTGAAGATATTGATGAATTGATAGAAAACGCCAAGCAAGAAGAATCTTCAGACACTGAAGATAAAGATGATGAAGATAAAGATGATGAAGACGAGAAATCTTCAAATCAAGAAGATGAAAGTGATGATAATACAGATGAAGAATCTTCCGAAGTGCCAGAAGGCGTTGAGGTGGTGACTATGCCAAGACTCAGCGATACTATGGAAGAAGGAACCGTGGCAACATGGTTGAAATCTGTTGGTGATGATGTAGAAGAAGGTGAGATTTTAGCTGAAATCGAAACCGATAAAGCCACTATGGAATTTGAATCTTTCTACACTGGTAAATTACTTCATATTGGTATTGATGAAGGAGAAAGTGCGCCTGTTGATGATGTTTTGGCTATTATTGGACCTGATGGTACTGATGTTGATGCTGTTTTAGAAAGTATAAAACCAGGTGGATCTTCAAAAAAATCTTCTGATACAAAATCAAAATCTGAAGAGAAAAGTTCTAAAGATCAATCAAGCGAAAAAAATCAAAAATCTGAAACACCTCAAGGTGATAAATCTTCAGAATCAACCGATGAAGATGGTCGTATTTTAGCTTCGCCTTTAGCTAAAAAAATAGCTGAAGATAAAGGCATTGATTTAAGAAACGTCAAAGGTACTGGCGATAATGGTCGCATCGTGAAAAAAGATGTAGAAGACTTTAAACCATCGGAAAGCAAAGAAAATCAGACCGATCAACCAAAAGAGGAAACTAAAGCTCCAACGGAAACGTACACGCCAGCTGGCGAAGAGGAATTTGAGGAAAACAAAAACTCTCAAATGCGTAAAACTATTGCCAAACGTTTGTTGGAGTCCAAAAATAACGCGCCACATTATTATCTGAATGTGGAAGTTGATATGGAAAATGCCATGGCATCCAGAACGCATATCAACGATATGCCGGATGTGAAAGTGTCTTTCAATGATTTGGTGATAAAGGCGTCGGCAATGGCTTTGAGAAAACATCCTCAAGTCAATTCTTCATGGAATGGCGATACTACAAAAATCGCCAAGCACATCCATGTAGGCGTAGCTGTAGCAGTTGAAGAAGGCTTACTTGTGCCTGTGCTTGAATTTGCAGATCAACAATCATTAACGCAAATCGGTAATAATGTAAAATCATTAGCAAGTAAAGCCAAAAACAAAAAATTGCAACCTAACGAAATGGAAGGCAGTACATTTACAGTATCAAATCTCGGTATGTTTGGCATCACAGAATTTACCAGTATCATCAACCAACCCAATTCAGCCATTCTCTCTGTCGGAACCATTGTGGAGAAACCAGTAGTGAAAAATGGTGAAATTGTTGTTGGACATACCATGACACTAACTTTAGCCTGCGACCATAGAACTGTAGATGGCGCAACTGGTGCTAAGTTTTTGGAAACACTGAAAACTTATCTGGAAAATCCAGTCACTATGTTAGCTTAAATCTTATAAATTATCAAACAACTACTGCCTTTTTAGATTGAAAAATTTCGTCTTTAAAGGCAGTTTTGCTATATTCACATTATGAAAAAAACACTATTAACTTTAGGCTTATTTTCACTCTTGACCTTAGCTTGTCAACAGTCTGAAAAGAAAAAAGACAATCAGCAAAATGTCACTGAACAGTCTGAAAAAACACAAAAACCAAAATTTGATTATTCTGCTAAAAAAGCCATGGAGTTTCTTGCTTCAAACGATTTGAATGGAAGAGATACTGGTACAGAAGGTATTGATAAAGCGGCCAATTATATCGAATCAGCTTTCGAAAGTTTTGAAGTTCAACCTTATTTTGAAACTTTCCGAGACTCTTTTCAAGTGAAAGCGATGCACGCTTATAATGTGGTCGGTATCTTGAAAGCTTCCAATCAAACAGATAAAAAACCATTGATAATTGGCGCGCATTACGACCATATCGGGTTTTCAAAAGCTGTGGAAGGCGACAGTATTGCCAATGGCGCCAATGATAATGCTACTGGAACTGTTGCCGTTTTGGAACTTGCCCAATACCTCAGTCAACAGGACTTAAACCGAGATGTGATTTTTGCCTTATTTTCTGCTGAAGAAAAAGGTTTGTTAGGTTCAAAGCATTTGGCCGAAAAAATGAAATCAAAAAACGCAATACCACTAGCAGTATTCAATATTGAAATGCTAGGCATTCCGATGGAAGGTAAAGATTTTGAAGCTTATTTAACGGGTTATGATGGCTCTACAATGGCAGGTGTTTTTAACCAAGCTTATAAAAGCAAATTTTTAGGCTTTTTACCAAAAGCTAAAGAGTTTCAATTGTTCAAAAGAAGCGACAACTATCCATTCTACGAAACTTTCAACATTCCTGCCCAAACCGTCTGCACATTCGACTTTACTAATTTCGAATACTACCATCACGTTGATGATGAAATTCAACATTTAGATTTAGAATTCTTTCAAAATATAGTCAACGAAATGAAGCCAGGTATCATGAATTTAATTAATGTAGATGAAGATCAACTAAAACTAAACGAATGACAAAAAATATAGTAATAACCGGCACAAGTCGTGGTATTGGTTTTGAATTGACCAAACAATTCGCAGCGGAAGGCCATCAAGTGTTTGCTTTGTCTAGAAATGATAAAAATACAAAAGCTTTAAAATTGGATAAGGTTCATTCGTTGTCCTGCGATATTTGTGATGAGCAAAGCATATCTGAAGCCGTAAGGTTTATTTTGAACAAAATAAATAAGGTTGATATTTTAATCAATAATGCAGGACAATTTCTGAAACAAGACTTTAAAGATACAGACATGTCAGCGGTCAAAAAGGTTTACGATACCAATGTATTTGGTGTATTCAATCTTACGCATCAATTGCTTGGTGCACTGACCCCAAAAAGTCATGTGGTGACGGTGAGTAGTATGGGTGGCGTTCAAGGCAGCGTAAAGTTCCCGGGTTTGGCAGCTTACAGTTCAAGTAAAGCTGCAGTAATCACATTAACAGAATTATTGGCTGAAGAATACAAAAATGAAGGGCCGTCTTTCAATGTTTTGGCTTTAGGGGCTGTTCAGACTGAAATGTTAGCCGAAGCATTTCCAGGTATTCAAGCGCCGAATTCAGCTGAAGAAATGGCAGCTTACATCAAACATTTTTCAGAAACCGGACACCAATTTTATAACGGAAAACTGCTTCAGGTGTCCAGTTCAACGCCTTAACAATGGATGCGACTTTAGCGAAATATTTGCCCGAAGCTGCGGTAAAACCAGTCATGGGAATGATTGAAGCTTATCAGATTCAATTGAAAATTGTCAATCAGCGGCAGACTAAACACGGTGATTATCGATTGTTACCCGATGGTTTTCATCAAATCACGGTCAATGCTAGTCTCAATAAATACCGTTTTTTAATCACTCTAGTTCATGAGGTGGCGCATTTGTTAGCTTTCAAAACTTTTGGCATGCAAATAAAACCACATGGCATAGAGTGGAAGAAGACTTTTCAAAAATTGATGTTGCCTTTCATTCAACCACAAATATTTCCAAATGCTGTTTTACCTGAACTAGCAAGGCATTTCAAAAATCCAACCGCTAGTAGCGATACTGATGCAAGATTATCGGTGGTACTAAAACAATTTGACTTACCGAATGGTAAAAATTATATCTTTGAAATTCCAATAGGGAGCTTGTTCAAAATTCATAATGGTAAGGTTTTCAAGAAAGGCAGTAAAATCAGAAAGCGCTTCCAATGTCAGGATGTTAATTCTGGTAAAATGTATGTGTTTCAACCCAATGCTGAGGTAGATTTGATAAAATAATTCAAAAAAAGACAGTACACAATTATCTTAATGATATGATTTAATTGGTACTAGAAGATGATATATGAAAGAGAACAATAAATACGCTGTAATTATGGCGGGTGGCGTAGGCTCGCGATTTTGGCCAGTGAGTAGGAAATCCTTTCCAAAACAGTTTCATGATATGCTTGCATTTTGTTGTCTGCTTTAAAAATTCAAAAAGAAAATCCTGAAGCCAGTATGATTGTCGCTCCGAGCGATCACTGGATCGAAGATGAAAATAGATTTGCGGAAGAAGTCAAACTCGCTCTTGAAGATGGAGAAGACAACACTGGATTGATGACTTTGGGGGTTCAACCCTCATTTCCAAATACTGGTTATGGATATATAAAATATAAGGCTGAAGATTCTGCTCTAGTAAAAAAAGTGTTGAAATTTACAGAAAAACCAGATTATGAAAC
>JBHEPM010000129.1:0-5317 GCA_046260295.1 Psychroflexus sp.
GTTGTAGAGGGTACAATAACCGGATCAGGCGAGAGCCTATCACTAGAGGGTACCTGGACCATTCTACTGAAAGACTTCAATATTGAGCGTCCAGGTATTCTTTTTTATGAGCTCGCTGAAGAGCAGACCGTAAATATTAAAATAGACCTTAAAAAACGGAAATAACCCGACAATGGAAAAGCCAGGCCTGAGCATACAGATCTTTTTTTTGATAACGCTGCTGCTTCTCTTAATTATATTTCCGATGGAAGCGTATAGCCAACTGGAAAGAAAACGTGCCGTAGTGAACCCACCGGTTGAACTCACCTTTATGGCTCCTAAACACATTAACCTGTATACAACGGAGCTTTTGAGCAGGGGTGAATTTCACTACTCAATCATACATGCCTTCGGCGAGGTAAACAGCGGAATACAGGACCTTTGGGGTGTCGATAATGGTGCAAACGTCAAATTTTATTTCGAGTATGGCGTATCTGATAAATTTGCCCTCATTTTCTCACGGGCGAGCCAGGACAAGGTTATAAATTTTACTGCACGTACTCGGTTGCTGCAGCAAAAGCAGAATAGCGGAAGCCCCTTCTCTGCTACGGCTAACCTTACTGCGGGACTCACAACTGCTGAGTTTGGGTTTTTGGATGACTCATACACGTTTCGTGACCGCATGCAGTTGACCCTGTCCTCATCTCTGGCGAGGAAATTTTCTGATCGTTTTAGCCTCTTAATTTCTCCTATTTTTTCTCACTTTAACCGGACAGGGCTTGAGCTAAGTCTTGCAGAACCCGATAAAAACAGCTATTTCTCGGTGGGTTCCGGTTTCAGGTATAAAGTGCTACCAAGAATGGCGCTTACGTTTCAATCTGTATTTCCGGTTTTACACCCGAACCTGGATCCAAATATTGCGGTCGGTTTAGATATTGAAACAGGGGGGCATGTATTTCAAGTATTCTTCACCACCTCTCGCGCGCTGAACGAAACTTACCTGGTTGCCGCCGAGAACGGTTCATTTTTTGACAGTGAGTTTCGGTTTGGTTTTAATGTAAACCGCCTCTTTAAACTGCACTAAATATAGTTGCTCTGCGAATCGCACCTCTAGCCTCTGTGAGAATCACAACGGTATTTGCTGCTTCGATTCAAACTATACGTTCCCAGTACTCCATTGTAAGTTTTTCCATTTTTTGATTCAGTTTTAGGGGAGAGGTCATATTTTTCATGTATTGGATAATTTTGGTTGTATTCGTCCATGTCTCTACGCACGAACCACCAGTTTCCTGTGTGCCCCTATATATTTTGAAGTGCATAAATCTGTGTTCCAAAGCGAGCTAAGAATTGATCAAGGTAAAAAATGTTGTGATTATAGAAACCGTATCCCATGAAGTTAGAAGTAATAAACTTTATATTTTCATCTGATAAACCCGTCAATTCTGTTTGAAGTATAGAGCTTGCCGGATCGTGATTTGATATCAAAAAAACCAGGTCTATTTCTTCTTCAAATTCGTCGAAATCATTGTCATTTCTTGAGACTGATAAACACGGGATTAGTCCCAACAAACGCTTTTGACTGAATACTGTAAGCATTTCTGACTTAAAGGCATTTAAATACGTTGCGCTTGATGAGAAGGAATTGAAGTCATCACAATGTTTTTTCAAACTAGCCGAACCTTTAAATGCTCCGTCACCGTACTTCATTTCAATTACAACCAATTTTGGCTTAAACCCATTCTGAAGTTTTCTAATTGAAGCAACAGACGGCCACTCAACTGCTACAATATCGAAACGTGCTCCTGCTCGATTGTCGTACTCAATATCAATTATGAAGAAGTCAGTTGAGTTTGCTACGGATGAGTAGTTATTCTCTCGAACAATCAACTGCTGAAATTCTCTTTCCTCTTTGTGATTTGTTGAGAAGTGGAAGTCCATTGCCTGTTTGGCTAAAGGAAAGTAAGCATTCCAGTTTTGGTCTGCTTTGTGTTTCTGAATGTCTGTCTTCTGTTTCTTTATGAAATTCTCTTGTAGAGATTGTGCTGGTTTTAGATAGTTAAAATTAAAACTGAACTTGTAAGTATTACCCTTTTTAGAAACTTTGAGAATGTTTCCACCCAAGTAATATATGTTTATATAATTCTCACGAATTTCCAAGTCCAAACTGTTGTCCCGTTTTATGTATTGGAGCAACTCTTTTAAATCTCCGCGCAGTAGGGCAGTTATAAATTCTTCATCTAATTGTCGTTTTTTTTGGACCATTTTGCTTTAATTTCAACGGTTCTCGGCTATGACAAGTACGGGGTTTCGTAGCCTAAATTTTCGGTTTAGCACCGACCTTCATTTTATTCTTTCACTCTTAATTTAAGCGCTTAAACCCAAATTGTTTATATCCGATGTTGGCGGTAGTATTTTATATTTCATGAATACATTTTACTAAATTTGGATTAGACCTGCCATAACTGACAATGGTTATATCCAAAGGAATGTCTTTAAACTTTCTGATTGCTTTCTGCAATGATTCTAAAATCCAATGTTCTTCATTTCCAAATGCACCACCACCAACCAATGTTAGAAAGACTTTATTTGAATTGTTGTTTTCCATATTCAGTACTGCTGCGTAAAGAGTTGATTCATAGGTTGCTTCTAAAATGACTCTTGCAAAATATTCCCAATGAGAAGATTCTATTTGACTGTATGCTACCGGAAGAGCTGAACAATATATTTGAGAAACTTTATGCTTTGTATCCGATTTGGTAACGTCTGTATTCCATTGAATTCCAGTTTTAAGTTTTTCCTTCAGATTTTCTCTTCCTGCTTCATTTAGTTGGGCAATTCTTTTATTGATAGCTAAAAGTCCGTTTTGATTGACCAAAGCGTAACCATTTTGCATCTTCCATAGATTCAAATCGTCATTATCGAATTCTTTACCTATTAGATCTAAACAATCTATTTGGTTATTTGCTGTTTGTCCAATTTGTCCATTTACTACTGCAAAATAATTCCGATATATCGTTCCGGCCCCACAAGAAATTGCACAAGCGGGGCCTTGAGTGTAATCAAATTCATATCTGTCTATTCCTTGTTCAGGTGTTACAGATGGGCCAGCCATTTCAAGCAAATTAAATTGTGAAGCGGCTTGAAAAAGGGCATTTGAATTTTCAACCTGACAGTGAAGTTCTTGTACGTCGGCAATAATTTCATTTACTTGAATTCTCGCACTGTAGTCTTTAATCTTTTCGTTCTGCTTTTTCAGATCTGCTAGTGTTGGGATTTCTAACCTTCCAAAAGAAAACGTTTGAGAATTTACCAGTGAAACAAATTCGTTTCCGCTAATTTTAATGTTATTTCTTACGTTTTCGGGTGATTCTTCTTTGAATCCTGTTAATTGTTCAAACCACATTTCGCATCATCTATATTATCGCCAACGGGTCTCGGCTATGAGCAGCACGGGATTTCTTGCCCTTATTTTTCAGTTTAGCATTGACCTTTAATTTATTCAATTATTTTCGTTTAAGCATCTAAACTCCAATTGTTTATAGCCAATGTTACAAGCTGGGGTTTTCATTCTTCAATTATTTGTTTTACAAACTCTATTAAAGAAGCTCGTCCTTTAATATCTTTTACTGCTACTTGCATTATCATACCATCACAATCTTCTAAGTCCATTGGAACAGTCACTTTACATGTCGCTGATTGAGATTCTCCACCATTAATCGCAATATTGTTTGCGTATAAGTAAGTCCTGTTGGAGGTATCTATGATAGGATTCAATCTCCCTTTCAGGCCGGGTATGTGTCCTGTGCTATTACAGATTATTGAACCTTTGTTATCTAAAGAATGAATTGAAATTTCAAAATCATTTTTTGGGTCAATTTTTTCGACTACAAAAGCGGGGAAGTTCCCATAGGCAACATACAGCTTATAATTTCTTCTGATATTTATTTCAAATGCTGCTACTTCTTTATTGTTAGATTTCTGATTTAAAAATAGTATTGTTGTCAGCAATTAGACGCATATCCGCACCCTTGAAAGGCTCGCCTTTTTCATTCCTTACTCTTACAGTAAAATTCGAAGGGTCAACCTTGGGGATTTTAATAAGAGGCGAAAGACTTTTTCGAACTTGTTCACTGGGATTAGTTCATCCACTTAAAACAAGTTTTTATGAAAATGACTTCACAAAAATCAGCAGGACTTTTGCCGGATAGGGTCACATAACCAATTGTTGGGAGTGGGCCTGGCATTTTGGTTTCATCAAATCCAGCAGGTAAAACGTATTCTTGGTTCTCTCGAAAAGCACGACTTTGCATTGTTTACAAATTAAACTAACTGCTTATGCAATAATCCTTAGTATCATATGAATTAAAATCTATTGTTAACAAGAAGAACACCTCAGAGTAGGTTTATTCTTATCTCGAGTTACGCCGTATCCATTTAATTGAGATTGCTGATCTGACTGATCCTTAAACTGATTGAGCCACTTAATGACCATAGTTCGGGTCAATCCACACTAAGCAATGTTACTTCCAAACCGGCCATCACCATGCAGGTAGCATATTTCCGTTTTGGTCCGTTTTTATCACAAAAATATCGTTGGCACCTCTGTTCATTCCCGGGAAATCCCCATCGTTTGAAAACAGATAACCGCTCACGGCAAAGTTGCCATCCGGCAGTTGAGTTATGGCTTCCCCTCTCTCTCCGCTGCTACCGCCATAATTTTGAATCCATACCACGTCGCCATTTGCATCTGTTTTCATCACTAAAATATCCGAGCTGCCTTTATTTTCAACGCCCGAAAAATCCCCATCAGTCGAACTGGTATTTCCGGTTAAAATCGTGCCTCCATCGGGTGTAACAACCATGGCGTGGGCTGACTCTCCTTCACTGCCCTGGTAGGTTTTCCGCCACTCCATATCTCCTTCGGCACTAAACTGAAGCAGATGAAACCTGCAGATTGAAGATCCCAGTGTATCTCCAGCTTTACAATCGGAATATGTGTATCTGTACTTACCCTGGCCGGTTTCAGCCAAATCTGCTATATTAGGGGTTATGGAGTACGTTGAATCATCATTGAAAATATGCGTCCAAAGAATTTTACCTTCGCTATCTGTTTTAATCAGAAACAGATCCAGATAGGGACTCTGTTTGATCTCTTCGAAATTTCCGTCAGTAGAGTAAGTATAGCCCGAGAGAAGATACCCGCCATCGGCGGTTTGCAAAATATCGTACCCAACATCCCCCTGGCTACCGCCAATATTCTTTACCCACTCAACCTCGCCATCCCGACTCATTTTCATGATATAGATATCGGTTTCCCCAAGGTTCTGTCCCTCGAACA
>JBHEPM010000013.1:0-16731 GCA_046260295.1 Psychroflexus sp.
GAGCAAGCCAGAGTATTTGGCAATTTCTTATGGTGGCTACCGCAAAAAAACACGGGACGCTCAACCAACACTTGAGCAGCTTAAAAACGATTTGAAGATTCTTCATGCCATGAATATTCGCATATTGCGAACTTATAATGTACGTTTACCTCATGCGGCAAATGTTTTAAAAGCTATAAAAGCACTTAAAACAGAAGATCCCAATTTTGAAATGTACGTGATGCTTGGGGCTTGGATAGATTGTAAAAATGCTTGGACTGAGTTACCGCTTAACCATAATGAAGAAAGCGAATACAATGAAGCAGAAATTGCTCGCGCAGTAGAATTAGCTAATACCTACCCAGATATTGTTAAAATTATCGCAGTTGGCAATGAAGCTATGGTGAAATGGGCAGCTGCTTACTTTGTTCAACCACACATTATCTTAAAGTGGGTAAAACACTTACAAGATTTAAAAAGTAAAGGTGAATTAGATAAAAATTTATGGGTCACCAGTTCAGATAATTTTGCTTCTTGGGGCGGTGGTGAAAACGAATACCACACACCTGAATTAAATGAACTCATCAAAACAGTAGATTACCTTTCGATTCATACCTATCCGATGCACGATACGCACTACAATCCGATTTTTTGGGGCGTGGCACCAAAAGAAATGAAACTGAGTAATACCCAAAAGCTTGATAAAGTCATGAATCGTTCGCTCAGTTATGCCATTTCACAATACGACAGCGTTACGAGTTATGTAAAAAGTTTAGGTATAAAAAAACCAATTCATATTGGCGAAACAGGTTGGGCGAGTGTTTCTAACGGATTTTATGGCCCTAACGGTTCTAAAGCAAGTGACGAATACAAACAAGCCTTGTATTACCATAAAATGCGCGAATGGGCAACTAAAAACAAAATTAAGTGTTTTTATTTTGAAGCCTTTGATGAGCCATGGAAAGATGCTCAAAATCCAAAAGGTTCTGAAAATTTCTTCGGCTTATTTACAGTCGATGGTAAAGCAAAATATGCGCTTTGGGAAGCTGTAGATAATAATGCATTTAAAGGTTTAGAGCGTGGTGGTAATAAAATTACCAAAACTTATGATGGTAAATTGACAGATCTTCTTCTGGATGTACAAATGCCTCCAGTTAAAAATGAAATTATGCTTAACCACTAATATTAATTATGAAAAAATGCTCCTATGAAACGATTTTCAATTGTAATATTAAATTTACTCGTTATTATGATAGCTAGTTCTTGCGATGAAGTTAAAGATAAAAAAACAACCGATTTAAACGTTGAAGTTTTTGAAACTTCTAGAAGTGGAAACAAACTCACTAAAATTGATACCTTCAACCTAGCTGAACCTACTTCTAAAATCACCTTAAATCCTAATAAAACTTTTCAAACCTTTACAGGTTTTGGTGGTTCATTTACAGAGTCTTCTGCTTATTTGTTGAATCAACTAGGTGCCGATAATCGAAAAAAAGTCATTGATGCTTATTTTGCAGATAGTGGTGCGCGCTATTCGTTAACGAGAACTCATATGAATTCAAGTGATTTTTCATTAAGTCAATATTCTTATGCTCCAGTTGAAGGCGATACTTTGTTAAAAAACTTCAGCATAAAAGAAGATAAAAACGATATTATTCCTATGATTAAAGATGCCATGGCAGCTTCATCAGACGGATTTGAAATTATAGCATCACCTTGGACTGCCCCGCCTTGGATGAAAACTAATAATGATTGGGTTGGTGGAGAATTAAAACCTGAATATTATAAAACTTGGGCGCTATTTTTTTCAAAATATGCCGATGCTTATAAAGCTGAAGGGATAGATATTTGGGGATTTACGGTCGAGAATGAACCGCATGGGAATGGTAATAACTGGGAAAGTATGCATTATACACCAGAACAAATGACAGAATTTGTTAGAGAACACCTCGGTCCACAATTGGAAAAAGACGGTAAAGAAAATTTAAAAATTTTAGGTTACGATCAAAATAGAGCCGGCATCAAAGAATGGGTAGATGTCATGTATAAAAATGAAGCCAATGCTAAATATTATGATGGGACAGCCATTCATTGGTATGAAAGTACATTTAAAGTTTTTGAAGATGACTTACAATACGCTCACGAAAAAGTACCAGATAAATACTTGATTCAGACCGAAGCCTGTGTAGATGCTGAAGTTCCAAAATGGCAAAATGATGAATGGTACTGGCAAAAAGAAGCGACCGATTGGGGTTGGGACTGGGCGCCAGAAGACCAAAAACACTTACATCCAAAATACCGCCCAGTTTACAGATATGCTAGAGACATTATAGGCTGTATGAACAATTGGGTAGATGGCTGGGTAGATTGGAACATGGTCTTGAACCGTCAAGGTGGCCCAAATTGGTTTGAAAACTGGTGTGTAGCACCTGTTATTGTTGATCCAGACCAAGATGAAGTTTATCTTACACCATTGTATTACACGATGGCACATTTTAGTAAATATATTCGACCAGGTGCAAAGCGCATTGATTTTGAATCGACTGATAATGATTTACAAGTCAGTGCGGCTACCAATCCAGATGGCAGTCATGTTGTTATTGTCTTTAATCCAAGTGAAGAAGAAAAAGTTTTTGAACTTAATATGAATGAGATTACGGAAACAATTTCGATTAGCCCGCAAGCTTTACAGACTATAACACTCACTAAATAAGCCTTATTTCTATGTCTGAAATTAAAACACCAGAAGAAGATAAGGTTCCAATTGGGCAAAAAGCTGCTTTTGGTGCTGGTCATTTTGTTCTAAATCTTTTACCAGGAGTTTTAGGGATTTACTTGCAAGTGTTTATTCTTACGGCTTTTGGTATGGATCCTGTTTGGGCAGGGCTTTTAGGAGGTTTACCTAGAATCTTCGATGCGCTTACAGATCCAATCATGGGGTTTATTTCTGATAATACAAAATCGAAATATGGTAGGAGACGCCCTTATATTTTTTCAGGAGCCATTATAAGTGGAATATTATTTATCCTGATGTGGCAATTGGATGAGAATGCATCTATGACCTACAATTTTTGGTATGTCATGATTTTGCAAATATTATTCCTTGTAGGGAATACTATGTTTGCGACACCTCTCGTTGGTCTTGGGTATGAAATGTCCCCAGATTATAATGAAAGGACTCGCTTGATGAGTCTTGCAAATTCAATGGGACAAATTGCCTGGATTATTGTGCCTTGGCTTTATGTGATTATTCCAGATCCAGATACCTTCGCTAATCCAGCTGAAGGTGTAAGAACCATGGCCTATATTGTAGGAGGTGTCTGTATAGTTTTTGGAATATTACCAGCTCTTTTTTGTAAAGGGATAGATGCGGGTGACATGGAAGATAGGGAAAGAATCAATATCAAAACATTGGGGTCCAACATGAGGCAATTGTATAAAGGAATTGTTCAGGTATCCAAGAACAAACCTTTTATGAAATTATGTGGAGCTACGTTTTTAGTGTTCAACGGTTTTCAATTGGTAGCTGCTTTTTCTGTTTTCATTATTGTGTTTTATATGTATCAGGGCGACTGGGATTTAGCAGGAGCCTGGCCAGCTTGGTTCAATTCACTTAATGCGGTTATTACTGCATTAATCGTTATTCCCATAGTTTCTAAAATGGCTACCAAGATTGGAAAACGAAAAGCTTTTCTTATTGCTACGTTTCTATCTATAGTAGGTTATATTCTTAAATGGTGGGGATTTGATGTGGAATTGAATGAACAATTTAACCAAACTGCTTTAGGTGAAAATTTAACCAGCGGTTTAGGGACTGTGTTTAATTTTCTAAATCCTCATTTAGAAAGTATTGGCGCAACCTGGTTTACAATTGATGTCTCTAGTGGTGTGCCTTGGTTGATTTTCCTACCAATTCCATTTTTCGCTTTTGGAATGGGTGGTCTTTTTACTTTAATGATGAGTATGACTGCAGATGTTTGTGATTTAGATGAATTGGAAAACGGTTTGCCACGGAAAGAAGGAACCTATGGCGCTATTTATTGGTGGATGGTAAAAGTTGGTCAAGCTTTAGCCATCATATTAAGTGGTGTTATTCTCAAAATTGTAGGTTTCGATCAAAATATTACCGACCAAACTATGGATACCATGACCAATCTTAGAATTGCAGACATCATTGTGCCTGCAGGAACAGCTTTAGCTGCATTCATAGTGATGTGGGGTTATAGTTTGGATGAAAAACGTGTAAGAGAAATTAGTAAGGAATTAATAAGGAGAAAGGTAAAACCAAAGCTAACAACGTCTAGCGGTTATTTATCGAATAAAAATTTTGAATTTTCTTCTCTAAATCTGCAACCGAGTCCTAAATATGATATCGATTTTCCTAAGTTATCACGTAAAGAATTAAAACAACTTTATTTTGGCAAACTTAAATCTGGTTTACACGGCATTTGTTTTAGTCCATATACTGAAGGTCAAGATTTAAGCGATACACTTTCAGAAAAGCAAATTAGCCGAAGAGCAAAAATAATTAAACCTTATACCAATTGGGTGCGTTCGTTTTCGTGTACTAAAGGAAATGAACACATTCCAAGAGTTGCCAAAGAAAACAACTTGAAAACGGTAGTCGGTGCTTGGATTAGTGCAGATACCAATAAAAATAATCAAGAAATTGAAAATTTAGTTAAACTTGCCAACGAAGGTTTTGTTGATATTGCTGTCGTTGGCAACGAAGTCTTACTTCGAAATGAACGCTCTGAAAAAGAAGTTTTAGACTACATTCATCAAGTTAAAAAATTATTACCTGAAGGAATTCCTGTAACTTATGTAGATTCTTACTACATTTTTGATCAATATCCAGCTTTAATTGAAGCTTGTGATGTTATACTTATTAATTGTTACCCATTTTGGGAAGGTGCCGATATTGAAATCGCTCCAGCCTATCTCCGCCACATGTATCAAATCGTTAAACGTAAAGCAGGACGCAAACCTGTTATTATTTCTGAAACTGGTTGGCCAAGTGATGGTGAAAGTACAGAAAACGCAAATCCTTCAGATGTCAATGCTATGAAGTATTTTATAAATACACAAAATTGGGCTCAGAAAGAAAATATAGAAGTATTTTACTTCTCTTCCTTTGATGAATCTTGGAAAATACATCATGAAGGCGACGTTGGACAACGTTGGGGAATATGGGATAAAAATGAAAAATTAAAATATAAATAAAAATGTCATTTAGAGAAGAACAACAAATAACAGAACAACAGGAACAGTTTTTAGCTTCTATACAAAACTTAGATTTTGTGCCAGATGTTCCCGTAGAAGACCTTCATGATCTTTTTAAATCCATAATGAAGGATGGGTTTCATGGAATATGCTTTAGTATGTATGAAGATGGTCAGGAACCAGGAGATCATATTACTGAAGAACAAGTGCGAAGACGTATGACTCTTCTGAAGCCACATATCAAATGGGTAAGGTCTTTCTCTTGTATTGAAGGGAATGAGTTTGTTCCAAAAATTGCCAAGGAACTTGGTATTAAAACTTTGGTTGGTGCATGGTTAAGCGACGATAAAGAAAAAAACAGAGAAGAATTGGATGCGCTTATAGACATGGCAAACAAAGGACTTGTTGATATTGCAGCCGTTGGCAATGAAGTTTTGTATCGAAATGATATCCCGCTTGAAGAATTGAAAGAACACATACAGGAAGTTAAAAATTCTATTCCTTCAAATATACCAGTAGGTTATGTTGATGCGTATTACGAATTTACTGTACACCCGGATTTAACCGAAATGTGTGATGTGATTTTATCCAATTGTTATCCATTTTGGGAAAAATGCCATCACGATTACTCGTTAACGCATATGCAACAAATGTATGGACAGGCGCTTAATGCTGGAAGGGGAAAAAAAGTGATTATAACCGAAACAGGCTGGCCAAGTAAAGGCGAAAACTTAGGTGCAGCTGAACCTTCTTATGAAAATGCCCTGAAGTATTTCATTAACACACAGTTATGGTGCAAAAAAGCAGGGATTGAAAGCTTTTACTTTTCTTCATTTGATGAGTCCTGGAAAGTAGGAGCTGAAGGTATTGTTGGTGCTTATTGGGGGATATGGGATAAACATGAAAAATTAAAATACTAAATACATTGTAGAGGTTAAGCCTATAAACTATACATTACCCATACAGATGCTGCTTTACTGCTCCGTATAATAGTAATATCAACATATTTAATGATATAGAGTTTAAAATAAAAATAATAATATTTGTATGTTTTTTGTAGTGGTTAAGTTTTTATATCATGAAAAAAGTATACCTATATTTATGAATAATTAAAATTTAATAACTTAAAATTTAGAATGATGAAAAAAATTACAACTCTTTTTATGATGTTTGCGATTAGCCTTATAGGCTTCTCACAACAAGAAGTAGTACAAGACTTTGAATCCTCGCCAAATGTTGTCGGCTTTGAAGGATTAGCTTCAGCAACAATAGTTTCAGACCCTTCAACAGCTGGTAATGGAAATGTGTTTGAACTAATAACAAATTCAGGTGCAGGAGGAAATCCATGGCAAGGTGCAGAAGTAACTCTAGCAGATGATAGTGTATTAGATTTGACTTCTGATTTAACGGTCAGTATTGATGTTTGGTCAGATGTGGCTTTTTCCCCGATGGTAAAAGTAGAAAGTTCAGAAGGTGCTCCTGCAGCTGCAAATACACAAAATCACACAGGTAGTGGTTGGGAAACTTTAACATACACCTTTAATACTGGATCCGATGAAACAGCAACAGCAGATGGAGTTTATACTAAAGTTGTGTTCTTTCCAAATAGAAATTCTGATGATACTGGCTGGAATGATCCAATTTTAGATGCTACTGTATATTTTGATAATATTACAGGTGTTAAAACATCTATCTCAGGAGACCCAGCTGGTAATCCACCAAGTACAGCTGCCCCAACACCCCCATCTTTACCAGATAATGAAGTGATTTCCTTTTATAGTGACGCTTATGCTCAACAGCCTCTTAACTTTGATGCTGGATTCTGCGGGACTGGTTCAACTGAAGAAATTCAGATTGAAGGAAATAATACTATTTTATATAAAACTAATAATTGTCAAGGTATTCAGCTAGACGCTCCTGTAGATGCATCTACATTTACCACTTTGCACTTTGATTTTTATGTTGATGAAGATGCTGATTTAATTGGTTCAGTGATTAGTTTAAAATTAAATCAAACAAATGGTGAAGGTCCCGATGACGATATTTTCTTAGACAATGTACTTACCGAAGGTTCAACTCCTCCAATTGTTGCTGGAGAATGGGTGTCAGTTGAAATAGATGTTGATTTGACTGATTTTGATGCATTAGACGAAGTTGTTATTACAGCTGGAACTTTAGGTGATGAATTATATTACGATAACTTTTATCTTTCTGGTGGGAATTTAAGTAGCGAATCTTTCACTATTGCAGAATTTAAAGCCTATCCAAATCCAACTCAATCCGACTGGAATGTAGAGTCTGACAGCAATATTTCTGAAATAAAACTTTATGATGTTCAAGGAAAATTGATTTCTGAGCAAGAAATCAACAGCAATCAGGCTACAATTTCTTCTGAAGGTTTGCCAACTGGAGTATATTTTGCTAAGGTTGAAAGCGATGCTAAAAACGTTCAGACCATTAGATTAATCAAAGAATAAATATTTATTATAAATTTTTTAAAGGCTTGTACTCTTGTACAGGCCTTTTTTATTTATTGAATTTAAAAGTTTTACGACAAAAATATATCTTAGATTTATCAAATTGGCGTATGTTTGATAGACTTTAAGTTATGCTTTTTTATTATGATAACATTAAAAGAACTTGCAAAACAGCTGAATGTTTCTGTATCTACGGTTTCTAAAGCATTACACGATGCCAAAGATATTGGACCAGATACCAAAAAACGAATCAAAGAGGCGGCAGAACTTTACAATTATAAGCCAAATCGGACAGCTTTAGCATTGAAGGCTAACAAAACATTGACTATTGGTGTCATTATTCCTGATGTGCTCAACCAGTTTTTTGCCAAAGTTTTACATGGTATTGAAAAATATGCAACCACACATCATTACGATACAATTGTTTGCGTAAGTCATGATCAAATGAGCAAGGAAGCGAAAAGTGTAGACTTGCTGACACAAGGCAGAGTCGATGGATTTATTATTTCACTGGCTTTGGAAACCCTACAGAAAAAAGATTTTTCTCACATAGAAAGCATTCAACAAAACAAAAAAAAATTAGTCCTTTTTGACAGAACAACCGAGAAAATTTCCTGTGATAAAGTGATTATCAATGACGAGAAATCTATTTTCGATGCCACAAAAGTATTAATTGATAAAGGAAAACGTCAAATTGCTTTTGTTAGTAATATTGAAGATCTAGGAATTGGACAATTGCGTAAAGAAGGCTACAGAAATGCCCTTAAGACCAATAATATTGAAATTGATTCTAAGTTAGAAATCGATTTAACCAATCAAACCCATCCGCACGAAATCATCGTCAATTTTCTTAAAAACAACACAATAGATGCTGTTATTTCAGCTGACAATACATCAGGCCTAATGTTTCAAAGTATCGTCAATAGTGAAATGCCCAAAGAAAGTTCCAAAATTTCAATTATAGGTTTTTCAGATGAAAAAACAGCACAACTCAGCTACCCTCCAATGAGTTACATCGATCAAAATGCAATGAAGATCGGAGAAAAATCAGCGGAATTACTCATCAATAAACTTGAAGCCAAAACCCAATCTGATATCCGCTTCGAAATGCCATTCGATATCAATTTGAGAACCTAATAGTCTTCGCCAGTTGAATCCTTTTTTAGTTCAGTTGATAGACTTAATGTTAAATTAATACAGGTTTGTTGTGTTTTAATTAATTTAGCATCAACTAACTAAATTTCCATATTATGAAACGCTTCAATTTATTGTTGCTTTTTGTGTTTGCAATGATTTCAAGCATAAACGCACAAGAAACCATCCACTGCTGGGACTTCAACGGTACTGCGCCTGGCGGAAACTTCAACACTTCTCCTTTAGAATTAGATAATAGAGTAAATGGTAATGGAAGCATTACGCACAATCTTACCAATGCAGAAGATTTTGGAGGCAACGATTCCAACGCTTGTGTAGGAAGTAACGCAGGCAAAGCTTTTAGCCCGAGAAATTCTGAAAATAACGGCAATTATTTCGATTTAAATTTTTCTTCATCAGGCTATCAAAATTTAACTTTATCTTTTTGGGTCAGGCGAACCGGAACTGGTTTCGACAATAACCAAATTCAATATTCTACAGATAGCGGACAAAATTTTTCTAACTTAACTTCAGGAAGTTTTTCTCCATCAAATTCTACGACTGGAAGCGTACATTCTTTTGATTTTTCTTCAATAACTGAAGTCAATGACACTGAAAATTTAGTAATCAGAATTCTACTAGATGGCGCAACTTCTGGCACGGGAAACAACAGATATGACAACATAAAACTCGAAGGTTCACCGATTGGGAATGACACAACGACTGAAGTTTCTGCACCACAAACTCAAAACCCAAGTGCAACTATAATAGCAGATGCCACGACAGAATCGGCAAATGCGCAAAACCTCTTTAGTTTCAGTGTTGACGATTTGGGCAGTGGCGATAATTTACCTACAGAAATTACGCAAATGCGCTTTGTTCCTGGCTCTAATAATACAGCTAATTGGTCAACACAACTTCAAGGGATCATTTTAATTGATGAAAATGAAAACAATTTTTCACCTGAAGTTTCTATTTTTCAAAATGAAATAATTCTGGAATTTTCAAACCCTATTTCTATTCCAGACGGAACTTCAACGGAATTTACACTCGCTGTTTTTCTAAATGAAACCAACATTCAAGATGGCGAAATCATTCAGTTTGAAATTGAAAGCAATAACAGCGGTTTTGAAGCTGACTTTTTTTCTGGTTCAGATTTTTCAAATGCTTTTTCTGGCGGAAATATCACCGGAAATCAATTTGAAATTGATGTCCAAGCCTCCAATATTCAATTTTCTCAACAACCAGTAGATACGCCGCTAAATTCAGCCATGACACCTGCTGTAGAAATCAGTTTTGTCGATTCTAATGGCAATTTGGACAAATCAGTTTCAAATGAAGTAATTATAACTTCTACTGGAAATTTATCAAATTCTCCAGTGTCTGAAAATGCCATAAATGGTGTGGCAAGTTTTGACAATATTACACACACCAGTTTAGGAAATAACTTGACATTATCAGCTACTTCAGCAGGATTTACAGACATTTCTAGTCAAAGTTTCAATATTGGCACATTATTCATCGCAGTTCAGAATTTCGATAATGCGACACCAGAGTGGAATTATTCAAATAACATCAACTTTTTCGATGATTCTTGGGGTTCGGGATATTTTGGAATTATAAATTTCGACAATGCTTCGCCTTTGGATTTTTCCGGTTTTGAAAATAATATTTTAGGCGAAAATGATTTAGACTCACCCAATGGAACTTCAAATTTTGCAGAACTGGAATTTGAAAACATCAATATTTCAGGATATGAAAATGTCAATTTATCATTCGATTGGCAAGCAATTGGCTACAACACAGGTTCAGATTATTTGAAATATGAATTGATTTACGATGGTCAAAACCAAGGTGAAGTTTTTATGTTTGATGGCGGTCAAACGGGTGAAAATGGTTCAGGAACTGTTTCAGTAAATGTGCCAAATTCTGTAAATCAAATTGGGTTCAGATACATAATAAGTAGCAATGGCGTTACAGGTTATTCAGGTTTGGATAATGTTGAATTAAGCGGCACATCTAACGATACAGATTCACAAATTTCGGCGCCAAACAGCCAGATTTCTTCTGGAAATATCATTGCGGATGAAGCAATTAATGTGTCAAATTCTGTCAAAGTCTTGCGTTTTGATGTGGAAGATACTGGAAGTTTAGACGGCCTTTCTACTGAAATCAACACCTTGAGGTTTGTTCCCGGAAATGCCAACACCACAAACTGGTCTGAAGTGATAGAAGGTGTTCGTATCGAATCAGGAGATTTTATTGCCCAATCCAACCAAAATTTGAGTATTTCCGATGACGAATTGATTTTAGAAATCACAGACAATAGCAACAATACCATGACTATTGCTGACGGAACTTCCAAAACTTTTGAGTTGAGTATTTTTATAAAATCCGGCGGAATTAGCGACCAAGAAGTTATTCAATTGGCAATTGAAAACGGAAATTCCAATCAATTTGTAAATTCTTCTGGATCTTCTTTTTCAAAAAATATTTCCGGATTTGAAGGCAATGCATTCACTATTGATGTGCAAGGCGATGGTTTGGAATTCATTTCGGAAGCTTCAAGCACAATTTTAGAAGAAAGTATGTTTCCTGTGCAAATTGCCAGTATTGACGGCGAAGGCAACATCGATTTGGGTCTCACAGAAACGATTAGCATAACCTCTTCAGGTGAATTGCAAAATTCTCCAGCAACCGCCACGCCAGAAAATGGAATTGCCACCTTCGAAAATTTAATTCATACGGAACTAGAAACCGGCATTCAACTTACTGCAAATGCCAACGGATACACTGCCGTAAATAGTCAAAATTTCAATATTATTGAAACACCGGATTTGCTAATTTCTGAAGTTGCCGATCCTGGAGATGATTTCAATGGTCGTTTTGTAGAACTCTACAATTCTGGAACGGAGACGATAGATTTTTCTGAAAACACCTATTTTTTGCACAATGCGACCAATAATAGTAGCGTTCAATTGACAGGAAATTTACCTGCAAAATCCCATTACATTGTAAGTTTAAATGATGATGCAAGTTTTAATTTCAATTCGAATTATGGTACAAATTCAAATTTGGTCAGCGGTGTGATTTCCGGAAATGGCGACGATGCTTACTTCTTGTCCACGAACGATTCACAAGCGACTTTGGTGGATGTTTTTGGTGTGATTTCAGAAACCAATCAGTCCGGGATTTCATGGAATTACGAAGATTCTCGTGCGGTAAGAAACATACCAAGTGTGGATTCGCCCAATATTTCTTTCAACCTTAACGAGTGGAGTTTTTCTTCAGCAAATATTTCTGATATGACGCCAAATGAAGGTGACAATGATTATATTTTTTCAAATTCTTGGACAGCAGAAGGCGTCGGTTCTGCACCGAATGCCCAAACTACTGATGCGCAAAATATTTTTGTAAAATCCGGAACCGTTACATTGAATAGCGATATAGATATCAACGATGTAGTCGTAAGAAGTAACTCCACATTATTAATAGAACGCAGGCTCAATATTTCCGGAGATTTCATCAACGAAGGCGAAGTAATTTTCAAAAGTTCTAATGCTAGAACAGGCGTTTTGGGTTCGGTGAATTCAAATTCAGAAATTATTGGCAACAATTTTGTGTCAGAGCGTTTTTTTAGCAATTCAAATCGTGCGTTTCGTTACATTTCACCTTCTATAAATTCAACCGGAAGCATCAATGAAAATTGGCAAGAAGGCGCCAACGATGTTAGTGAAAATCCAAATCCGGGTTACGGCACGCACATTACAGGTTCGGAAACCGGCGCCAATGGATTTGATGCCACAGCAACCGGAAACCCATCGATGTTTGAGTGGAATGCGACAACGCAAGTTTGGAATGAGATTCCAAATACAAATTCTAAAACTTTGCAAACCCACGAAGCCTACGGCATTTTGATGCGTGGCGATCGCAGTATTTCTTTAACTTCCAATGATGCTTTGGGAAATTCAACAATTCTAAGAACAAGAGGAAATTTAGTTCACGGCAATCAAAATGTACCGAATTTAGCGCAAAACGAAGGCGAATTCAGTTTAGTTGGAAATCCATACCAAGCGAAAATTGATATGGAAATTTTGCTCAGCAATGCCAATGGTTTGAGTTCGCAATTTACTTATATTTATGATCCAACTTTGGGCAATCGCGGCGGTTATGTTACAGTCGAATTTCAAAATGGAAACGCCACAGTGACGCCAGTTGCCTCGTCTGTCAATAGATTACAATTCTGCTGTCGATTTTTCTGATGCGCCGAAATTTTGGAACGAAGCAGAATGGTTTGCCATTGACAAATCTCCAGATTATTTATCAGTTGAATCTACCAGTATTTCAGAAAATAATGATGAAATTCAACTGTATTTAGACAATTTTCAAACCACAGTCTATGAATTTCTTGTGAATTTGGAAGATTTCGATGTCGCCGAAGTCTCGCTTTATGACGCTTATACTGGCGGAAATTACGATTTATCCAACTCAGAAATAAACTCAATTTCGTTTTTTGCAGATGAAAGTATTCCGCAGAGTTTGGAAAGCGATCGTTTCAAATTGAAATTCAACAACATCAATTTAGCGCAACAAGAATTTGAGCCAGAAAAAATTAGCGTCACGCCGAATCCTGTTCAGCAGAATTTTTTCAAAATCAATTTGAATGATAATTTTAAAGAATCCGAACCCCTTATTGAACTTTACGATTTACAAGGTAGAAAAGTTTTCGAAAGTGAATCGAATGCTCAAAATTCAATTGAAATTCAATTGGATTATCCTTTAAATTCTGGCGTTTATATTTTAAAAATCAGCAATGATTCTGAAAGTTTCACCCAAAAACTAATTTTCCAATAAAAATTGAATTTACAACCAAAAAAGCAGTTGAAATTTAGATTTCAGCTGCTTTTGGTTTCAATCTTTAATCAGGTGCTTGATGATATCTGTGGTGGTCACAATACCAACCAATTTATCACCTTGAACTACAGGAAGCGCATGAAATTCTTTTTTGGTAATAATTTCAGCAGCAGTTTTTATATCGGCTGAATCTGCAATGCTTTCTACGTTTTTGGTCATCACTTGTTCCAAAGTAAACATGTCGTAAACCATAGATTCTACTTCTTCGCCGTCGTCATCTGTGGCATCCGCGAAAGAAATCCGCATCAAATCGGTGTAACTCAACATTCCACATATCTTCTGACCTTCAACCACTGGTAAATGTCTTATTTTGTGTTTTTTGAATAAAGATTCTGCTTTGGTCAAACTGTCTTCGATATTCAATTTTACCAAGTTTTTTGTCATTATTTTAGAGACTGTTTCATTTGTTTTCATCACATTGGGTTTTAAAATTATAGGTTAAAGTTCAACAAAATTTTAAAGTTCAACAATGACAAAAATCAGTTTTATAAGATAGAATTTTGAAAATTAAAACGGCAATTTCAATTGTTCGTCTTTAGGTTTTTGTTGCAGTTTTGGCGTTTTATCTGTGTTTAGGTTTGACAAGGAAACGCCTAGCAATCGCACTGAATCTTTTAGTGATTCTTGAAAAAGTAAGGCTTTGGTTTCCTCCATAATCAAAGCTTTGGAAGCGATATAAAGCGATAAAGTTTTACTCCTGGTCTGAATGCTGAAATCGCTGTATTTTATTTTTAAAGTAATGGTTTTACCAGCAACCTTGTTGTTTTTTAGGCGTCTTTCGACTTCTTCTGCGATTGCCTCTAACTTTTCTAACATAAAGATTTCAGAAGAAATATTTTTAGAAAATGTACGCTCAGCACCCAAGGACTTCCTGATTCTTGTTGGTTTCACTTCACTTAAATGAATGCCGCGCACCACATTGTAATAATGCAAACCGCTTTTGCCGAAATTCGACTCTAGAAATTCCAAAGATTTCAGTTTCAAATCTGCGCCAGTGAAAATCCCAAGTCGATACATTTTGTCTTGCGTCACCTTTCCAACACCGTAAAATTTCCGAATGTCCAAGTTCTCTAAAAATGAAACCACTTGGTTTGGTGGAATGGTTTTTTGTCCATTCGGCTTGTTGATGTCGCTAGCAACTTTGGCAATAAATTTATTGATAGAAATTCCTGCGGAAGCATTCAATCCGGTTTTGGTTTTGATTTTTTTCCTAATTTCCTTTGCGATTAAAGTCGCGCTAGGGAAATTGATTTTATTAACCGTAACATCCAAATAGGCTTCATCCAGAGAAAGCGGCTCCACCAAATCGGTGTATTCAAAAAATATTTTTCTGATGTCTTGCGAAAAGGATTTATAACGGTCGAATCTTGGTTTTACAAAAATCAATTCTGGACACAATCTGGCGGCTTGTCGTCCGCTGATGGCACTTCTCACACCAAATTTTCGAGCTTCGTAACTCGCCGCCGCAACCACGCCACGCTTGGAACTTCCGCCAACTGCAATAGCTTTGCCAGCCAGTTCTGGATTGTCCAATTGTTCTACAGAGGCATAAAAAGCATCCATATCGACATGAATAATTTTGCGGATATGTTCACGGAAATCCATTTTCAATACAAAAATTAAATCCCTTTCGGAATGGCAGAAATCAAGTTTTTGGTATAAGTTTTTTGTGGATTTGCATAGATATTGTCAGCTTCACCATGTTCTACAATTTTACCTTGATGCATCACCAACAATTGGTCTGCCATATATTTTACAACTGCTAAGTCGTGTGAAATAAAAACATAAGTGAAGCCAAAATCAGATTTCAATTCATTCAGTAAATTCAGAACTTGGGCTTGTACAGAAATGTCCAAAGCGGAAACCGATTCGTCGCAAACAATCAGTTTTGGTTGCACGGCTATGGTTCTGGCAATCCCGATGCGTTGACGTTGTCCGCCGCTAAATTCGTGTGGATACCTGTTGAAATGCGCTTCTGATAAGCCAACACGCTCCAGAAGTGCAATGGTTTTTTCTTTTCTCTGTTTGTCGTTTTCATAAAGTTTATGAACTTTCATCGGTTCCATAATGGCTTTTCCGACTGAAATTCGCGGATTTAAGCTAGAAAACGGATCTTGAAAAATCAGTTGAATATCTTTGCGTAATTCGCGCAGTTTATCGCCTTTCAGGTTGGTGATATTTTGATTTTTATAGAAAATTTCACCTGAAGTGGCATCGTCTAAACGTAAAATGACATTGCCCAAAGTGGATTTTCCACAACCAGATTCACCAACCAAACCCAGTGTTTCGCCTTCATAAATTTTGAAACTCACATCGTTGACGGCTTTTACAATGTCTTTGTTTTGAAACCAACCGGCGTTGCTGATAAATGCTTTGTGAATATTTTTGACTTCCAAAAGTGGTGGATTCGAATAAATTTTATCGTGTCTTGCTTGGCGTTCATTTTCACTTTCAAATTCAGCATTAGGTAAATCTTCCAGAAAATCCTTGACGGTCGGCAATCTTTTCAAACGTTGACTGGTTCTGGGTTTTGAAGCCAAAAGTGCTTTGGTATAATTATGTTGTGGATGTTTGAAAATTGAAACCACATCGTTTTGTTCTACAATTTTTCCACGATACATGACCGCAACCCGATTGGCAATTTCTGACACCAAAGCCAAATCGTGAGAGATGAAAATAATACTCATATTGGTTTCTGCTTGAATAGATTTCAGCAGTTCCAAAATTTCTTTTTGAACCGTAACATCTAGCGCTGTGGTTGGTTCATCGGCGATGAGTATTTTGGGTTTGCAAGCAATCGCCATGGCAATCATGACACGCTGTTTTTGTCCGCCGCTAATTTGGTGCGGATAACTTTTGAAAATGGCTTCTGGTCGAGGCAGTTTTACTTTTTCAAATAAATTTAAAACTTCGGCTTTGACTTGTTTTGGCGATAATTTTTTGTGCCGAACAAGGATTTCTGCCACCTGTTTTCCGCAAATCATGGATGGATTTAGCGAACTCA
>JBHEPM010000013.1:16741-23746 GCA_046260295.1 Psychroflexus sp.
AGATTCGCCAACAATGCCAAGAATTTCGTTAGGCTGAAGTTCGAAATTGAGATTTTCAATAACTTGTTCTTCGCCAAATTTTATATTTAGGTTTTTTACAGTCAGCATATTTATACAGAAATAATTTCTTCGTTTTTCAAAAGCGGTTCTTGGCGCATTTTCAAAATAAGTTGTGCCACGGCAACCACATCTTTTTCGCAATAGGTGACAATTCTATCAATATCTTTGTCTTCGTAAAACACCTCACGCACTTGACTACCATCAATATCGTCTTTTGGAGACGGAATATCGAAAATTTCAGTGAGCAATTTCAGCGATGTGTAATGTTTATAATCGCCAAACTTCCACAATTCCAAAGTGTCCAAATGCGGAATTTCCCAAGGTTTTTTGCCGAATAATTGCAGTTTTTCTGGCAAAGCTATGCCATGAATCAACATTCGTCTGGCAATGTAAGGAAAATCGAATTCTTTGGCATTGTGACCGCAAAGCAAATGTTGTGGCAAACTGAAATAATCTTCCAAAAGTATTTTGAATTTTTTCAATAAATCTGCTTCATCTCCAGAAAAACTGGTGGTTCTGAAGTTTCTGTTGTCATCTTTTAAAGTGAAAAATCCAACAGAAATGCAAACGATCTTACCAAATTCTGCCCAAATTCCGGCGCGATTGTAAAACTCTTTTGCTGAAATATCATCACGTTGATATTCTGTTTTGTCTGCGAAAAGTTTTTGTTTGTTTTCAGACAATTCTTCAAAATTTTGAAATTCTGGCACGGTTTCTATGTCCAGAAAAAGAATGTGTTTTAAGTTGATTTTAAGTATCATAAGATTGGTTTTTCAAATGTTTAAATTTACAGATTTCGTATTTTGAAACATGATATCTTTAGAAATCTCAATTTTGAAAGTTCAATATCTGTTAAATATTCATTATTTTTGAATTAAATAAATTTTAAGTATGGAGTTTAGCCCCAAACTATCTGTGTTTTCTATCTTGTTTTGGATATTGGTTATTTTGGTGTTGTGTCTCATTGTATACTTCAGCTATCTTTCTAATTATTTTCTAGCTTTGATTCCTTTTTGGTTCTTGATTTTAAACTTATTCAGAAAAACAACGACTTATAAAATTTCAGACGACGAACTCAATGTTCACTCTCCATTTGACCACACAAAAGTCCGATTTTGTGCCATCAAGTCTTTCAAAGTTAAAACTTCTAGCTTTCTGAAACAACTTATTATTGGTTATCCAAAAAAATATTTGTTTATAGAATACAACAATTACGACAGTATTGACGTCCTGAATGCTGAAACTTCACTTTTAGATTCTCTGGAAAGCCGCCAGAAAAAGTAGATTAATTTTTTGTTTATATTTTGAAAAGCTAAGACTTCAATTTTTGAAGTTTTAACTTTGCATTATACAAAATATAAAATTATGACACACACATATAAAGTTTCAGGAATGACCTGCCAAAACTGCAAAGCCAGCGTTGTAGATAATCTTGGCAATTTGGAAAATATCAATTCAGTTTCTGTTGATTTGGAACAAGGCGAAGCTAAAGTCGACATGCAGAAACATGTGGATTTGGAAACACTTCAAAATGCGCTTTCCGACAAATATAAAATTTCTAAAAAATCTGATTTTCAAGATTCATCTGGCGGAAATATTGACGAAAAATCCAAGTTTCAGCAATTATTTCCGTTGTTTTTAATTTTCGCTTACATCAGTATTGCTGCGGTTTTACTAAACTACAGTCCATGGGAAACCAGCCAATTTATGTTCGATTTTATGGGCTTGTTTTATATTGTATTCAGCTTTTTCAAATTTTTGGATTACAAAGGATTTCCAGCGTCTTTCAGAATGTACGATCCGCTAGCGAAAATCATTCCGGCTTACGGCTGGATTTATCCATTTATTGAAACCGCTTTGGGTTTGATGTTTTTGTTCAGATTTGAAATTGATGTGGCTTTGGTGGCCACGATTATCGTGCTTGGCATCACCACAATTGGTGTCTCGCGATCTTTGTTTTCAAAGAAAACTATAAAATGCGCTTGTCTTGGCACCGCATTGAATTTGCCAATGACCGAAGCCACTTTTATAGAAAACAGTATCATGTTGGTCATGGCGGTTTGGATGCTTTTGGTTTAGTTTTCTGAAGACGTTAATCAAATAATAAACCTATCTTAAAGATGGGTTTTTCATCTAATTTCACGATATTTGTGAAAACGCTAAAAATTATGCCTTTTTATCACAAACTCGGTAAAATACCACATAAAAGACACACGATTTTCAAAAAATCCGACGGGTCTTTATATCATGAACAATTGTTCGGAACAATTGGGTTTGACGGCATGTCATCCAATAGTTACCACGAATATCCACCGACGCAGGTGAAAGAAATTTTGGGTCACAAAAATGTGGCGCCAAAAATTGCTGTTGAAACCAATTTGAAATCTTATAAATTTCATGGTTTCAAAACAGTGCCACAACCAGATTATTTGGAGAGTCGCACAACGGTGATGCACAATTCTGATGTCAGCATTATTTTGGCAGCACCAACCGCTCCAAATCAAGATTATTTTTATAAAAACGCAGATGCCGACGAACTTTTATTTGTTCATAAAGGCAAAGGAAAATTGCGTACGCATTTGGGAAATCTCGATTTTGAATACGGCGATTATTTGTTGATTCCACGTGGAATTATTTATAAAATAGATTTTGAAACCGAAGACAATCGCTTGTTTATCGTAGAATCTCGAAGACCGATTTATACGCCAAAACGTTACCGAAATCACTTTGGACAACTTCTGGAACATGCGCCGTTTTGCGAACGCGACCTTAGACAACCTTATGAATTAGAGACGAATGATGAAAAAGGCGACTTTTTAATTAAAGTTAAAAAAGAAAACGAATTATTTGATATGGTTTATGCCTCGCATCCATTTGATGTCGTTGGTTATGACGGGTTCAATTATCCGTATGCATTTTCAATTCACGATTTTGAACCAATCACAGGAAGGATTCACCAACCGCCGCCCGTACATCAAACTTTTGAAACCGATGCGTTTGTAGTTTGTTCTTTTTGTCCGCGATTGTACGATTATCATCCGGAAAGCATTCCGGCACCTTACAATCACAGCAATATTGATAGTGATGAAGTTTTATATTACGTCGATGGCGATTTTATGAGTCGAAATGATATTGAAGCCGGACATATTTCGTTGCATCCAGCCGGAATTCCGCACGGACCACATCCGGGTGCTGTTGAGCGAAGTATTGGACAAACAAAAACAGAAGAATTGGCTGTGATGGTAGATACTTTCAAACCTTTGAAAATCACAGAAGAAGGTATGAAAATCGCAGATGATTCTTACCACAAATCGTGGTTGAAAGAACATTGATTATGGGAATGTAGAGCAATAAAATTAAGCTCAAAATTATCATATTCCATTAATATATTTTGAAATTAAAATTTTTTAGAAATGAGTAAAATACAATCAGTAAACTACGGTTTAGAAAAAATATTTGAAGGCGCCCAAGATTTTTTACCGCTCTTAGGTACAGATCACGTCGAACTTTTTGTGGGGAATGCAAAACAAGCCGCGCATTTTTATAAAACGGCTTTTGGTTTTCAATCTTACGCCTACAAAGGTTTAGAAACAGGAAGCAAAGACAGCGTGTCTTATGTTTTAAAACAAGATAAAATCAGACTGGTTTTAACTTCACCATTGAGTTCAAAAAACCCGATTAATGATCATATCGTGAAACACGGCGATGGCGTGAAAGTAATTGCACTTTGGGTGGAAGACGCCAAATTATCGTGGGAAGAAACCACAAAACGCGGCGCAAAATCCTTTATGGAACCAACGGTTGAAAAAGATGAACACGGTGAAATTGTAAAATCTGGAATTTATACTTACGGAGAAACCGTTCACCTTTTTGTAGAACGAAAAAATTACAAAGGCAAATTTATGCCCGGATTCGTGGCTTGGGATTCAGATTATAAACCAGAGCCAGTAGGGCTGAAATTTATAGACCACATGGTAGGTAATGTAGGTTGGAATGAAATGAATACTTGGGTGAAATGGTATGAAGATGTCATGGGATTCGTCAATTTCTTGTCTTTCGATGACAAGCAAATTCACACAGAATATTCTGCCTTGATGAGTAAAGTGATGAGCAACGGCAATGGCAGAATTAAATTTCCAATCAACGAACCCGCGGAAGGCAAGAAGAAATCTCAAATTGAAGAATATTTGGACTTTTACGAAGGTGCCGGCGTGCAACATATAGCTGTTGCCACGGATGATATTATTCAAACTGTCTCGGACTTGCGTTCACGTGGTGTAGAGTTTTTGTCTACGCCGCCAGAAACGTATTATGACGCAATTCCAGTAAGATTAGAAGAATTTAACCATGAGCTTAACGAAGATTTAAAGACTTTACAAAATCTTGGTATCATGGTCGATGCAGATGATGAAGGCTATTTACTACAAATTTTCACAAAACCTATCCAAGATCGTCCAACTTTATTTTTTGAAATCATTCAAAGAATGGGTGCGCGCGGCTTTGGTGCAGGAAACTTCAAAGCTTTGTTTGAATCTATCGAAAGAGAACAAGGTTTGAGAGGAACTTTATAAAGATTTTTCAATTGAAATCTAAAAAACCCAGTTTCAGAATTCTGAAACTGGGTTTTTGTTTTAAAACCAATATCCAATGCTAATGTACCAAATGCTATCTTTGGTTTCTGGTGAGTAGGCGTATTTCAAATCCACCGGACCTAAAATAGTTTTGCTACCTAACCCGATAGCATAACCGGAGTACCTCGGTGCACTTAGCCATTCTCCAGAAGACAACAAATCGTCTTCTACATTGGCATAATTTGCTGAAAGTAATAAATGATTTTTCTTATAAAAATTATAATCCAACTGTAGCAATCCTTTAATGTATGAGTTGGCGGATAAAGTAAAAAAATCGTAGCCCAAAAAGTGCCTGAAATTATTGATGGTTTGGTTACCAAAACCACCCAAAAAGAAATTGAGTGCGGCTAGATTTTCATTGCCAGTTCTGAAGCCCAATTCTGATGAAATATAAGCAGAAACATTAGGAAATAAAGTTTGGGCATAAGCAACTTCACCTTTAGCGATGGCAAATTCAGAATAATCATCAAAAAACGGGAAATAAATATTCAAATCACCAGAAAAATAAAATCCAGAACTCGGAAAAAACTTATCGTTCATTTTATCCATTTTCAAGTATCCAAACGCACTTGCTAAATTGTCTCGTTCTATCACTGTTTCAAATTCATTTTCAACAGGGTTGTTGATAAAGGTTTCTGTGGAAGCTTCTAAGAATTTGTATTCAGCGCCAAGTCCAAATTTAAAGTCTTTAGTGAGAAAAGTTTCCGCATAAAATCTGTTGGTGAAATCCTCATTTTGAAGTTGAACTTGGTTGAGGTCACTAGGATCTAAATTGCCGATATTTTGTTGAATAAATTCAAAATTCACATTGTCTTCAAAACGATTGTATCTGGAAGTGATGCCGATACTCCAATAGCGACCTTTGTCGATATAGTAATCAAATCTATACCTGAAGTTATCACCGACAATTAGGTCGAGTGATGCTACATCATTGGTTAAAAATAAACTTTTTTGGGTGAGATTAGCCAAAAAACTGGTTTTGTAAAGTTGGTCGTAATGCACGCCAAATTTCAGTAATGTGTTTTGTTGGCTTTCATAAACATTTAAATTTAAAACTTGCGCATCATCTTCTTTAACCAAATCGTAATTTATTTTGCTGAAATTCCCGGTGGCAGATAGATTATTCAAACCTTCATTCAGTAATTTATAAGAAATTTGTTCATTCAGGTTGATTTTCAATTTACCGCGAATGTAATTTCTAGGATAGTCTGTATTTCCAGTAATATTTATTTTATTGATGTTTAGTGAATCGATTACTTTAACTGGTTTTCGCTGAGGTTTTCGACCTTGAAACCGACTTAATTTTTCCAATTCACTATGGACATCTCTGGCAGCTTTTTCACCATTTTCGATAATTTGTTCACCTTCATCAAAGGATAAAACCGTAAACTCATCAATATCTGGTCTTATATAGATATCGGTTTGTTTACTTTTCTTATTCATCGCTTTGATAGTGCGGAAATTGTTCACTTGGGTAAGAATGTCAAAACCGCTGACCAAATCTTCTTTATCTCTTAAATTATCTTGAACATCGACGCCAATAATAATATCAACATCCTTAGATTTTAACTCGTCTATTGGATAATTGTTGACTACACCGCCGTCTGTTAGCATCATCCCGTCAATGTAAACGGGACTAAAGAGCGTTGGAATAGCACCGCTGGCAGAAATGGCATTCGCTAAATTTCCATGATCTAAAATCACTTGACTTCCAGTTTCTACATCTGTAGCCATGCAAAAAAATGGTGTTGGTAATTTACTGAAATCTTCTATTTTGATATGTGCTAAAAGTTGAGCGTATAAATTGTACACATTTTGTCCTTTAGACAAGCCAGATGGCACACTGATTTTGAAATTATCGAAAGGCAATTTCAAAACATAACGTTCTGACTCTCTCTTTTCATAAAAACTTTTGGCGTCTCTCGGTAAATCATCCTGAATTAACTTTTCGAAATCCGTTGTTCTGAAAATAGAATCCAATTGTTTTGAATTATAGCCGGCAGCATACAAACCGCCAACAATGGCGCCCATACTAGTGCCAGCAATATAATCTATCTCTATTCCAGCTTCTTCTATAACTTTCAGAGCGCCAATATGTGCTAAACCTTTGGCACCACCACCGCTTAAGACCAAGCCAACTTTGACGTCTTTGCCGCTTTGTTCCAAAGATTTTAGCTTTGGATTTTCTAAGAGTTGTCCAAAAACGAAAATTGGAAATAAGAAGAAAAGAATTTTAGTTTTCATAATTAATCATGGTAATGATTGTAAATAATTGCAGCTCTGGACGCACCAACCACAGCTTCAAGGTCTGTTC
>JBHEPM010000013.1:23756-26578 GCA_046260295.1 Psychroflexus sp.
GCTGGCTTTTTTAACTTTAGAAATTGACCGAAAATGTTGTAATAATTCCACAGCTGTTTTTTCGCCGATGCCTTGAATTTCTTCAAGTTCTGTGCCAATGGCACTTTTGCTGCGTTTGTTTCTGTGAAAAGTAATCCCAAATCTGTGGGCTTCGTTTCTGAGTTGTTGGATGATTTTTAGGGTTTCTGTTTTTTTGTCTAAATATAAAGGATATTGGTCGCCTGGATAAAATAATTCTTCCAGACGTTTAGCAATACCAATAATCGGTATTTTACCTCTTAAACCTAGTCTTTCCAGTGCTTTTACGCCAGAAGATAATTGGCCTTTGCCGCCGTCTACAATTACAAGTTGTGGGAGTGGTTCGTCTTCTTCAAGTAATCTGCGGTAACGGCGATAAACCACTTCTTCCATCGAAGCAAAATCATCTGGACCTTCCACCGATTTTATATTGAATTTTCGATAGTCTTTTTTGCTGGCTTTTCCATTTTTGAAAACCACACAGGCAGCGACAGGATTGGAACCTTGAATATTTGAATTGTCAAAACACTCAATATGTCTAGGCTCTTCATGAAGTCGAAGATCTTTTTTCATTTGTGCCATCAAGCGATTGGTGTGTCGATCCGGATCCACGATTTTCATCTGCTTGAAACGTTCCATTCTGAAATATTTGGCGTTTCTGGTCGACAAATCTACGATGGCTTTTTTGTCGCCGAGTTTTGGTACAATTACGCCCACATTTTCTCCGGCTTCAACTTCAAAAGGAACATAAATCATCGGTGATTTGGATTCAAATCGCTGCCGGATTTCTGTGATGCCAAGTTCTAGCAATTCTTCGTCAGATTCGTCTAATTTCTTTTTCATTTCTATGGTGTGCGATCTGATGATGGCGCCATGAGAAATCTGAAGGAAATTCACATATCCATAACCTTCATCACTCACAATTGAAAACACATCAACATTGTTTATTTTTGGGTTGACAACTGTAGATTTGGATTGGTAATTTTCTAATATTTTTATTTTTCGTTTGACTTTTTCAGCTTCTTCAAATCGCATGTCATCAGCTAAATTCATCATTTGGGTTTTGAAACTTTTCAGAGAATCTTTCAGATTTCCTTTCACGATATTTCGAATTGCCTCAATTTGTTCCAAGTATTCATCTTCACTTTGTAAGTCTTCACACGGGCCTTGACAATTTCCTAAATGATATTCCAAGCAAACTTTATATTTCCCGTTTTGAACTTTAGTCTTGGACAAATCGTAATTACAAGTTCTCAATTGGTACAAACCTTTGATGAGTCCCAGCAAAGTTTTTACCGTTCTTACACTTGGATAAGGACCAAAATATTCGCTGCCGTCTTTAATGACTTGGCGGGTTAAAAATACACGAGGAAAACGTTCGTTTTTGATGCAAAGCCAAGGGTAAGTTTTGTCATCGCGCAACATCACATTGAATCTTGGCTGGTGTTTTTTAATCAGATTATTTTCCAACAACAAGGCATCCATTTCAGAATCAACCACAATATGTTTGATGTTTCTGATTTTTTTGACCATCACTGCAATTCGGTGGCTGTCATGCTGTTTATTGAAATAAGAAGACACTCTTTTTTTTAAGTTTTTTGCCTTCCCAACGTACAAAATCCGCTCGTCTTTATCGTAATATTGATAGACGCCTGGACTTTCCGGAAGCGTTTTTACTTGTATGTCTAAATCTGTGGTTTCCATAAGTCAAACTGCCTACAAATTTAGTGTTTTCCGATGACAAGATTTTTGAAAAGAAATCAAACAACTAAACTTTATTGAAGCGAATTTTATTTTTGAAAAAGTGAAAAAAATTAAATAACACATCGGGTCACGCGTTGAGAAATACGTGTGATAATTTCATAAGGAATGGTTTGCTGAGCTTTGTCAAAAGCCAAAACAGAATGGTTTTTGCCAAAGATTTCAACTTCGTCGCCTTCCTCACAATTGATGCCTGTAACATCAATCATTAAAGTGTCCATGCAAACATTGCCAATAATAGGCGCAGTTTGTCCGTTGATGAAAACTTCGGCATATCCATTGCCGAATATTCTGGAAATTCCGTCGGCGTAACCAAGCGGTAAAGTTGCAATTTTTGAATTTTTTGTGGCTTTGAATTTCCGTTCGTAACCCACGCTGTCGCCAATTTGAATATTTCGAAGTTGCGCAATGACTGTTTTCAGACTTGCGACGGCTTTCAGCATTTGATGCTCGCGTTCGTTGTTGCCGTAGCCATATAAAGCAATTCCGGCCCGAACCATATCAAATTCAGCTTCAGGATAGTTTAGTATTCCGCTGGAATTGCAGATGTGACAAATAAACTGATGAGAAAATCGAGCTTCAAAAAAAGCTTTGGCTTCTTTGAATTTTGAAATTTGTGATTTGGTGAATTCAACTTCATTCGGATTTCCAGAGGCTGCCAAATGTGAAAATAAACCAGCAAATTTTATAGTTTTGGTATCTGCGATAATTTCAAAAATCTCCTGAAGCTGATCGAATTCAAAACCCAAACGATTCAAACCGGTGTTGATTTTCAAATGAATCGGAAAATTTTCAAATTCAGAAGATTTCAATTCCTCTCGCAAACCATCCAGAAAATGAATATTATAAACGCTAGGAATCAAGTTGAATTCTACGAGTTTCCCCAATTCTTTCAGTTGTGGATAAAACACCAAAATTGGAACCTTGATGCCAGATTTTCGCAGGTGAACGCCTTCTTCAATATAAGCCACGGCCAAAAAATCTGCGCCAAGTTCCACCAGCTTTTTTCCGATAATTATGGAATCTGTACCGTAGGCAAAAGC
>JBHEPM010000130.1:0-5284 GCA_046260295.1 Psychroflexus sp.
CTGCAGAAATTGCTTCTGTGAAATTTGAATATCCGCGCGCATCTTACGTGAATGAATTCGCAAAGCGAAAAATTGCTGAAGATGATTTTAAAAACGGCTTGGTTGGTGGTGAAATTCTGCGAAGATTCAAATTGTTTTTCAACTATAAAACAGCGTCAATATACTTGAAACCCAATCAAAATTTTGACGATACTTTTAATTACGATAGAAGTGGTTTGATACTTAAATATTCTGGGATGCAAATCAAAACCTATAAAGAACAAATTCGCGTATTTACAGATCCAGAAGAAGCCAATACTGGCTATAACAATCAAAATGAAAACCAACCAAAATTCAAAATTCGATATGAAGTTACTGATATTTTAACGGTTGAAAATCTTCGAGAAAATTCTCCAGCTTCAGAAAAAGACATAAAAATCGGGGATCAACTGCTCTCTATCAATGGACGTTCAGTAGAAAAAATGGATTCTAAAGCAATCAATGAAAAGTTGAGCCAGAAAGCCGGCACTAAAGTGAAATTAAAATTTAAACGGAAAAACAGGATTTTAAAACGAGAAATTATTTTAAAAAATCAATTTGATGAGTTTGCCAAACCAGATTAATCTTTAGGCAAAACTCTTCCTCTCAGTTTCAGAGCTTGTGCAGAGTTTTCAGCATCAGAAAATACGGTAATCGTACTTCTGATTGGACCTTCGCAACTGGTGTCATATTCCAGTTTTATCTGTCCACTTTGACCAACGGCAACTGTTTTTTCTGATTTTTCAGCAGAAATGCAATCGCCAGTAGATTGAATATTGAGAATTTTTACGCTTTTTTTACCATTGTTTGTGAAGTTGAAAACCGCTTCAATTTTTGAACCTTGCGCCACCTCTCCGAAATCATAAATCGTTGATTTAAAATCCATCGTGCCTTTGTCTTGCGCCGAAGTCAAATAACAAATTGAAAATAAAATGAAGAGTGTAAAGTTTTTCATAAAAACTAAAATTGGTTGTTAAAGATAATAGAACTTTCGCTTTTGACAAAATTTTAATATTATCAAAATTTAATCTTTTCAGATTGTCCAGTTATCAGTAATTTTGCCGACTCAACAAATTAGGTTTTGACTATGTCTAGCAATTTAAATTATAACTCAAAAGAAGCAGAACAAAAGTGGTACGACTACTGGATGAAATACGATTTTTTTCATTCTGAAGTTGACGATAGAGAACCGTATACCATCGTTATTCCGCCGCCAAATGTGACTGGAATTTTACACATGGGTCATATGCTGAATAATACAATTCAGGATGTTTTGATGCGTCGTGCCAGGTTGTTAGGCAAAAATGCTTGCTGGGTGCCAGGAACCGATCACGCTTCCATTGCCACAGAAGCCAAAGTTGTTGCAAAACTAAAATCTGAAGGAAAATCTAAAAATGACGTTTCCAGAGAAGAGTTTTTAGAACACGCTTGGGATTGGACGCATGACTATGGCGGAAGAATCCTAAATCAGTTGAAAAAACTCGGCGCTTCTTGCGATTGGGACAGAACAAAGTTTACTTTGGATGACGATATGTATGAATCTGTCATCGAAACTTTTATCGATTTACATAACAAAGGTTTGATTTATAGAGGTTTCCGAATGGTGAATTGGGATCCGGAAGCCAAAACTACACTTTCTGACGAAGAAGTGATTTACGAAGAAAAACAAGGACAATTATATTACGTTTCTTATCCAGTTGAAAATTCTGATGAAAAACTGACAATTGCCACCACAAGACCAGAAACTATTTTTGGCGATTCTGCCATTTGCATCAATCCTAATGATGAACGCTTTTCTCATCTGAAAGGGAAAAATGCCATTATTCCAATAGTAGGCCGAAGTATTCCAATTATTGAAGACGAATACGTTGATATGGAATTTGGAACGGGTTGCCTAAAAGTGACGCCAGCACATGATGAAAACGACAAAATGTTAGGCGATAAGCACAATTTAGAAGTTTATGATATTTTCAATGACGACGCGACATTGAATAGTTTTGGTTTGCAATACGAAGGTCAAGATCGATTTGATGCCAGAAAAGCATTTGTCAAAAACTTGAAAGCTGAAGGTTTTCTTATTAAAACTGAAAACTACACCAATAAAGTTGGCACTTCTGAACGTACCAAAGCTGTCATTGAACCAAAATTATCAGATCAGTGGTTTTTGAAAATGAAAGATTTAGCTGAACCTGCATTAAAAGCTGTTTTGGAAACTAAAGACGTCAAACTGTTTCCAAAAAAGTTTGAGAACACCTATCGCCACTGGATGGATAACATCAGAGATTGGAATATTTCCAGACAACTTTGGTGGGGACATCGAATTCCGGCGTTTTATTATGGCGACGACAAAAATGATTTTGTAGTTGCGAAAACAAAAGAAGAAGCGCTAAAACTTGCACAAGAAAAATCTGGGAAAGATTTGAAACTTGAGAATTTAAAACAAGATGAAGACAGTTTAGATACCTGGTTTTCATCTTGGCTCTGGCCGATGTCCGTTTTTGACGGTATAAGATATCCTGAAAACGAAGAATTTCAATATTATTACCCAACCAATGATTTGGTGACTGGTCCGGATATTTTGTTTTTCTGGGTGGCCAGAATGATTATGGCAGGCTACGAATACACAGGAAAACGCCCGTTTGAAAATGTTTACCTCACTGGTTTGGTAAGAGATAAAAATCGCCAAAAAATGTCGAAATCCTTAGGGAATTCTCCAGATGCTTTGGGATTGATTGAAGAATTTAGCGCGGATGGCGTTCGTGTTGGTTTGTTGTTGAGCAATGCTGCCGGGAATGATTTGTTGTTCGATGAAGCTTTATGCCAACAAGGAAAAGGTTTTAGCAATAAAATTTGGAATGCTTTCAGATTGATAAAATCTTGGGAAATAAGTGAAGACATTCAGCAGCCAGAATCTTCTGCAAAAGCCATAACTTGGTATAAATCTGTCTTTCAACAAAAATTGACAGAACTGGAAGATCATTATTCCAAATATAGAATTTCAGACGCGCTGATGACAAGCTACAAGCTGGTTTGGGATGATTTCTGTTCTTGGTTTTTAGAAATTATAAAACCTGGTTACGAACAACCAATCGATAAAAAAACTTATGAAGCTGCGATTGAATTGTTTGAAGATAATTTGAAAATTTTACATCCGTTCATGCCGTTCGTAACCGAAGAAATTTGGCATCAACTTGCGGATCGTCATCCATCTGAAGCGATTACGATTTCAACTTGGCCAGAAATGACAGAGTTTGATTCTCAAATGATCAAGGATTTCAGTTTTGCTGCAGATGTGATTTCAGGAATTAGAACAATTCGAAAAGACAAAAATATCGCTTTCAAAAATGAAATCAATTTAGCAATTATCGATAACGAACCTTTTACTAAAGATTTAGATTCGATTATTATTAAAATGGGAAATATCAATCATTTGGATTATGTGAATGCGCCGGTTGATGGGAGTTTGACGTTTAGAGTGAAATCCAATGAGTATTTTATTCCAGTTGAAGGCGCAATAGATGTTGAAGCTGAAAAAATGAAACTTCAAGAAGAATTGACTTACTATAAAGGCTTTTTAAAATCGGTTGAGAAAAAATTATCCAATGAGAAATTTGTCAATAACGCACCGGAAAAAGTTGTTGATATTGAAAAACAGAAAAAAGCAGATGCCGAAGCACAAATAGAAACGATTCAAGCAAGTTTGGAGAGTTTGTAAACTTGTGTTCTGAAAATAAAAAAGCAAAATCAAATTTCTGATTTTGCTTTTTTTATACTTATTCTGTGAATGATAAGATTTCAAATTCACACCTTCTGTTGATTTCGTGCTGTTCTTCTGTGCAAGATTCTTCAGTTTCACATTTGATAATTGGCTGGCTTTCTCCGTAACCTTTGGCAATAATCCTGTTTCTGTTCACGCCTTGACTTTCAAAATAATCCAAAACAGAATTGGAGCGTTTCAAAGATAATTTTTGGTTGTATTTCACGTCACCACGAATATCGGTGTGGGTGCCGATTTCTATTGTCATTTCTGGATATTTCTTAAGAATATCAACAACTTTATTCAGGATAACTCTGGATTCTTTTCGAATATACCACAAGTCATAATCGAAATAAATCGGTTCAGTTTTTATGAAAATACGATTGTCTTTTTCAACAATAGTAGATTCTTTTTGCATGATATTTTGCTTGGCAGCACGTTCAATTTTTGCTTTTCGCTCTGCATCAGCTTGTTTTTCGGCTTCAAGTTTTTCAGCCAATTCAGCAGCTTTTTGGGCTTTTTTCTCTGATTCTATTTTTTCTGATTCAGTGATTGAAATTAGAAAAAGATCAATGTTATTTTCTTTTTTCCGAACGCTATTTGATCTGAAATCTTTAGAATCACCTTCATAATTTGCCTTGCTAGCTGTGATGGTATAGTTTTTTTCGCATTCTATTTTGAAATTGAATTTTCCATCTTCACCAGTTGTGAAAGTTTCCAAAACTTCGCCTTCAGCCGTCAATTCAATTTTTGTGTTGGGAATAATTTCTTTGGTAATTTTATGCAAACTTGTTCCAGAAATCAATTGATAGCAATCTTCAATAATCAAATCCTTGGTTTCTTGGAATTTATAAATATCGTCGCTTCCTTTTCCAGATGGTCGATTTGAAGAAAAATACCCGTCTTTGTCATTCATAAGAAAAAATGCAAAATCATCATAACTGGAATTTACAGGCAAACCAATATTATCTGGTTTTTGAAATTTTCCATCTTTGATTTCACTTACAAAAACATCCAAAAGACCAAATCCGGGATGACCATTTGAAGCGAAATAAAGATCGTCATTTTCTGAAATAAACGGAAACTGTTCACGTCGATTGGTGTTGATTTTAGCACCTAAATTTTCGGGATTTTTAAAGTCTTTTGTGTTGACTTTATACAAATCAAATCCGCCGAATCCGCCAGGTTTGTCAGATGCAAAATACAGCGTGTTTTCATCATTGCTCAAAGCAGGATGTTCTGTAGAAAACGAGTCGCTGTTAATTGGCAATGAAGTAATATTCGTCCATTTGCCGTTGATTAATTCAGCTTTGTAAATTTGCAGTTGGGTGATATTATTTTCATCTTTTTTCTTTTGATTATCAAAATAATTATTTCTTGTAAAATACATCGTTTTGCCATCTTTGGTAAAGACTGCCGAAGATTCATGAAAACGAGTAGAAATTTCATTTGAAAATAATTCAGCTTTTTCTTCAAAATTTTCTTTGGGAATGCTATATAAATTTAAGT
>JBHEPM010000131.1:0-5254 GCA_046260295.1 Psychroflexus sp.
ATTTTTCTGAAATTTTCCTGTTTTCCTCGACATAAAATTCAGAATGATCCTCAGAAACAATTATTTCAATTGCTTCATCTAAAATTTCAATTTGACGCTGTAATTCTTCAACCAAAGGCGAAACGTCAAAATTATATGCGGGAATTAATACAGAAAGCATATTTAATTTTAGATGAGTATTAATTTTTCCAAGAAAGCAAAGTTGATTTTAAAACAATCTGCCCAATAGAACTTTTTCAATTGGGCAGATAGGTATTTATTTTTCTTCTGGAACAGGAAAACCACGATCACGCATTAAGGCGTCAATTTCGGCATCACGACCACGGAATTTTCTGTAAGCTTTAGCTGGATCCATTGCATTACGAGGCGCAAATAAATATTTGACCAACTTTTCTGATAATTCTTCGTCATAAAATCCGCCATCTGCTTTTGCAAAAGCTTCAGCAGCGTCTGAAGTCAAAACGTCTGCCCACAAATAACCGTAGTATCCAGTAGCATAACCTTCGCCAGAAAACACATGGCCAAAATGTGGCGAGCGGTGACGCATCACTAATTCATCTGGCATCCCGATTTTATCTAAAACTTCTTTTTCAAAAGTTTTTGGTTCAATTTTTTCAGGATCTGTGGTGTGATATTTCATATCCATAATTGCTGAAGCCAAAAATTCTGTCGTCGCAAAACCTTGGTTAAAAGTAGAGGCTTTTTTGACTTTTTCAACAAGCGATTTTGGCATTGGTTTGTCAGTTTCGTAGTGTCTCAAGTAATTGTTGATGACTTCATCTGTGGACAACCAACGTTCCAATAACTGTGATTGAAATTCAGTATAATCGCGAACACCACCGTTTAAAGTCGGATATTTTACATCTGCGCTTAGAAAATGCAAAGCATGTCCAAATTCATGAAAAAATGTTTCTGCATCGTCCCAAGAAATCAAAATTGGTTCACCTTCAGGCGCTTTAACAAAATTTGAATTGTTGGAAGCCAAAACATTGGTTTCACCGTCAAAACTGGTATAAGAACGATAGGTTGTTGCCCAAGCGCCAGAACGCTTTCCTTTTCTAGCATACGGATCTAAATAAAACAAACCAACATGACTACTATCTGATTTTTTGGTGACTTCGTAAACTTTGACATCTTCGTGAAATACGGGAACGCTACCGTCAGTAATTTCAGAAAATTTGAAGTCAAATAGGCGACCGGCAACATAAAAAATAGCTTCTGTCAAATTATCGAGAACCAAATATTGCTTGACTTCATCGGAATCTAAATCATACTTTTTTTGTCTAACTTTTTCAGCGTAATAACGATAATCCCAAGGTTCGATTTCAATATTAGTATTTTCTTGGTCAGCGATAGTTTGCATATCTTCAACTTCTTCATCAACGCGAGCGATGGCAGATGGCCAAACTTTCATTAGCAAATCCATAGCATTTTCAGGATTTTTTGCCATTCTATTTTGTAGTCGCCATTCTGCGTAATTGTCATATCCCATGAGTTCTACGCGTTCATCTCTGAGTTTTAGAATGTCTTTGATGATTTTATTATTGTCAAATTCATCTTTATTGTCTCCTCTGGAATAATAATTTTTCCAAACTTTCTCTCGCAATTTTCTTTCATCGGAGTAGGTGAGGAATGGATCCATAGAAGATCTGGTGTTGATAATGGCATATTTATCTGGTTCACCTTGATTTTCTGCTGCTTTTTTAGCCGATTTCACAAAAGATTCTGGTAAACCACTTAATTGATTTTTATCTAAAAAAGTGACATAATTTTCTTCGTCATGTAGCACGTTGTTGGAAAATTTCGTGTAAAGTTCAGATAATTCTTTATTGATTTCAGCATAACGTTTTTTGTCGGCTTTATTTAGGTTGGCGCCGCTCATTTCAAATTCTTTGTAAACTAAATCAACCACACGTTGCTGTTGATCATCCAAAGGTTTTTCTTGACTTTGGTCATAAACACTTTTAATTCTCTCAAAAAGCGCTTTGTTTTGTTTGATTTTAGATTGATATTCTGAAAGAATTGGCGACAAATCTTCCTGAATTTTTCTAAATTCTTCTGAAGAATTGTTGCTGCTCCAGATGCCATAATAGGTGTAAACTCGGTCTATGGCTTTTCCGGAGCGTTCCATTTCGGCAATAGTGTTTTCAAAATCTGGGGCTTCAGAATTGTTGGCAATTTCATCAATTTCGGCTAAATGTAAATCAATGGCTTTTTCCATAGCTGGTCTAAGGTCATCGAGATTCATTTCATCAAAATGTGGAACACCATCGTATGGTCCTTTCCATTTTTTTATAAGGGTATTTTCTGTATTCATTTTTTGCTCTTTTTTAGCATCATTTTTGCAAGCTACTGCGATTAATAAGACAACTAAAGCAATTGTGATATTTTTTGTGAATTTCATATTTAAAAAATTAAAGTTGTTGTTGTTTTTTTTGAACGACTTCAAATACGCGTTGACCGTCACATTTTAAGGTTTTGGACGGATATTTTAGTAAAAGAGCATAATCGTGAGTTGCCATTAAAATGGTGTTGCCATTTTTGTTCAGGTCTTGCAAAACTTCCATCACTTCTACAGAAGTTTGTGGATCTAAATTTCCTGTGGGTTCATCGGCGAGAATGAGCTCTGGGTCATTTAGCAATGCTCTGGCAATGGCGACGCGTTGTTGTTCGCCGCCGGAAAGTTGGTATGGATATTTGAAATTTTTTGTTTTCATGTCTACTTTATCCAAAACTTGATCTACTTTTTGTTCAATTTGAGTTTTGTCTTTCCATCCGGTAGCTTTGAGTACGAATTTCAAATTTTCTTTGACGGTTCGGTCGTTGAGGAGCTTGAAATCTTGAAAAACAACTCCAAGTTTACGGCGTAATTTTGGAATGTGTTTTTCCTTTAAAGTTTGCAAATCAACATCCACGATTTGCCCGGAACCACTTTGGAGTGGCAAATCGCCGTAAAGTGTTTTCATAAAACTACTTTTCCCAGTGCCGGTTTTACCGATGAGATAGACGAATTCACCTCTTTTTATTTTGATGTTAACATCAGATAAAATAAGTGTTTCTCTTTGAAAAATAGAAGCTTGATTGAGTTCAAGAATAACGTCAGACATAATGGGTTTGCTAAATTTATATCGAGGTTAAAGATATAATTTATTTATGTCGTAGTAAAAGATGTTTTTGAATTTTGATAATTCTTGTTGTCATTAAAAAAATTGTAACTAATAAGTCTGCTTAGAATATTAATAATTAAAATTTTATTTCACGCAAAGCTCGAAAAGAAAAAAACGCAAAGAAACGCAAAGTATTAATTATCATTAATATATAAATTTGCGTGCTTTGCGATATGCTTAGCTGTTCCCGATTGTTCGGGACGTGAAAAATACACACAATTATATTATAATAAATTACTTATTTATTACAATCGTATGATTTTTAGATACTGATTAATTAAAAAAAATAAACTAAATTTAATACTGATTAGTTACCAATATTCTTTTAAATCCTGAAAACCTTAATCATTATTGCGCTATGAAATCAACCTATTCTTAACTTGTTAGTAATGATTTAGCATCGTCAAATAATTTTCAAGACCAAAAACTGATATTTGTCATATTTTACTGAATTTCAGTTTATTCTGTAACAAATATTGCATTTACAAATGAACTTGCTTCATAATTTAGCTTAAAATTTAAAACAGTTACATTATGAAAGTAGAACAAATTTATACAGGATGCATTGCTCATGCGGCTTACTATATCGAAAGTAATGGAGAAGCAGCAATTTTTGACCCTTTACGAGAAGTCCAGCCCTATATTGACAAAGCAGCTTCAGATTCAGCAAAAATAAAATACGTTTTTGAAACCCATTTCCATGCAGACTTTGTAAGCGGACATTTGGATTTAGCCAAGAAAACATCGGCGAAAATCGTTTATGGTCCAACCGCTAAACCTGGATTTGAAGCTATTGTAGCTGAAGATAATCAGGAGTTCAAAGTTGGAAATTACACCGTAAAAGCTCTACATACGCCGGGACACACCATGGAGTCTACGACTTATCTTTTGATTGATGAACAAGGAAAAGAACACGGCATTATTACTGGCGATACTTTGTTTATCGGTGATGTTGGTAGACCTGATTTGGCTCAACATGTCGTGAAAGATTTGACTCAAGAAAAGCTCGCAGCTCATTTATTTGAATCTTTGAGAAACAAAATAATGCCATTATCAGATGATTTGATTGTTTATCCTAATCACGGTGCTGGTAGTGCATGTGGGAAAATGATGAGTCAAGAAACCACGGATACTCTAGGGAATCAAAAAGCAACAAATTATGCATTGCAACCTGACATGACTAAGGAGGAATTTATAAAAGCTTTACTGGATGGACTTACAGCACCTCCAGGATATTTCCCTAAAAACGTATTGATGAATATTCAGGGTTATGAAAGTATTGATGATGTTATAGAACGCGGTGAACAGCCTCTCAAACCAGATGCTTTTGAAGCCGCTGCAAATGAAACCATGGCTTTAATTTTAGATACACGTGAGGCTGAAAATTTTAAAGATGCATTCATTCCAAACAGTATAAATATTGGACTAGACAATAATTTCGCTCAATGGGTTGGAGAATTGATTCCTGACATCAAACAAAAAATACTTTTGGTTACAGACCCAGGAAAAGAGGAAGAAAGCATTATTCGTTTGGCAAGAGTTGGTTATGACCACGCTATTGGATTTTTAGATGGCGGAATTCAAGCTTGGAAAACTGCAGATAAAGAACTAAATTCTGTGAAAAGAATAGATGTTGGAGAGCTGAAAAGTTTGAGATCAAAAGAAGATGTGAAAATTTTTGATGTTAGAAAACCGAGCGAGTTCAACTCTCAACATTTAGTTGGTGCGATAAATACGCCGCTAAATCAAATCAATTCTCATTTGGCTGAATTTCCTAAATCTACCGAATTTATCATTCACTGTGAAGGCGGTTACCGAAGTATGATTGCGGCTTCTATTTTGAAACAACGCGGTTTTGACAATTTGATGGATGTAAAAGGTGGTTTTGAAGACATTCTGAAAGACAAAAGTATAGAAGTTTCCGAGTACGTTTGTCCAACCACTTTATTATAAATTTTGAAATATCTGATTTTGCGTAAAGTTTGTCCAAAATCAGATATTTTTTATAAATCCTTAAATCCGCAAAGAATTAATTCAAAGAATAATTGATTTATTTGTATATGTGTAAGCCCTCTGGATTTAAATTT
>JBHEPM010000132.1:0-4743 GCA_046260295.1 Psychroflexus sp.
TTATTCCTGAATTTAACCACAGAAATAATTTTAAAAGTCGTGGAAAAATTCTAAATAAACCACTTCAATTCAGAATTATAGATGATATTGAAGACCCAAAATACAATCAATTATTTTTGATTCCTGAATTTACTTACAATCTTTATGATGGCATTGCAATCGGACCAAAATTCTATAACAGTTCTATTTTGCCGAAACAATTAGAATACAAAATGACGCCAAAATACGGACTTGGAAGCCAAACTTTAGTTGGAGATGGTTCTATTGGTTACACGCATTTTTTCAAAAATGAAGACATGTTTTCATTGAGTTACGGTTTGAGCGGATCGAGATATTCTTATGATGAAGATTTGTTTTATAATAGATATTCTGGCTATTTATCAATGGTTTACAGACCAGAAAATCTGCGAGATAACCGCAGACATGCTTTGAGTTTAAGAACGATAAATGTGGATCAAGATGAAAGTCAATTTGTAGAAACCGATGAGCCAAATTACAATATTTTCAATATTCGATATTCTTTTCAGAATAAAAATTTAGATCGATTTTTTACGAGTTACTTGGATTATCAGATTTCAAAAAAGTTTAGTAAAGTTTCTGGAACATTGCGTTTTAGAAAGCTTTTCAATAATAATAGACAAATCAATTTTCGGTTTTTTGGAGGACTATTTTTATACAACGACACACAAGATTCTGATTATTTCAGCTATGCTTTGGATCGGCCTACAGATTATTTATTTGATTATAATTATTATGGAAGAAGCGAATCAAGTGGCTTATTCAGTCAACAGTTTGTTATGGCAGAAGGCGGTTTCAAATCGCAATTTGACCAAAGATTTGTAGACGACTGGATGTTGACCACCAATGTGAGTACTACCATTTGGAATTGGATTTTTGCTTATGGCGATGCTGGTGTATTCAGCAATAGTATGTCGAGTCCGCAGTTTGTCTACGATTCTGGAATACGATTGAATTTTGTTGAGGATTATTTTGAACTTTATTTCCCGATGTATTCCAGCAATGGCTGGGAACTTGGCAATGGCAATTACGACGAAAAAATAAGATTTGTCGTCACTTTGGACATTTCTACACTTTTAAAATTATTCAAAAGAAAATGGTATTAAAATTCAAGGTTTTATATTAAAAAAAGCCTTAAACTACTGGAGTTTAAGGCTTTTTTTATAATTAACTTCAAAACTTATAAAAACAGTTTTCCTTTTTGAAATATCAAAACTTACTATAAAGAATATAGTTTTCAGCTGTTTGTTGAATCAATGATTTGTGTTCTTCTGTAGTTGAAGCTATTTTTCTTGCTGGTGTTCCAGCGTAAATTGAATTGGGTTCAACTTCAGTTCCGGCTGTCACAACTGCGCCTGCCGCAATAATACTGCCGGATGAGACGACGGCGTGATCCATAACTATCGCGCCCATGCCAACCAAAACTTCATCTTCTAAAGTACAGCCGTGCACAATGGCATTGTGACCAATTGAGACTGAATTTCCGATTTTAGTTGCTGCTTTTTGGTAAGTACAATGAATTACAGCACCATCTTGAATATTGACTTTATCTCCAATTTCAATAGAATTGACATCGCCACGAATCACCGCATTGTACCAAACACTACATTGTTCACCCATTTTCACATCGCCAGTTATTGTGGCATTTTCAGCTAAAAAGCATGAATCTGGAATCAGTGGATAAACCGAGTTTATGGGTTTGATTAAAGCCATAATTATTTGCTTAAGTACATTTTTCTTCTAGTGTACAATTCGTAGAAAGTATCGTCTCTCAAATTGTCTATGAATAAAATACTTTCGCCAGTACTTTTCATTTCTGGACCAAGTTGTTTGTTGACATTATGAAATTTATCAAAAGAAAAAACCGGCTGCTTAATTGCGTAACCTTCTAATTCAGGATTGAAATTGAAATCTTTAAGTTTATTTTCGCCCAACATTATTTTTGTGGCATAATTCACATAAGGTTCTTTGTAAGCTTTCGCAATAAACGGCACTGTTCGCGAAGCTCTTGGGTTGGCTTCAATGATGTAAACATTGTCATCTTTAATTGCAAATTGAACATTTAGCAATCCGACTGTATTCAGCGCTAAGGCTATTTTTTTGGTGTGATCTTTTATTTGTTCAATAACCAAATCCCCTAAATTAAAAGGTGGTAAAGTCGCATTGGAATCGCCAGAATGCACGCCGCAAGGTTCAATGTGTTCCATAATTCCGATAATGTAAACATCTTCTCCGTCGCAAATGGCGTCAGCTTCAGCTTCAATGGCGCCATCTAAATAATGATCGAGTAGTAATTTGTTATTTGGAATTTTTCTGAGTAAATCAACCACATGTTGTTCTAACTCTTTTTTATTGATTACGATTTTCATGCCCTGACCGCCTAAAACATAAGAAGGTCTCACCAAAATTGGAAAATCGAGTTCATCGGCTAATGCTAATGCTTCATCAGCAGTTTCTGCGACACCAAATTCTGGATAAGGAATGTCATTGTCTTGAAGCAATTTTGAAAAACTACCGCGATCTTCAGCCAAATCTAAGGCTTCATAACTTGTTCCTAAAATTTTGATGCCGTAACGATTTAGTTTTTCGGCTAATTTCAAGGCAGTTTGTCCGCCCAATTGAACAATAACGCCTTCTGGGTTTTCATGTTTGATTATGTCGTAAATATGTTCCCAAAACACAGGTTCAAAATAGAGCTTGTCTGCTGTATCAAAATCTGTGGATACCGTTTCAGGATTACAGTTGATCATAATGGTTTCATAACCACATTCAGCAGCAGCCAAAACGCCGTGAACACAGCAATAATCGAATTCGATGCCCTGCCCTATTCTATTTGGTCCGGAGCCTAAAACGATTACTTTTTTCTTGTCTGTAACTATACTTTCATTGTTATTTACCACTTCACCTTTTGTGTTGGTCACATCAGCTTCAAAAGTTGAATAATAATATGGTGTTTGCGCTTCAAATTCTGCTGCACAAGTATCGACTAATTTGTAAATTCGGTTGACTTGAAGTTCTTCCCTTTTTTTATAAACTTCACTTTCTAAACAACCCAACATGTGAGCAATTTGACGGTCTGCAAAGCCTTTTTGCTTGGCTTCTAACATTAAAGCTCTGGAAATTTCATCTATTTTCAATTTTGAAATTTCCTGTTCCAAAACATACAATTCTTCATATTGTTTCAAAAACCACATGTCAATTTTTGTAATTTCATGGATTCTACTCAACGGAATTCCGAGTTGAATGGCATCGTAAATCACAAAAACACGATCCCAGCTTGCATATTCTAATTTGCTTAGAATTTGGTTGTAATCTGTGTAACTTTTCCCATCAGCGCCAAGTCCATTTCGTTTAATTTCTAAGGATTGTGTGGCTTTGTGCAAAGCTTCTTGAAATGAACGACCGATGCCCATTACTTCGCCAACAGATTTCATTTGTAAACCTAAAGTACGGTCGGAACCTTCAAATTTATCAAAATTCCATCGTGGAATTTTCACAATAACATAATCTAAAGTTGGTTCAAAAAAGGCAGAAGTTGTTTTAGTGATTTGGTTGTCCAATTCGTCCAAATGATAACCAATAGCTAATTTCGAAGCGATTTTGGCAATCGGATAACCCGTTGCTTTGGAAGCTAAAGCTGAAGAACGCGACACACGCGGATTGATTTCTACGGCAATAATATCTTCTTTTTCATCTGGACTCACTGCAAATTGCACATTGCAACCGCCTGCAAAATCACCGATGCTACGCATCATTTTAATTGCCAAATCACGCATTCTTTGGTAAGCGGTATCGCTCAAAGTCATTGCTGGAGCAACGGTTATGGAATCTCCGGTATGAATTCCCATCGGATCCATATTTTCAATGCTACAAATAATGACAACATTGTCATTTCGGTCGCGTAATAATTCCAATTCATATTCTTTCCAACCTAAAAGTGCTTTGTCGATAATGACTTCATGAATCGGCGAAGCTTCGAGTCCGCGGGTGAGTAATTCTTCAAATTGATCTTCAGAATAAACGATAGATGCACCGCTTCCACCAAGTGTAAAAGATGCACGAATTACCAGCGGAAAACCGAATTCTTGTGCCACTTCTTTTCCTTGCAAAAATGAAGTTACTGTTTTGGAAGGCGCCACGCCAACGCCGATATCTTGCATCAGTTTTCTGAACTTTTCTCGGTCTTCTGTGATATTAATGGCATCAATATCAACACCAATAATTTTTACACCAAAATCTTCCCAAATGCCTTTATCATCTGCTTCGATGCAAAGATTTAGTGCGGTTTGACCGCCCATAGTAGGCAAAACAGCATCAATTTCTGGGTGATTTTTCAGAATTTCTATGATAGATTTAGTCGTCAATGGTTTTAGATAAACGTGATCTGCCATTGATGGATCTGTCATAATTGTTGCCGGATTGCTGTTGATCAAAATAGTTTTGATTCCATCTTCACCCAAAGAACGCAATGACTGCGATCCTGCGTAATCAAATTCACAGGCTTGACCGATAACGATTGGTCCTGAACCGATGAGCAAAATAGTTTGAATGTTTTTGTTTTTTGGCATTTTGAAATATTTTATAGAGACAATTATACACAAAAAAAGGCGTTGCAATTAGCAACACCTTTATATCGTGAAATTAAATTTTCATTTTTTATCGTTTTCTAAGACTCATTTCAGAAGAAACACTTAGCTTTTTTCTGCCTTTGGCACGTCTTCTTTT
>JBHEPM010000132.1:4969-5212 GCA_046260295.1 Psychroflexus sp.
ATAAAGTTTTTTACATTTCTTTTTCCTAGATTTGCATTTCAAAAAATCAGACGCATGTTTCATAAAAATATCAAGTTAGTTATAGCCGGATTAATCATCGCCTTTGGCATTTATCAGTTTGTTGAAGGTTCCATTGGTAACGGCATTTCATTGGTTCTTTTTTCAGGAATATTTATCTTTTTATATTTTAAAAATGAAATGATTTTGTTGGCTTTTTTAAAATTAAGAAAACAAGATATGGAC
>JBHEPM010000133.1:0-5146 GCA_046260295.1 Psychroflexus sp.
TATTTAAAGTGAAAATTTTCATTTTCGAAATTTTGATAAGCCTGAAACATCAAATCTTGCAATTCCCTTTGTTTAAAATTGAAATCGACTTTTATTGAATCGTGACTCACCAATTCACGATGCGCTTCATTGGTTCTCTGAATCAGTTCACACGTGAAATCTACCAATTCTGTTTTTGAGTATTCTGTCCCAATTTGAAGATTTTCATGCAGCGGTTGGCGGTAATAATTCAATCCCCAAAAAAAATGAAATAAAAAATACAGCACTGACAAAAAAGCTATGGTTTCTAAAAGTTTAATCCTGAATTGTTTAAATCGATTTCTAACAAGTCTAATGAACCAAAATATCACCCAAATAACTATAAAAGCATACATTAAATCGCCAAAAGAAAATGGAATCCATGCCAATAAAATATGTTGAACTTTAGAAATAAAGATGAATAAATTTCGGCTATAAAATTGCTCAACAAACTCGGGAAACAGCTTTAATATTGAAATTAACGCAATTTGAAGTGGAAATAAAATCGCTAAAAATTTTAGTGTAAAATGCTTCAAAGCTAAATTTGATTAAAGTTGAAAATCCTAAATTAAAAACCAATCTAAGAAATCGTAAAAATAGAATTCAAACTTAACCAAAATTCTGAAATACTCATATATTTATTGTAATTTTGAAGGCGTCAAAACACAACTTAAACAACTCAGAAATGATAATTTTCTTCAAAACTGAATCGACGCATTACTACGCTGTTTCCATAGATAAACGTCCAGATTACGAAAGTATTAAAAAATTAAAATGGCTCTTTGGAGATGCTGTTTTTGTGGACGAAATGCAAATTGATGGGCAATTCATCGGACCACGACAAGTCATGATTACGCCCTGGAGCACAAATGCCGTAGAAATTACCCAAAACATGGGAATTTCAGGAATTTCCAGAATTGAAGAATTTCATCAAACTGAAACAAATTCAACTGAATTTGACAAAATGTTGTTTCAGAAATATGATGGCTTGAATCAAAATATTTTCAGCATAGATATTACGCCTGAAGCAGTTTTAGAAATTGAAAACATTTCAGATTACAATGCCAAAGAAGGTTTGGCCTTGAACAAAGAAGAAGTCCAATATTTGGTAGAATTGTCTCAAAAAATTGGCAGAAAACTCACCGATGCTGAAGTTTTTGGCTTTTCGCAAGTGAATTCTGAACACTGTCGCCATAAAATTTTCAACGGCACTTTCATTATAAATGGCGAAACGAAAGACGAATCATTGTTCAAAATGATTAAGAAAACTTCTGAAAAAAATCTGAATTCTATTATTTCCGCTTACAAAGACAATGTCGCTTTCATCGACGGCCCAAAAGTTGAACAATTCGCTCCAAAACGGGCTGATATTGCAGATTTCTATCAAAACTCTGAATTTGATTCTGTGATTTCTTTAAAAGCCGAAACGCATAATTTTCCAACTACAGTCGAACCTTTCAACGGTGCGGCAACCGGTAGCGGCGGAGAAATTCGCGATCGATTAGCTGGCGGAAAAGGTTCACTTCCACTGGCAGGTTCAGCGGTTTATATGACGTCTTATCCAAGAACGAATAATCAAATTTGGTCGCAAAATATTCCAGAAAGACCGTGGCTTTACCAAACGCCATTGGATATTTTAATCAAAGCTTCCAACGGCGCGTCAGATTTCGGTAATAAATTTGGTCAACCGCTCATCACCGGTTCTGTGTTCACTTTTGAGCATGAAGAACACTATAGAACCTTGGCTTACGACAAAGTTGTGATGATGGCAGGTGGCGTTGGTTATGGAAAAAAATCACAAGCCATAAAAGATTTACCAAAAGAAAACGACGACATCATTATTCTTGGTGGCGACAATTACAGAATTGGTATGGGTGGCGCCGCCGTTTCTTCTGCCGATACTGGAGAATTTGAAAGCGGCATCGAGTTGAATGCGGTTCAGCGTTCCAATCCAGAAATGCAAAAACGCGCAGCAAACGCTATTCGTGCCATGGTTGAAGCTGAAGAAAATCCTATTCATTCCATTCACGATCACGGTGCTGGCGGTCATTTAAATTGTCTCAGTGAACTTGTGGAAGACACTGGCGGACATATCGATATTGACAAACTTCCAGTTGGTGATTCCACGCTTTCTGCCAAAGAAATTATCGGCAACGAATCTCAGGAACGCATGGGTTTAGTCATGAGTGAAAAAGATGCAGATACGCTTCAAAAAATTGCAGAAAGAGAACGCGCGCCAATGTATCGTGTGGGAAAAGTGACCAACGATCATCAATTTGTTTTCAAAAATCAAAAAAACGGTGAAACGCCATTAAATTTGAAATTGGAAGATATGTTTGGCAGTTCACCGAAAACCTTCATGAACGATGAAACTGTTGAAAGAAAATACGATGATTTAGAATTTGATGAATCCAAAATATACAATTACGTTGAACAATTACTTCAACTCGAAGCTGTTGCCAGCAAAGACTGGTTGACCAACAAAGTTGACCGTTGCGTCAGTGGTCGCGTGGCTAAACAGCAAACTTTGGGCGCGCTTCAAATTCCATTGAACAATTGCGGTGTTGTGGCTTTAGATTATAAAGGCAAAGAAGGCATTGCCACTTCAATTGGTCACGCGCCAATTTCCGGACTTATTGATCCAGTTGCAGGTGCTAAAAATTCAATTGCTGAAGCTTTGACAAATATCATTTGGGCGCCGATGAAAGACAATTTGAAATCGGTTTCACTGTCTGCCAACTGGATGTGGCCTTGTAAAAATGAAGGCGAAGATGCCAGACTTTATGAAGCTGTGAAGGCAGTTTCTGAATTTTCTATAAATCTCGGCATCAACGTGCCAACTGGCAAAGATTCTTTGTCGATGAAGCAGCGATACAAAGACAAAGAAGTCATTTCCCCAGGAACGGTAATTATTTCTGCTGCTGGAAATTGCAACGATATTTCCAATGTAATTGAACCCGTTTTTCAGTTGAATGGCGGATCGATTTATTATCTGGATTTTTCTGAAGATGATTTCAAACTTGGTGGTTCATCTTTTGCGCAAATCTTGAACAAAGTTGGTGAAAGTGCGCCAACCATCAAAAATGATGAAAATTTTAGGGCTAAATTCAATGCGATTCAAAATTTGATAAAAGCAAATAAAATCACCAGCGGTCACGATATTTCTTCCGGTGGAATGATTACTGCGTTGTTGGAATTGTGTTTTGCAGAAAATAATCTCGGTGCAAACGTCGATTTATCAAATTTAGATGAAACTGAACTCTTTAAAGTTTTGTTTTCAGAAAACAGCGGCATTATTTTTCAAGGCAAATCTGAACTTTTAGAAGATTTGAAATCGCAAAATATCAATGCTGTTGAAATCGGCGAAGTCACAAATACTGGCGAACTTGAAATTCAGCATCAAAGACAAAAATTCCAGTTTAATATTGACACTTATCGTGATTTCTGGAGGAAAACCTCTTATGAATTCGACAAACACCAAAGTGACGAACAGAAAGCTAAAGAACGTTTTGAAAATTTCAAAGACAATGGACTGAATTTCAAATTTCCTTCAAATTTTGATGGGAAATTGAGAGTAGATGATTCACATAAAATAAAAGCAGCAATCATTCGTGAAAAAGGTTCAAACAGCGAAAGAGAAATGGCTAGAGCCATGCATTTGGCAGGATTTGAAGTGAAAGATATTCACATGACAGATTTGATGTCAGGTCGTGAAAATCTAGAAGATGTTCACTTCATAGCTGCGGTTGGCGGATTTTCAAATTCAGATGTTTTGGGCAGTGCCAAAGGTTGGGCTGGCGCGTTTAAATACAACGGAAACGCCAATTCAGCACTTAAAAATTTCTTCAACAGAGAAGATACTTTATCTTTAGGCGTTTGTAATGGTTGCCAACTTTTTGTGGAGTTGGGCTTAATCACCCCAGAACACGACGAAAAACCAAAAATGCTTCATAATGATTCTGGGAAATTTGAATGTCAATTTACAGCCGTAGATATTCAAAAGTCGAATGCTGTGATGCTGAAAAACCTGGAAGGCAGCCGACTAGGAATTTGGGCGGCGCACGGTGAAGGTAAATTCAATTTGCCAAAATCTGAATCTGAATACAATATTCCAGCTAAATATTTCAGAGAAGAATTTCCTTGCAATCCAAATGGTTCAGATTATAACGCCGCTATGCTTTGTGATGATTCTGGCAGACATTTGGTGATGATGCCACATTTGGAACGCTCTACATTTCCTTGGAATTGGGCGTATTATCCAAAAGATAGACAAGATGAAGTTTCATCTTGGTTGGACGCTTTCAAAAATGCAAAAACTTGGTTGAATCAAAATATTTAAGTCATGACGAAAGCTGAAATTATAGAACAACTAAATCTGGAATCTCATCCTGAAGGTGGTTATTTTAAAGAAACTTACCGAAGTCAATTACAAGCAGAAAACACTTCGCTTCCCTCCTATTTTGAAGGTTCTCGACATTTTTCAACCTGCATTTATTTCATGTTGACTTCAGATTCATTTTCAGCATTTCATCGGGTTCAACAAGATGAAATTTGGCATTTTTACATCGGGCAAACCATTCATTTACACATGATTTCTGAAAAGGGCGTATATTCTAAAGTAAAAATCGGCAATCGATTAGATCAAGATGAAATTCCACAATTTGTAGTTCCTGCTAAAGTTTGGTTTGCTGCTGAAATCCTTGCGCCAGAAAGTTTTGCTTTGGTTGGTTGCACTGTTTCACCTGGATTCGATTTTCAAGATTTTGAATTGGCAGATCGAAAAATTTTGCTTGAAAAATTTCCAGAGCATAAATCTGTTATTTCAAATCTAACACTAGTTTAAAATTCTAATTAATCATTAATTTTTCACATAATTTCTAAAATTTAGCCTAAAATGATTTAACTGAGTGAAATTTGGTTTTTTTAAATACATTTTTTTGTAATTTTCAAGTGAAAATAAAAAAATAATTCCAATGAGCTCTAAATCATATTCAGAAGCGAACGAAAGTGAAGTTGCAGAATATCTAAAAAAAATCACACATTCTTATTACAATATCAACTCATTACCCGAGTACTTTGATATTTATAGAATTGCAAAAAACGATCCAAACGATTTTTGGAATACCAT
>JBHEPM010000134.1:0-4536 GCA_046260295.1 Psychroflexus sp.
CTGGAATCGTTGACGAACATTCTCATATCGCAGCCAGTTCTGTCAATGAATTTGGTCATAATTCTTCCGCAGAAGTCACGATGGAAGACGCTGTCAATCCAGATGACATCAGCATTTACAGATCTTTGGCGGGTGGCGTGACCAGCATTCAGTTGTTGCACGGTTCAGCAAATCCAATCGGTGGTCGTTCTGCCATTTTAAAATTGAAATGGGGCGAAAATGCTGAAGATATGATTTACGACAATTCGCCAAAATTCATCAAATTCGCTTTGGGTGAAAACGTCAAACAATCCAACTGGGGCGGAAATTCTCGTTTTCCACAAACCAGAATGGGCGTGGAGCAAGTTTTTATAGATTATTTTAGCAGAGCAAAAGCTTACGAACAAAAAAAGAGTTCTGGTGAAAATTTTCGTAAAGATGAAGAAATGGAAACTTTGCTGGAAATTATCAATGGCGAAAGATTCATCAGTTGCCATTCTTACGTTCAAAGTGAAATCAATATGTTGATGAAAGTGGCTGAACAATTTGATTTTACAGTCAACACGTTTACACACATTTTAGAAGGCTACAAAGTTGCTGATAAAATGAAAGCTCACGGTGCCGGCGCATCAACTTTTAGCGATTGGTGGGCTTACAAATACGAAGTCAACGATGCGATTCCTTTCAATGCGGCAATTATGCATAATCAAGGATTGACTGTTGCCATCAACAGTGACGATGGCGAAATGATAAGAAGACTGAATCAAGAAGCTGCCAAAACCATGAAATACGGTAATGTTTCTGAAGAGGAAGCTTGGAAATTTGTAACATTAAATCCAGCAAAATTATTACATATAGATGATCGCGTTGGAAGCATAAAAGTAGGCAAAGATGCCGATCTTGTGTTGTGGAATGCACATCCACTTTCAGTTTACGCAAAACCAGAAAAAACCATGATTGAAGGTGAAATTTATTTCGATTTAGAAAAAGATTTAGCCATGCGAAAATCGATTCAAGAGGAACGCAGTTTTCTCATCAATAAAATGATGAAAGCCAAAAATAAAGGTTTGAAAACGCAACCGATCAAGAAGAAAGACAAAGAATTTTTACACTGCGACAGTTTAGATGAATTCAACTACACACACGAATAATTATGAAAAAGATTTTCAAAAACATACAGATTTTAGCCGTAACCTTGGTTTTGTTTTCAGCTTCAGCGCAACAAACACCAGCTCCAGAACAAAATGAAATGATTTCAATTGTCGGCGCAACTGCACACATCGGCAACGGCGAAGTTTTAGAAAATGCGGTGATAGTTTTCGACAAGGGAAAAATCACTTATGTCGGTACAGATAAAAATCAAGCCAAAGGAAAACTCATTTCAGCTGAAAATAAGCATGTTTATCCAGGTTTTATCGCGCCAAATGCAACTTTAGGTTTAGTTGAAATCGATGCTGTTGCTGCTACTGAAGATGAAAACGAATTGGGTAAAATGTTACCGCATGTCAGAAGTTTGATTGCTTACAATACAGAAAGCAAAGTTGTAGAAAGTATGCGACCAAATGGCGTTTTGATGGGGCAAATTACGCCTCGTGGCGGACGAATTTCAGGAACTTCTTCCATTGTTCAGTTTGATGCTTGGAATTGGGAAGATGCTGTGATTAAAGAAGATGATGGCATTCATTTGAATTGGCCGAGCGGATTCAAAAGAAGCGGCAGTTGGTACGATGCGGAACGCCCGTTTGAACAAAACAAAAAATACGATTCAGAAGTTAAAAATTTGGTGTCCTATTTTCAAAATGCAAAAGTTTACAATTCAAATGAAAAAGATTTGGAATTTGAAGCCATGCAAGGCATTTTTGAGGGTTCAAAATCATTGTTTGTTCATGTAGATGGTGAAAAAGAAATCAGTGATGTCATCAGTTTCAAAAAGCAACTGAATTTAGAAAAAGTCACTATTGTCGGCGCTTACCAAAGTCACAAACTTGCCAAATCACTGAAAAATGAAAATATTTCAGTTTTAATTCAACGTGTGCATTCCACACCAACTTTTGAAGATGACGATTATGATTTGCCTTATAAATTACCAAAAATTCTTCACGATACGGGCGTATTGGTTGCTTTGGAAGGCAGCGGAAGTATGGAACGTATGAATTCCAGAAACCTACCATTTTACGCTGGAACCGCAGCCGCTTACGGATTAGACAAAGAAATTGCTTTACAAATGATTACGCTAAATACTGCCAAAATTCTTGGTATGGAAAATCAAATCGGAAGTTTGGAAGTTGGCAAAGACGCCACGCTTTTTATCAGTGAAGGCGACGCTTTAGACATGAAAACCAACAAATTGATTCAAGCATTTATCCAAGGGAGAAATATCAGTTTGGAAACGCACCAAACCGAATTGTACCAGCGTTATTCGAATAAATATGAAGATTAATTTTCAATTTTTAAATTCACCAAAGCTGTTTCTTTAGAAGCAGCTTTTTTGTTTTTCAAGGCTTAGTTTTTGTCAATTTTTTCTGAATTATACTATATTCGTTTTATGAATTCGAAAACCTTGCAAACTCCTATTGTTTACCTCAAAGGCGTCGGTCCGCAACGTGCAGATTTGCTGAAAACTGAGTTGCAAATTCATACATTTCAAGATTTATTGGAATTTTTTCCATTCAGATACATCGATAAATCGCAATATCATAAAATCAAAGATTTACAAAACAACAGTGCGGAAGTTCAAATTCTCGGAAAAATATCCAGCGTAAAATCTGTCCCGATGAAACGCGGCAAACGTTTGGTGGCTGAATTTTACGATGACACGGGAACCATGGAATTGGTTTGGTTTCGCGGTCACAAATGGATTTTAGAAAACCTGAAAACCAATGTAGCTTACGTGATTTTTGGTAAACTCAACTATTACAATGGCAACTTTTCCATGCCACATCCAGACATTGAATTGTTTTCTGAACACAAACTGAAATCGCATGTTAAAATGCAACCGGTGTATCCTTCCACAGAGAAATTGAGTAAACGTGGTGTTTCTAACAAAATGATTGGCAGTTTGGTTTTTGAACTGTTGAAATCTTATGGCAAACAAATTCAAGAAACACTTTCAGAAAATATTTTGTCAGATTTAAAACTGATGCCAAAAGCTGAATCTGTGTTCAATATTCATTTTCCAACTTCTGGAGAAAACTTAGCTAAAGCGCAATTTCGATTGAAATTCGAAGAGTTTTTTTACATTCAACTTCAACTTTTGCGAAAAAATGCAGTTCATAAATCTAAAATTAAAGGATTTCGATTTGAACAAGTCGGCGAATATTTCAATGATTTTTATAAAAACGTATTGCCATTTGAATTGACCAAGGCTCAGAAAAAAGTATTGAAAGAAATTCGAAAAGATTTAGGCAGCAATGCACAAATGAATCGGCTTTTGCAAGGTGATGTGGGGTCAGGAAAAACCATTGTTGCATTAATGAGTATGTTGATGGCTTTAGACAACGGATTCCAAGCCTGCTTGATGGCGCCAACAGAAATTCTAGCCACACAACATTACGAAGGCATTTCAGAATTATGCGATAAAATGGAGATCGAAGTTGCACTTTTAACTGGTTCAACTAAAAAGAAAAATCGAAAAATTCTACACGAAAAACTTGAAAACGGTGAACTTCATATTTTAATTGGCACACATGCTTTGATTGAAGATAAAGTCATTTTTAAAAATCTTGGCTTCGCAGTCATTGACGAGCAACACCGATTTGGCGTGGCACAACGTGCTAAACTTTGGAAGAAGAACACATTACCACCGCATGTTTTGGTGATGACGGCAACGCCAATTCCCAGAACTTTGGCGATGAGTTTGTACGGCGATTTGGACATTTCTGTCATCGATGAATTACCGCCCGGCAGAAAACCTGTCAAAACGGTGCACCGTTATGACAGCAATCGATTGAAAGTCTTCAGATTCATTAAAGATGAAGTTGAAAAAGGACGACAAGTTTATATTGTTTATCCGTTAATTGAAGAATCTGCAAATTTCGACTACAAAGATTTAATGGACGGTTATGCCAGTATTGAACGAGAATTTCCAAAACCGAAATATCAAATTTCAATTGTTCATGGCAAAATGAAACCTGAAGACAAAGCTTATGAAATGGATAGATTTGTTCAAGGTAAAACACAAATTATGGTCGCCACAACGGTCATTGAAGTTGGCGTGAATGTGCCAAATGCCAGTTTGATGATTATTGAAAGTGCAGAACGTTTCGGTTTGTCACAATTGCACCAATTGCGTGGTAGAGTAGGGCGTGGCGCAGAACAAAGTTATTGTATTCTCATTACAGGAAAAAAATTGAGCAACGAAGGCAAAACCAGAATGGAAACCATGACTGCCACCAACGATGGTTTCAAAATTGCCGAAGTCGATTTGAAACTGCGTGGTCCAGGCAATTTGATGGGCACTCAACAAAGTGGTATTTTGGATTTGAAAATTGCAGATTTAGTGAAAGACAATCAGATTTTGAAAACCGCTAGAAGCTACGCACAACATGTCATCAAAGC
>JBHEPM010000134.1:4546-5076 GCA_046260295.1 Psychroflexus sp.
TTATATAAGTTAAAGTCTTTTTATTTCATTATATTGAATTTTAATTTTTTTAAAACGATATAATGAGCAGAGGTTTCGTAAAAGAAAGCGATCAAGAAGAAGCACCGATTATACCGCCGAGAGCAGCTTTGCCAGATGGTCAAATCAATTATGTTACACCAAAAGGTTTGGAGTTATTAGAAACAGAAAAATCAGAACTTCAACAATCGCGCTCTGAATTGAAAACAGATAATGATACTGAAAGAAGACGAGCTTTAGCGGTAATTGACGGAAAGCTTAAATTATTGCAAGACCGATTGAATTCCGCACAATTGATTCAACTGAAAAATCAACCAATAGATGTGGTGAGATTTGGTGCCAAAGTCAGTTTTAAAATGAATGGCAACAAGCAAGAATTCCAAATAGTTGGCGTGGATGAAGCCGATGTAAAACAGAAAAAAATCGCTTTCACTTCACCGATTGCAAAATCTATGACCGGTCATAAAGTTGGCGATCAGTTTGATTTTTCACTCGGAAGCGAAACTAAATTT
>JBHEPM010000135.1:0-4646 GCA_046260295.1 Psychroflexus sp.
GAATTATTTGAAAGTTAATACAGCTATATACGAAAAATCCCTCAATTAATGAGGGATTTTTTATCGGACACTAATAAATTTTTATGTAAAAAAGAGAGACTACCACTGAAATGATTAATTTTGCAATCTAAATGTGTTCTACTTTGAAAAACTTTTTTTTATTTTCTATAATAATTCTGATTTGTATTCCACTGCAAGCGCAAGATCCCAAAAAAATAGACTATAAAAGTGACCGTACGCGTGTAGATGAAAAAAACTACCCTGGTGCATTTATTTTATCAAAAGTCGAAAATCAGGTTTATTTTCTTCACGAAGGTGTTGAGGTTTGGTGCGATCGCGCCATTTTTTACCAAAACGAAGATTTTTTTAAAGCTTTTGGAAATGTAAGAATGAAACAAGGCGATACGGTCAATATGACCAGCAAATATGCAGAATACAATGGCGACACACAATTCGCTTTTGCTAGTGAAGATGTGCTTTTGGAAACGCCAAGTAACCAATTGACCACAGATTCTTTATTTTTCAATAGAAAAACCCAGCAAGCTTTTTACAGAAGCGGCGGCAAAGTGAAAGATTCCGCATCTACAATTACAAGTCAGATTGGACGCTATTTTATGAATTTAGAAAAATACGCTTTTAAAAATAATGTAAAAGTCAGAAATCCTGAATACAATATAGATTCTGAACGTTTGGATTTTTATTCTGAATTAGGACACGCTTATCTTTACGGTCCGTCCACAATTACCAGTGAAACCAGCGTTGTGTATTGCGAACGTGGTTTTTATGATACCAGAAAAGACAAAGGATTTTTTGTAAAAAATTCTAAAATTGATTATGAAAATCGTTTGTTGGAAGGCGACAGTATTTATTTTGACCGCCAACGAAGTTTTGCATCGGCAACCAATAATATCAAAGTTACAGATACAATCAATAAATCAGTGATTCGCGGACATTATGCTGAAGTTTTTAGAGAGAAAGATTCGGTATTTATTACAAAACGACCTTATGCTTCAATCAAACAAGATCAAGATTCATTATTCATTTCCAGCGATACTTTAATGATTACTGGGAAACCAGAATTCCGAGAAATGCGTGCGTTTTACGATGCTAGGATTTATAAAACCGACTTGAGCGGAAAAGCAGATTCGATTCACACCAGCGAAAAAACTGGCATTACCAAAATGATTAGAAAACCTGTGCTTTGGTCAGGAAACAGCCAAATTACAGGCGATACAATTCATTTGTTAAGCGATACTGAAACAGAAAAACTCGATTCGTTAAAGGTGTTTTACGATTCATTTATGATTCAAAAAGATTCGATTGAAGGTTACAATCAAATTAAAGGCAAAGAATTGTTTGGCCTTTTTGAGGATAACGAAATCTACGAAGTTGATGTGGTTAAAAATACAGAAACCATTTTCTATATTCGCGATGACCAAAGTGAATTGGTTGGGATTAATAAATCTTTGTCTGCTAAAATTAAATTGCTTTTTGAAGAACAAGAAATCAGCGATGTTATATATTATAAAAATGTGGATTCTGATACTTATCCCAAATCACTTTTCCCAGAAAATGGCGCTAAATTGAAAGATTTTAATTGGCGAGGCGAGGAGCAATTGCTTCAAAAATTAGATTTATTTAAAGGTCGGGACAGTATTGTTTTACCTAAAATAAAAGGCATTGAAGATCCTGAAATTTATGATGATTTCTTTCAAGATTTGGAAGAAATGAATTCAAATTCAGACTTAAAAACTTCTGAATTGCAATCTAAATCTGAAGATCAATCGCCTGAACCGTCGGAAGAAAAACCCAAGAAATTGAAAAAACCAAAAGCGATAAAGACCGATGAAGAGTGATTTTTTGAGTTACCAAGCGCAAACAACGCCACACCCATTGGGTTTGGAAATTAAATTTGCTGAAGGCAGTTATATTCATACTTCAGACGGTCGGCAGTATTTGGATTTAGTTGCGGGCGTTTCGGCATGCGGACTTGGTCATCGGCATCCAAAAGTGATTTCTGCCATAAAAAATCAACTGGATTCTTACATGCACGTGATGGTTTATGGTGAATATATTCAGTCACCAGCCGTAGAATTCACCAAACTTTTAGCGGAACATTTGCCAGAACCATTATCGCAAACTTATTTGGTAAATAGTGGCACAGAAGCGATTGATGGCGCGATGAAACTCGCCAGAAGAGCCACCGGACGTTCGGAGATTATCGCTGCTGAAAAATGTTATCACGGCAATTCGTATGGCGCTTTGAGTTTGATGGATTATGAAGAACGTATTGCGCCTTTTCGCCCATTGGTAGGCGATATTTCACATATTGCTTTCAATGATGAATCTGATTTAGAAAACATTACAAGTTCAACAGCAGCAGTGATTTTGGAAACCATTCAAGGTGGAGCAGGATTTATTTTGCCTGAAAATGATTATCTCAAAAAAGTTAAACAACGTTGTGAAAAAGTCGGCGCATTATTGATTTTAGATGAAATTCAACCCGGATTTGGAAGAACCGGAAAATTATTTGGATTTCAGCATTTTGATGTCGTGCCAGATATTTTGGTAATTGGCAAAGGCATGGCTTCCGGTTTGCCCTGTGGCGCATTTACCGCTTCAGAAACCTTGATGCGTTTGCTAAGTGATTCGCCAAAACTTGGACACATTACTACATTTGGCGGAAATCCTGTCATTGCGGCAGCTTCAAAAGCAACTTTGGAAGTGTTGTTGGAATCCGATATTATTGACAAAACTTTAGAGAAAGAACAATTATTTAGACAGTATTTACAGCATGATTTGATAGAAGAAATACGTGGCAAAGGATTAATGTTGGCACCGATTTTCAAAAATGAAAATATTGCAAACCACCTTGTTTTAGAAGCAAAAGAACGAAATTTGCTTCTGTTTTGGTTGCTTTACGAAGGTCGTGCTGTAAGAATTTCACCGCCTTTGAATATTTCAGATGAAGATATAAAGCATGGATGTGGCATTATTATTGATATTCTCAATGATTGTAAAAATTCAAAAAATGTGGAATAAATTGTGGATAACATTTTTTGAGAAATACTATTTATGTCGTCAAAGTCTTTTATCTTAACCCCAAATTAAAACATCTATGAATTTAGGTTCATCTCATCACGAAGACTTCGACTTTCCGATAGAAAAGTTTGAAATGATGCTTAAAACCAATGAAATTTTGTTTTTTGATGCGTCAGAATTCGAAAACATCATTGCACATTACATGGATAGCGGTCGTTTAGCTTTGGCCAAAAAAGCCTTAAAACTCGCTTTGGATCAACATCCTTCTGCTACAAATTTGTTGTTGCTGAAAGCCGAAATTTTATCTTTTGAAGATAAATTTGATTTGGCAATAAGTTTACTTCAGGATTTGAAAACTTTGGAACCCAACAATGAAGAAATATACATTTTGATAGCCAATGTGTATTCAAAACAAGACCTGCATCAAGATGCCATAAATGTGCTGAAAGAATCTTTGAATTTCGCAGATGATTTGCTTGAAATTCACAGCATTATGGGAATGGAATATTTGTTTTTAGAAGATTTTGATAGTGCTAAAAACAGCTATATCAATTGCTTAGAAAATGATGAAAACGATTATACCGCACTTTACAATATTATTTATTGCTTCGATTTTCTTGATCAAAACCAAGAAGCCATCGTTTTTCTTAAAAACTTTTTAGATAAAAATCCTTATTGTGAAGTTGCTTGGCATCAGCTAGGGAAACTATATTTTGAAGCAAAAAAATACCAAAGTGCTTTAGAAGCTTTTGATTTTGCTATAATTTCAGATGATTATTTTATCGGTGCTTACCTTGAAAAAGGTAAAGTTTTGGAGCGTCTACATCGCTACAAAGAAGCCATAGAATGTTACACCTTGACCATTCAAATTGACGATCCAACCGCTTTTGCATATTTGAGAATTGGCAAGTGTTTTCTGAAATTGAATCAACCTGAAAATGCTTTGAAAAATTACAAAAAAGCATTGCATGAAGATCCGTTGTTGGATAAAGTGTGGCTGGCTTTAACTGATTTTCATATTAAAATTAAAGACTACAAAAAAGCGCTATATTACATAAATAAAGCAATAAATATCGACGAGGAAAACGTGCTGTATTGGAAGCATTACGCCATTATCAATTTGGAGTTGGATAATATTCAAGATTCCGCATTTGGATTGAAAAAAAGCTTGGAATTGGGGAATTATGAACTAGATACTTGGTTGCATCAAATCGATTTATTGATCAATTCTGAAGAATTTGAAGAGGCGTTTCATACTTTGAAGCAAGCTGAAGATTTTTTCCCAAATCATCCTGAATTAGACTTTCGTTTTGCAGGTGTTTACTTTGAACTCAACAATCCAAAAATGGCAAAGCAACATTTGGATTCAGCTTTGGAGAATAATCCTGAAATCTTAGCACTAATACTAGATTTATTCCCGTCTTTCGATTTTGATTTTTTAAAATAAGAAATCTGCTTACCCAAATGTTATCAATTTGGATTGGATGTCTACATTTATAAAATTAAAATCCGGTTTGATCGAATAACGTAATTTGCTCCCTTCATTATCTGCTGCTTTTAGGGAAATAACTAATTGATTCCTATTTATTACTAAAGCAGAAACC
>JBHEPM010000135.1:4656-5052 GCA_046260295.1 Psychroflexus sp.
TTCTAAAATTGTTGTTTTACAGAATAATTTTCCATTAACTTTCAATAATTGGCGCAATCTTTCAAATTCAAATTTTGGCTTGAAAAAATGTTCCATCACTTCACAACAGATAATATAATCGTAAGTTTTTTTTAGGTTCTCTTCATTGGGATGAAAAAATGGATCGTAAAGTGCTGGTTTTTGAAAACCTTCGCGTTCCAAAACTACTGATGCAACTGGTCCAGTACCACAACCATAATCCAGACCACTAGCTGTTTTTGGAAATTGAGATTGAACAGCGTCAGTAATTGGACTTACAAATTTTTGATACCTCGAATCTTCCACATCATTGTTATGAGATTCGTAGCGTTCTTGTTCTGCGATTTCATCTATATATTTTTCGGGATGCAGAAATAC
>JBHEPM010000136.1:0-5040 GCA_046260295.1 Psychroflexus sp.
GGTTTACATCAATACAAAAAGTTGAAAATCACAGATGAAGTTTATAAATTAATTAGTGCTAAACTTGATGATTTAAAACATAATGTAGATATATCACAAAACAAAGCCTTGGCATATTTGGAACGTTCAAGTTTGGACAATCGCATTTTAAAAACGATTCAATTTCCTGAAAATATAAATGCTGATTTTCAAGATGAACCTTTAGAAATCAATACAAATTTACCATCTGATTTTGAAGCTAAAAAATTTGAATTATCTGATTTAGCTGAATTCATTAATGCCATAAAAAATAGCGTGTCAAAACTAGATACGAAGTCCAATTTAATATTGGATGATCTTAAAAAACAATCTAATCTCAACGAAATTGAAGATGAATTGGTTGCTAAAAAAGATTCAATTTTAAAACTTTACAGCGGTAATGAAGGTGATGAAAATTTCAATGAATATCATGAAGAATTAGCCTCTGATATTAAAAATTATACCAGAAATCAATTTGAAGTTTATGCAAGTCTTGAGATTGATCAAAAAAAGCAAGAAATCGATCTTTTTATGGCATGTTTTGATAAACTGATTTCGTTTCACAATTTTCAAACTGAATTGCCAAGTAAAATTGACCGAATAGAAGAATTATATACAAGAACAGTTTGGAATCCATATACTTACACAGACATGGAAGAAACTGTAAAAGAGCGAATTTATGAAGCTTTTGACGAGATTTTGCGACCTCACCTACTCGACAAATTCAAAAATGAAATAGATTGCGACAAGATTTCAACTAATATTGACAATTTTGAAAATTTATACAAACGCTTGGTTGAATTGCGCGAACAAGATACGAAATCGATCGAAAAAGCATTGAAAAGAGAGAAAAATCCTGAAACTATTTTTGAGATTTTATCTGTAAAATATACTGATTAAATTTTTATGAAAAGTATTCTATTTAGCACTATAGTTGTATTTCTGGTAATATTAACGCCAAAACACGCTGTTTCACAAGATATTGAAAGTGAACCTAGCCGATTTCAAAAACCCAGTACTTATGCTTGGTTTCATTCTTATGGAAAAGTTCGTTTGGGAGAAAAATTATTTTGGGATGCCCAAACACATTTCCGAACCACACAATACGATGGTACAGATTATTTTGGCAGAGTTGCGCAGGTTTACAATCGGCACGGTCTAAAATACTTATTTTCAAAACGATTTAGTGCAACTGTCGGCGGTGTTTTACGCTTAAATTTTACGCCGCAACCAGACAATGAAGCTTATCAAAATGTGGTTTTAGAACCTAGAATTTGGCACCAATATCTATTTTCTATGCCATTTGAACATTTTAAAGTATTTCACCGTTTGCGGTTCGAACATCGCTGGAGTCGCTCAAATTTAAAAGGCTCAAATTACAGATACAGAAACCGATACCGCTACAAATATTATATGTATATTCCTTTAAATCGTCAACAATTAGAACCTGGCGCATTCTACTTTTCACCTGATGTAGAATTGATAATGCAAAGTGGAAAATCCGTAAGAGATAACCCGATTGAAGATTTGCGATTTACCCCAAAAGTTGGTTATATTGTCAATCCAAAATTACAATATTCGCTAAGTATGATGTACACAATTGGACAAAGCACTTTTGACGGTGCTAGATATACTGGAAGGTGGATTTTGAATTTTAATGTCTATTATTCATTCGACTTGAGAAAATTTGAAAACAAAATTCCTGAAACAAATTTCATGGATTAAATAAAATAATATGAGTGAAAAGTTAAGCAAACAAAAGAATAGATTTAGACTTCTATTCTACGTGACATTCTTCTTGTTGATTACTATTGTTCCGTCCTTGATATGGCTAATGACCAAGAATAATTCTGAAAGTGGTTTGAATAAATTGAAAAATGAAATTTCAAAAAAAGAAACTGAAATAAATTTATTGAATCAGATTTTAGAAGCTGATGGCGTTTGGATTTACGATCGTGATTTGGAAAATGCCATTAAAAATTTGAAATCTATAGACAATAATTCTAAATCAGAAACCATTCAAAACCGTATCGCTGCACTACAAAAACTTGAAAAAGAATTTGACTCTGACAGTAATTCTGTGGAGCAATATAGGTATCAAATTCAATCTCAAGAAAAATCTTTGGAAAAATTTGAAATGGAGAGAGATAGTTTGCGGAATATATTGACTTCAGATTTAGATTCTATCAAAAATTATAGCGATAGTTTAGTGCAAGTCATTGCTCAGAAGAATCAGGCTTTAGCTAGAAAAGATGACATTCAAGTGATTTCTTTTAAATCTGAAAATGGTGATGAAGTCCATTATTTAGGCGAAGTGAAAAACGGAAAAGCCAACGGCGGCGGCATTGGAATCTGGAGAACCGGCAGCATTTATCGTGGCAAATGGAAAAACAACAAACGGCACGGTACTGGCACTTTTGAGTGGGCAGATGGTCAAAAATATGAAGGCGATTTTGAAAATGATGATAGAACTGGTGTTGGAACGTATTATTGGCCAAGCGGCGAACGTTACGAAGGTGAATTTAAAAACAATCGTCGAGAAGGTTTCGGCACACTTTTCGATCCCGATGGAAATATCAGTTTTGAAGGCGAATGGAAAGATGACAAACCAGTGAGGGAGTGAATCGAGTTATTTTCATATTCTCAAAAAGAAATTTATTTAAAGTCATTACCTTTGACTCATGAAATATTTTAAACTTAACTTCCAATCAACTCAATTGAAAACATTTATTTTACTTGTTTGTTCGGCGTATTTTTTGTCGTCTTGTGGTGTTAAAAAAATCCCAGAAGATGGTGTTTTTCTATATGATAACCAACTCAGTTTTATGGATGGATATTACGCCATAGAACCTTACGAAAATTTTGGCAACCAAAATCATCTCAACTTAGAAGATTTTTTTGAAATGAATGATGTGCCAAATGCTGTGGAATATTTAGAATTCAAATTTCTTGATGATGAAACCCTGCGGGTGAGTTATGAAATAGCCAATCAAACTTTTGATAAAATCATCAAAGGCGAACACAAAAATGGTGCTTTTTATCTTGAGAAAAGTCAAGCTACATTTGGACTTCCGTTTATATTTTGGGTAGAATGGGATAAAGGCAAACGCATAATGATGGGAAAAGATGATAATCTATTGGTTGAAATATATCACGATAGTTATAGAAGTTTATTTGCAGCTTTGAAAACTTCAAACAATAAACAAGAACTTCATTTTTTCGATCGCCTCTATGAAAATGTTCATATTTTTAAGGATGATGATTAATATATAAAATCCAAATTAAAAGGCTTTGCAATTTTTAAATCACAAAGCCTTTTTTTTTTTGAAAAATATTTAAACTTCAAACTTATTTCTTTACAGAAGTTGTTCGTAAATAAGGTTTTACAGTTTTATAATCTGGAAATCGTTTTTTAGCTTCTTCATCGCTTACGGATGGTGAAATAATAGCATCATCGCCTTGATTCCAATCTGCTGGTGTCGCTAATTTTTCATTTGCAGTAAGTTGTAAACTGTCAATCACCCGAATCAATTCGTTGAAATTTCTACCAGTCGAAGGCGGATAGGTCAATGTCAATTTTATTTTCTTGTCTGGACTGATGATAAACACTGAACGCACCGTTGCATTTTCAGAAGTATTTGGATGAATCATATCATACAATTCTGCAACTTTTCTATTTTCATCAGCGATAATCGGGAAATCCACTTCCGTATTTTGCGTTTCGTTAATGTCTTTAATCCATTCATTATGGTCTTTCAATGGGTCAACGCTCAAAGCGATGACTTTAACACCTCTTTTTTCAAATTCACTTTTCAATTGTGAAGTTCTGCCAAGTTCGGTAGTGCAAACTGGCGTGAAATCTGCGGGATGAGAAAAAATCATGCCCCACTTCTCCCCTAACCATTCGTGGAAATTGATATTTCCTTCAGTCGTTTCTGCTGTAAAATCTGGGGCGGTATCGCCTAATCGTAAATGTGCCATAATTTTGCTTTTATAAAGTTTATAATGATTGTTACATTGTAAATTTAAGCAAAACACTTCAGCTGAAAATAATAAAAGAAAGGTTTAGCGTTTTATTTTGATTTTATAAAAAAATTATCGAAAATCAAACAGATTTTTTCACAGCTTCAATCAAGCTAAAGCCGCCGGCACTTCAATAAAATCAAATCTTACCAAACCATCATCGTCAATATCTTTCAAGTTAATTTTGTGTTTGGTGTTGACCAAATCTGGATTCCAAAAGGTTTTCACTTTCACGTAATTTTCTGTAAACCCATGAATGTAACCAGATTTATTTTCGCCTTCAAACAAAACTTCATGCGTCGTATTCAATTGACTTTCATAAAATGCACGTCGTTTTTTCGCTGACAAACCACGCAACATTTTACTGCGTTTTTTTCTTATTTTTAAAGGCACAACACCATCCATTTCTGCTGCTGGTGTATTTTCTCTTTCAGAAAAAGTAAATACATGCAAATAGGAAATATCTAATTCATTCAAAAAATTATAAGTTTCTAAAAATAATTCTTCGGTTTCACCAGGAAAACCAACAATCACGTCCACGCCAATACAAGCATTTGGCATTTTCGTTTTAATATTTTCAACGCGATCGACGTATAATTCTTTCATATAGCGACGACGCATTTTTTTTAATAATTCATTGCTTCCACTTTGCAATGGAATATGAAAATGTGGAACAAAAGTGTCACTTTCTGCTACAAAATCGATGGTTTCGTCTTTCAGTAAATTTGGTTCTATAGAAGAAATTCTTAGGCGTTCAATGCCTTCCACTTTGTCCAAAGCTTTCACCAAATCCAAAAAAGTATGTTCATGTTTTTTATTGCCAAATTCTCCTTTGCCATAATCGCCAATATTTACGCCTGTTAATACAATTTCTTTGATACCTTGATCAGAAATTTCCTTCGCATTTTTTAGAACATTCTCCAGTTTATCAGATCTTGAAATTCCTCTTGCCAAAGGAATTGTACAATAGGTACATTTATAATCGCAACCGTCTTGTAC
>JBHEPM010000137.1:0-5017 GCA_046260295.1 Psychroflexus sp.
GTTATGTGCTGAAGCACTTTAAAAATATTAATTTTGCCATTATCATCGGATTTATCACCGGCAGTTTGGGCGTAGTTTGGCCATGGAAAGATAAAATTTACAAAACGGATGGCGATGGCAGCATTGTTTACGATGCCAATAACAATCCAGTATTGGACAATTATAAAAGATATTGGCCAGAAATTACAGATTTTGAAACTTGGTGGGGTGTGTTTTTTATTCTTATAGGAATTTTAATAGTTTTGAGCCTAGCTTGGTACGATAACCACCAAAAAGTAAAGTAATATGAAATTATATGGATTAGTAGGAAAAAATATAGAGTATTCATTTTCAAGAGGATATTTCAACAATAAGTTTAAAAAATTGAATATTGAAGCTGAATATAAAAATTTTGACATCAAAGATATTGATGACTTTATGCACGTCCTCAATGACAATCCTCATTTAGATGGTTTAAATGTCACTATTCCATATAAAGAACAAATCATTCCCTTTTTGCATAATATCGATCCTTTTGCAGATAAAATTGGTGCGGTAAATACCATTAAAATTATAGATAATAAATTAGTTGGCTACAACACTGACGTGTTTGGTTTTACAAAATCTATTTTTTTGATGATAGAACCACATCATGAAAATGCATTGGTTTTGGGTACTGGAGGAGCTTCTAAGGCGGTGAGTTATGCTTTGAAATCTGTGGGATACGAGGTTTCCGTAGTTTCCAGAAATGAAAATATTGCCGATTATACTTACGACAGTTTGAATGAAGATATTTTGAAAAATCACCAGCTGATTGTAAATTGTACGCCGCTTGGTACGCATCCTAATACTAGCGACTGCCCTCCTATTCCATTTGAGTTTGTCACTGAAAATCATTTGCTGTACGATTTGATTTACAATCCGACCGTCACCACTTTTTTAGCCCAAGGCAAACAACATGGTGCTACCATTATGAATGGTGAACAAATGCTAAACTTCCAAGCTGAAAAAGCCTGGAGAATTTGGAATGAGGAGGAATGAAAAACGACTTGATGAAGTGGCTTTTGTTTTATTTCTTCATCTGATATTATTTGTAAAATAAATTTTAGGTCATCAATTGAATATTTAGTTTGTTTATCAAATAATGAACAGGGAAATGTATCATTCAGTGGCGACCAAAGAAGCGATATCCTTCATTTTTAATTTTTGGCTGGCGCTGCTTTGAATTGCGCGAATTGCAAATGTGTATGGCTTTGAGCGTTGGCTTTTCATCAGTTTATATTTTTCTCAATCGTTGAAATTTCACTTGAATTTAAATCGTAAAGCTCAAAGATGATTGAGTTGATTTTGTTTTCAGCTTGATTTATGTCTTTTGAAAATTGCTCTAATTCTTTTGTCAATTGAATTTCTCGGTCAAAATTGTTTTCTGATTTTGCTTTTTCTAAAAGTTGCTTATAATCAAGTTGTTTTTGCTTTGTTGAAATAATATTAGTAACTAAATCTGCGATTTCATTTTGTCTTACTTCTGATGGTTTAATAATTGGCAAATCCATTAATGGCGCTTTATCAACTTGATATAAATCGCCTTGCATTTTACCTTGATATTTTAGCCAAAATGCAATTAAATCTGAATTTAATAAACCAGTTAAGTATTTTTGATTTAGATTTTCTGTTTGAATTGAAAAATATGTTTGAGAAACATAACAGTCAAAATCTGTAAATGTGAATGTCGGTCTTGCGCATTTTCTAAGTGATATTATTTTCTCGCCTTTAAAAAAATTTTCTTCTCTTGCTCTGTGTAAACCATAAGGCTTGTTACTTGATGTAATTACATCTTGAAATTTATCTAAATGGGTTTTTAAATTTGGATATGGATTTATTGAATCAATTTTGTTAAAACTTGAATCTGTATAAATTACCCAATATTTGTTTTTATTTATCCCAAAAAATCTACCTAACTCAGAAGTTGTAAAAAAGGGTTTTACAATTTCACTTTCTTTTGATGTTAAGTTCATTTTTTCATATTCTTCGTTACTTAAATTAAAAATACCATCGCCAACATTAAATCCTTCCCCAAGAATTTCTTGATTCTTTTTATTTAAGGAATCTTGAGGAGCAACAATACCTTGAGCAATTTCTTTTTTATCAAAACTAAAATTTTGTTTTGCTCTTATTTTATCAATTATTAATGTGAGTTCGGCATTTACAAAGTTGATAGGTTTGTCTAAATTTTCCTTTCTTTCAATATTGGCTTTAAAATACTCGTATTTTTCATCTTTCAAATGCTCCAAAAACAATTGTGCATCTTCGTGTTTTATTTTGCTATTAAGCACTTTAGAATAACTAAAATTGTAATTTTCGTTATCATCCGACCTTTCCATAATATAAATCATGGTTTGAATACCTGCGGAGTCAAAAACTTTAAAATCACCAAAGTCAATAAACTCTGTTAATTTACCTTTTTGTAAAACAAGATTTCTAAATTTTGAAGCTCCAGAATTTGTAATCCAATTATTTGGAGCAATGTAACCTATCAAACCGTAATCTTTTTTTACAATATCTAAAGCTAAATCGCCAAACATATACCATAAATCCATTTTGCCTTGATAAGAAGGTAAATCTCGCAAACCATCAAAAGCTTGTTTATTGGTGTATTCTTTTATGTAAGGTGGATTTCCAATTACAACATCAAAACCACCATTTTGCATTATTCCAGAAAACTCTTTATTCCAATCAAAATTTGATTTTAAAAGTGAGTTCCCGCATTTTATGTTGTTACTTAATTTTGAAAGTTTGCGGTCTTTTTTTGCTGTTCTCAACCAAAGTGAAAGTTGTGCAATTTCAACGCTTTCTTCGTTTATATCTACACCAAAAAGATTGTTTTCTAAAATATTTTTATCTGTATCAAAAAGTCTTAATGGAGAGTTTGTTAACTCTGCAATAATATCATCAATTTTTTCGTGTTCTTCGATTAAGAAGTTTAATGCTTGATTTAAAAATGCGCCACTTCCACAAGCTGGATCGATTATTTTTAAATCTGTTAGCCAAGTTTTGTAATGAGTTAATTTTTTGAAAAGCTTTTTACCTTTTGCACTTAGGGATTTATCGGCTTTTAAATATGAATCATCAAATTCAATTTCTTCAATATCAAGTACAGCCTTTTTGTCAATACAAAGTTTACCTATTGTGTTTGCGACTATGTAAGTTGTAATATATTTTGGAGTATAAAAAACACCGTCTTTTTTGCGTTTACTCCGCTTTTGATCAGAAATTGTTCCTTCAATTTCTGCGGTAACTTCTTCAATTTCGTTAAGTGAATGTTCAAAAATCTGTCCTAAAATATTGACATCTACTTCTGAGCTAAAATCGTAAGTTGAAAGTTTTTTTAAATCATTGATTAATACTTCATCACCAATTTTAAAATCGTTTAGAGTTTTGTCTTCATAAAATAAACCACCATTATAAGCTGGAATATCATCAGCAATTTTTTTACCTTTTCTGCCAATATTCATATATCCAAAATACTGTTTAAAAATCTCGTATATTGGTTTATAAGCGTCTTCTTCCTTTAGAATCTCGAACCGCTTTATCATTCTAGGAATTGAATTTGGCGGAAGTAATCCGCTATCTTCTGCAAAAAGAATGAATAAGAAACGGTCTAAAAGTTTTTGCGATTTTTTGAAAAGTAATAATTTATCCTTTCCTGGATGATTTAAGATTAAGTTGTCAAACAGTTTGCTTTTAAAATTTGAATAATCTTTGTAAAGTTCTTCTGAAACTTCTTTCTCGTGAAATTGAGTTTCTTTTTTAAGTTGAATTGGTAAACCCTTAAAAATATTGTCTTTGTGTAAAATTAAAAACAACAAATTGAATTTATCACGATCTAGTGCGAACAAATCAAATTCTTCGTATTCGTTTGAATAGTCAATGTAGAACCGAAGCTTTTGAAAGTTTGAAGTAATGATAAATTTACATTCAGGTTGATTGTTTTTGTAGTTAAACGCTTGTTGAGTAATTTTAGTTAAATCCTTTGTTTTCGTTGATTTTAACTCAATTACTGCAATTGCATTTTCATCTTTTAGAATTGCTCCATCAGCTTTTTTCCCATCAGATTGATTTTTAAACTCACGTTGTAAATTAAAGTTTTCATCTGGTCGAAGTGTGTAACCCAAAACATCGACAAAAATATCTCTAAAAAATCCGTCTTGATATTCTTCTTCTTTCAGCGTTTTGATTTGCTCAATTTTCGCTTGATTATAATTCTGTCGAAATATATCGAAAGCTTTGTCAACTTTATCTTTGTCAAGATTATTGACGTGTTTTTGAATAACAGATTTTTGAAATATTTGCATTTAAATACTATTGATTAAATTTTATTGATTTGAAACAGGGAAGAAAATTAGATATTTTTATTTTTAAAATCTTTGAAATCATCTAAAAAAAATTCATTTATATTCCAATAACTTAATTTTTCATAATCTAATTTTGAATAATCTGTAACTGGGTTTCCAAGTTCTTCTATCATTTTTTGTTTGATTATTTCGTATGGAATATTCTCTTCTGCCATAAATTCAAGGTAGTTAGAAAGCTTGTCGCAAGCATTGTCAGCGAGATAAATTACTTCTGTGCCACCAATAATTGAAACTATGTCAAAAAGGTCTTTCCTAAATTTATTATGTGTATCATAACCATAAAATTCATAAAGAAGTCTATACCTATAAATTGTAAAAATAAGACCAACATTTGAATATAAACTTGGTAGAATAGCAAACGGGCCTTCAAACTCTATACTTAAAGGTTCATCTTCAAAATTATCAATTCTGTAACTCCAATCTCCATATTCCTTCACAATGTGATTTTCAGCATTGGCATATGAAGTTGTCGACAAATTTAATTTAGTCAGTTCGTGTACAATTCTTTTCCAATCTTTTTCTGTTTCATTTCCACTTAGTTTAGAATTGGTTATTAAATATAAACTTGTTGACATCTTCTGTTTTATTTTCGCCTATCAGTTGCTTAGTTCAGATAACATTTACTA
>JBHEPM010000138.1:0-4958 GCA_046260295.1 Psychroflexus sp.
CTATTATTCCTAGAATTGGCGCCTCTGTTACATTTTATGGAACTGCCGTTGTGAGACAATTTGAAATGATGGGCGCATTCAGCACTATAGATTCTGAAGCTTTGGTGAGAAGTCGAGATAAACTGAGAAGTCTTCAAGTTTTATCAAGAGCCAAAATCGGTTTGCCAAAAACCGTTTTCACCAACTATTCCAGAGATGTCAATGGCGTTATTGAACAAGTTGGTGGTACGCCGCTTGTTATTAAACTTCTGGAAGGCACACAAGGTTTAGGCGTGGTATTGGCAGAGACTAAAAATGCTGCAAAATCTGTAATTGAAGCTTTTAACGGACTTCAAGCAAGAGTCATTGTTCAAGAATTTATCAAAGAAGCCAAAGGTGCAGATATTCGTGTTTTTGTTATTGATGGTCATGTCGTTGGTGCGATGAAACGCCAAGGTAAAGAAGGTGAATTTAGGTCGAACTTACACCAAGGCGGTTCAGCAGAAGTGATTGAACTTTCTGATGAAGAAGAAATTGCTGCCATAAAAGCTGCAAAAGCCATGCGTTTAGGCGTTGCTGGTGTAGATTTATTACAAAGTTCACGTGGACCACTGATCTTGGAAGTTAATTCTTCACCAGGTTTAGAAGGTATTGAAAAAGCCACCGGAAAAGATATTGCCAAAAATATCATTCAATACATCGAAAAAAACGTGTAAATGCCGGAAATCGATCCTAAGAATGTGCTTCATATATTAGACCGAAAAGTTTTCCCAGGAGAAAAAGCACGTATTAATTTCAATACTGCCAAACTTTACACAACAACTTCTGTGGAAGTTCCTGTGATTATTCAACGTGCCAAAAAACCAGGTCCGGTCATTTTAATTACGGCAGGAATTCACGGCGACGAAATCAACGGCGTGGAAACAGTAAGACAAGTGATTTCCAAAGGCATCAACAAACCCAAACGCGGAACCATTATTTGTGTTCCAGTTTTAAATGTGTTTGGATTTTTAAATATGAAACGAGAATTTCCAGACGGGCGTGACTTAAACAGAATGTTTCCCGGCACCAAAAAAGGATCTTTAGCCAGTCGATTTGCTTACCAATTTTCTACAGAAATTTTGCCTATTGTAGATATTTGTTTGGATTTTCATACTGGCGGCGCAAGTCGCTTCAATGCAGCGCAAATCAGAATTGACAAAAAAGATAGCCGAGCTGAAGAACTTGCTAAAATTTTTTGCGCACCATTCACCGTGTATTCTTCAACCATCAAAAATTCTTACCGCATGACTTGCGTAAAACAAGGCAAATCAGTTTTACTATTTGAAGGTGGGAAATCTCAAGACAATAACAAGGAAATTTCGAAATACGGCGTGGAAGGCATCAAACGTATTTTGAATCATTTTGACATGTTGAAATCCAATTTTGAAGTTGAAACTCCGCAAGATGAAACCAAGTTTATTTCAAGTACATATTGGATGCGCGCCAAATATAGCGGGCTTTTACATGTAAAAATTCCGATAGGAAAATATGTTGAAAAGGGCGAATTTGTTGCTACAATCACAGATCCTTATGGCACATTTAGACATAAAGTAAAAGCCAGTAACGACGGTTACATCATCAACGCCAATCAATCCCCGATCGTTTATCAAGGAGATGCCATTTTTCACATTTCTAAATCACATGAAAATGACAAAATCTGAATTGCGACAGAAATACAAAAAGTTACGAGCAGAATTGACAGAGGATCAAATTGACGATGAAAGTCTTAAAATCGCGAATCAATGTTTGGAATTAGACATTTGGAATTTAGCGTATTTTCATCTTTTTTTATCCATCAAACGGCAAAAAGAAATCAACACAGAATACATTTTACAAATTATTTATGGCAAAGATGGCAATGTCGTGATTCCAAAAATGAATCCTTCAGACCAAAGTTTATCGCATTATTTATTGACAGATTCAACGCAATTAAAAATCAACAAATGGGATATTCCAGAACCACAAAACGGAATTCAAGTTTTTCCTTCTCAACTGGATGTGGTTTTTATTCCTTTGTTAGCTTTTGATCAAAACGGAAATCGTATTGGTTATGGCAAAGGTTTTTACGATGCATTTTTAAAAGATTGCAAAGCAGATGTTGTGAAAATTGGTTTGTCCTTTTTTCAAGCTGAAGACGATATTATTCCTTCAAAAACACACGACATTCCTTTAGATTATTGTGTGACGCCTGACCGAATCTACAAATTCAATTCAAAAATAAACTAACTATTTCCCGCAACCACAATCTGACACACCACAAGCGGCTTTAGCCTTTTTTTGAGGCCAAAAGTATTTTTTAATCAAAAATGAAAGTGCCAAAATAAACGTCAATAAAACTAAAATTTCTTGTATCATTTTCTTTTTATTTTAAAATTTGAAATGCTAAAAATGCCACAACATAAGCAAATGCGGACATTCCGAAAAGTTGAATTAGCGGCCATTTCCAAGTGCCGGTTTCTATTTTCACAATAGCCAAAGTACTCATGCATTGCATGGCAAAAGCATAAAATAGTAACAAACTAATTCCGCTAGCAAATGTAAATAAAGGTCCGCCTAAAACCGGATTCGTTTCTGCAGCCATTCTATTTTTAATGGTTTGCTCATCTTCACTTCCCACACTATAAATGGTTGCTAAAGTGCCAACAAAAACTTCTCTTGCTGCAAAAGAACTGATGATGGCAATGCCGATTTTCCAATCGTAACCCAATGGTGTAACCGCCGGTTCTATGGCACGACCAGCATAACCAATATAAGAATTTTTTAATTTATAAGAAGCGATTTTAGTATCGATTTCTTCTTGAGAAAAGTTTTCAGTTTCAATATTGTTGTTAACGATTTCTTCAGCATTATCGAAATCATCTGTCGGCCCGTAACTTGCCAAAACCCACAATATTATAGAAATAGCCAAGATTATTTTTCCTGCACCAACCACAAAAGACTTGGTTTTTTCAAAAACAGTAAATGCAATATTTTTAAAAATCGGCATTTTGTAATCTGGCATTTCTACAACGAAATAAGATTTGAATTTTATTTTCAACATTTTACTCGCCAACCAACCTGAAAGTACCGCAGTTGCAAATCCAAGCAAATAGAGCAACATAAGTGTAATCCCTTGATAATTAAAAATGCCAAGCCAACGTTCATCAGGAATTACCAAGGCAATAATAATGAGGTAAACGGGTAATCTTGCCGAACAAGTGGTGAATGGAACGACCAAAATTGTGACCAAGCGTTCTTTCCAACTTTCAATATTTCTAGCAGCCATTACTGCAGGAATTGCGCAAGCTGTCCCAGAAATCAACGGCACCACACTTTTGCCACTCATCCCGAATTTCCGCATAATTTTATCCATCAGAAAAACCACACGGCTCATGTAGCCGGTTTCTTCTAAAATTGAAATGAATAAAAACAGAAAGGCGATTTGTGGTACAAAAATCACAATTCCGCCAATACCGGGAATAATTCCTTCAGAAATAAGGTCTGTAAATACGCCGGCTGGAAATGTGCCTTTCACAAATTCACTGAGCTGTAGAAAACTTTCATCTATAAAATCCATCGGATAAGCCGACCAATCGTAAATAGTTTGAAAAATTAGAAATAAAATGGCAAGGAAAATCACATAACCCCAAACTTTATGAATGAGGATTTTGTCTAAACTTGCTCGTAAACCTTTCGCCAAAGCCAAATCTTTAGTCAAAGTGGCTTTCAAAGTTTCATTGATGAATTGATAACGCTTGATGGTTTCCTTTTGCTGAAGTCGCTTCAAATCAGAAATAGACTTCGGCGTAAAACCATTTTGAGCTTGAATTTCGTTGCGTTTAGTCGTGCCAAAATTCACATCTTGGGTAATGACCAACCACAATTTATATAAATCTTGGTTTGGATAAGCTTTTTTTAGCGCACTAAAATATTGTGGATCAATTTCTGAAGCCTGCAAACAGGGTTCTGTAGAAATATTTTGATAATTGGCAATTTGATTTTTCAAGTCCTCAAAGCCAGTTCCTTTTCTGGCACTGATTAAACTAATTTTGGTATTCAATTTTTTTTCTAAACCTTCAACATCCAACTCAATGCCTTTTCTTTCCATACGATCAGCCATATTGATGGCTAAAATTGTGGGCAAACCAAGATCTTTAATTTGCGTAAAAAGCAGTAAATTTCGCTTCAGATTTTCTATATCACTCACAACAACCACAACATCTGGATAATCTTTGTCTTTTTTGTTCATCAATAATTCGATGACGACATTCTCGTCCAAAGATGTGGCGTTAAGACTGTAAGTTCCTGGCAAATCTAAAATATGAGCTTTCAGATTTCTACTCAATTTGATAGAACCTTCTTTCTTATCGACAGTAATTCCAGGGTAATTTCCGACTTTTTGGTTGAGTCCGGTAAGATTGTTGAAGACTGAGGTTTTACCTGTGTTGGGATTGCCGACTAAGGCGACATTGATTTGTTTACTCATTTGCTAACAATTCTACATTAATCAATTTTGCGGTTTCTCGTCGTATTGACAAATAAGTATCATTGATGTTGAGATACAAAGGATCTCTAAAAGGTGCAATTTGAACCAATTCAACTTCGTTCCCTGGCAAGCACCCCATTTCTAAAAGTTTTAGCGGAATATCGTCCGAGGTCATTTCGCCAATAATGGCTTTTTGCCCTTTTTTTAAATCAATAATGGTCAACATGCTATTTAGAATAATTTTAAACAAAAGTAATAAAGTTTTATCTATTTTACTGACATGAGAATGACTTTTCTCTTGCCTTTCTGAAAAACTTAAGAAGTCTTATTTTTAAAACATAAAAAAGCCCGACAAACGAATGCAATTGTCAGGCTGAATTTAGTTGGTTGAAGTTTTATTCTCACAGATGATTACAAAGCAATATGAGACATAACAATATTATGTAATATTATGACTGAACGCAATACCTAG
>JBHEPM010000139.1:0-4929 GCA_046260295.1 Psychroflexus sp.
ACTTGTAAGTATCAAAAAAATCAATTTATAAGATTGTTTAAACATTATTATATTAGAAATTAGGCGTTAAAATTAAGCAAATTTAATGTTAACAACAAAGCCATTCTGAAAATATCTGCTTTTGCATAATGGATTTATAATCTAAAACACCTATAAAACAGCAAAGCCATTCCGGTTAAGAATGGCTTTGCTGTTGAATCTCTAGTTCTTATTTTAATCTACATTGTCATGCAAAAAAGAATTATTTGAGCGAAAATTTAAATTGTCCTTGTCGCCTTCAACTGAAGTTCTGGACAAGCCATTACCTTCCATATTTCTTTTTTCCAGTTCAATTCCAGCACGTTTGTATGCCGGTTGCTTTTCTATTTCGTCAATATTTTTACTATTTCTAAATTTGTAATTGAACTTTTTCATTTTTGCTCTGCGTTCCGCTGCTCTTGAAGCCAATTCAGCTAGAGGAGTATTCATTGGATCAACATCTTCATTTTCAGAGTCTGAACTAGATTGCTTTGGCTCAACAACTTTACGTTGATAGTCCAAAGTTTCATCTTTAGGCTCTTCTACAACAGGTTTTGATTTTACTTTAGGTTGCTCCTTTTCTTCATCCATAAATTCATCCAAATTGTAACGCTTTACCGGTTGTGGATTATTTTCCGAATGCGAAAACACTTCCTGAGGATCCTTGACTTCGACATTTTTCACACTCTCGTCGTCTTTAGACAAATCGAAAGTCACTGAATTTTCAGCATCATCTTCTTCCTTTGTGTCTTGTTCTAGTTCTGAAAAATCAAAACTCAACATATCATTTTCTGGTTCTGAAACTTCAGTTTCATCTTTCTCTGAAGAATCAATAATTTCAAATTCATCAGGATTGGCGTTCACTACTTCAAAATCAACATCAATATCATTTACGTTTACAGAAGATTTTGGGTTTTCTTTAGATGAATCTTTTTTCGCATTTTCTACTTCATCGAAATCTAGGTGATGCACAACTTTGTCAGGTTGTTGCTCTTCTTTAAAACGAGATGGTTTTCGGGTTTGAAACTCCGGCGTTTGTTTTTTGGAATATCGACTTGCAGATAAATTTTGTTCCATCTTTTGGTCGTCTTCCAAAGTGTGAATGATTTTCTTGGTTTCTGTATTCACAATCACATCTTGTTGCTCGGTGTTAAATCCCGTGGCAATCACAGTGACAGAAATTGATTCTTCCAAGCTTTCATCATCGCCAACACCCATAATGATATTAGCGCTATTTCCGGCTTCAGCCTGAATATGGTCGTTAATTTCACCAATTTCATCTAAAGTAATTTCATCGGTTCCAGAAACGATTAGCAACAAAACATTTTGTGCGCCAGTAATTTTATTGTCGTTCAGCAAAGGTGAATCCAAAGCTTTTTCAATAGCAATTTGAGAGCGATTGGTGCCTGAAGCGACCGCAGAACCCATGATGGCAGTTCCACTGTTGCTTAAAACTGTTTTGGCATCACGCAAGTCAATATTTTGCGTGTAGTGATGCGTAATTACTTCTGCAATTCCACGAGAAGCAGTGGCTAAAACTTCGTCTGCTTTAGAAAAACCAGATTTGAAGCCAAGATTTCCGTAAACTTCCCGAAGTTTGTTATTATTGATAACAATCAAAGAATCTACATTATTCCGCAGTTCTTCCACACCAATTTGCGCTTGTTCATTTCGTGTGCGTCCTTCAAATTGAAATGGAATAGTGACAATACCAACTGTAAGAATATCCAATTCTTTGGACAACCTGGCAATTACCGGTGCTGCCCCAGTTCCGGTACCACCGCCCATACCAGCAGTGATAAACACCATTTTGGTATTGGTACTCAGTAAACCTTTGATGTCTTCTTTACTTTCTTCGGCAGCTTGCTTGCCGATATCAGGATTTGCGCCAGCACCCAAACCTTCTGTAAGGTTAACACCCAATTGAATTTTAGTTGGAACTGGACTGTTTTCTAAGGCTTGTGCATCTGTGTTGCAAATTACAAAATCCACACCTTTGATGCCTTGACTAAACATATGGTTTATGGCGTTTGATCCACCACCGCCAACACCAATAACTTTGATGACATTGGATTGGTTTTTTGGTAGATCAAAAGCGATGTTATCGAATTCTGAGTTGCTCATAATAATGTGTTTTGGGTTGGTATTCTACTACTCTGCGTTATCTAAAAAATCTTTTAATTTATCAAACCACCGTTCCACGACATTTCGACTTGGTCGGGCAGGTTGTTTCGGCTGCTCAACGGTTTTTTCTTCTTCAGAATTTTCCGTTGCATCAGCATCTTCTGCATTCGTGACGTGTTCGTCACCATCTTCTACCATGGCAGTTTCTGCTGTTTCAATATTTTTTTCTTCTGAAGCTTTTTCAGCTTCTTCTTCTAATAATTTCTCTTCTTTTTCAAAAGCTTTGCGCTCCAGTCCGTCCATCACTAAACCAACGGCTGTGGCATATGTTGGACTTGCAATTTCTTTATCGGTTTCACCGGCGAGATATTCGTTTGGAAAACCAATTCTGGTGTCCATGCCTGTGACGTATTCTACCAATTGTTTCAAATGTTTCAATTGTGCACCGCCTCCAGTGATGACAATTCCCGCAATCAATTTTTTCTTTTGTTCTTCGTGTCCATAGTTTTTAATTTCAAGATAAACTTGATCAATAATTTCTACGGCGCGATAATGAATCACTTTAGATAAATTTTTAAGTGAAATTTCTTTTGGTTCGCGTCCACGTAATCCTGGAATAGAAACAATTTCATTTTCTTTATTTTCACCTGGCCAAGCTGATCCAAATTTTACTTTTAGCAATTCAGCTTGCTTTTCAATAATAGAACAGCCTTCTTTGATATCTTCTGTAATCACATTCCCACCAAACGGAACGACTGCAGTATGACGAATGATACCATCTTTAAAAATGGCTAAATCTGTGGTACCGCCACCAATATCAATAAGTGCAACGCCGGCTTCTTTTTCTTCTTGACTTAAAACTGCGTTGGCAGATGCCAAAGGTTCAAGTGTCATGCCATTCAGCTCTAAACCTGAATTTTTAACACAACGACCAATATTTCTTATGGATGAAATTTGACCAACTACGACATGAAAATTAGCTTCTAATCTTCCGCCTGACATGCCGCGCGGTTCCATGATTTCAGATTGTCCGTCGACTTTATATTCTTGTGGCAAAACATGAATAATTTCTTCTCCTGGCAACATGACCAATTTATGAACTTGATTGCACAAGTTATCAATATCATCATCTTCTATCACTTCTTCCACATCGTTTCTGGTAATGTAGTCACTATGTTGCAAACTTCTGATGTGTTGACCTGCAATACCAACGGTTACAGCGCTTACTTCAACACCAGAATTGGCTTCGGCTTGCTGAATTGCTTGTTGAATAGACTGGATGGTTTGTGTAATATTATTGACAACGCCACGGTGAACACCAAGACTTTTGGTACGACCAATGCCGAGAATTTCGACTTTTCCATATTCATTCTTACGACCAATCATGGCAACAATCTTTGTTGTCCCGATGTCTAATCCTACTGCGATATTATCTCCTTCCATGTCTGTAGAGTATTACTTTTTAGTACACACGACTTGATTTCCAAACTGCAAATCTATACGTTTATAGCTATCTAACTTTTTATATTCTAAAGATTTGTGATAAAAAACTTTATAATTTTTCAACTTTCGGTCAAGATAAGAAATTTGACCAAAATTGACTACAAAATCTTTGTCTCTGACTTCTAAAATGTAATTATTGGCTAATTTTTTACGAATTGCAATAATATGTTTTTTTAAAAAATCATCTTCCCTTATTTTTAATAAAAGTGGATAAATTTCCTTTAGATTTTCCGCACTTACACCTGAAACCATCGGAACTCTTGCCGAATAGTTTTGAGACAGTGGCATGGCAAATCCTTCTTCATCTAAATAGAAAAAATCCTGATCGAAAACGCGCGCAATCGGTTCACGTTGAACGACAGATGCAGTCAATTTGCCATTCAAATCATAAAAGACTTCGGTGGCTTTAATCATTTCATTTGTATTCAGTGCATTTTCAAAGCGTTTTAAGTTGGCTTCATTCAAAATGGAATCTTGAATGTCTGCCAAATTTTCTTTCAAAAGTTGTTCAACTTCCAATTCTGTAATGAACAATTTTGAAGCATCTAAAAACTCAACTTCAACAGACTTTAAAGCTTTGTGATGATGGCGTTTGTTGGCAAAACTGAGCAAAATCAGCAAGCCAAACAGCATCAAAACCAATCTTATATTATGTAAGTTAAACAGTTTCATTGAGATATTTTGAAATTTTTTGGGCTTCTACGCCAATATCACCAGCACCAAGCAACACCACAACGGCATTGGATGTTGTGTCTATAATTTGTTGTATTTCCGATTTTTCGATTGTTTTTTTATTCGAATTATTGATTTTTTTCAATAAGAAATCAGCGTCAATTCCTGTGATTGGGATTTCACGTGCTGGATAAATTTCCAAGAGATTCACCGCATCAAAATTTGCTAAACTCGCAGCAAAATCATCTGCAAAATCTCTGGTTCTTGAAAATAAATGCGGTTGAAAAATTACAATTTGAGTTTTGTTGGGATGCATTTCAGAAATGGCTTGATGTACCGCAGAAATTTCTCGCGGATGATGTGCATAATCGTCAATCACAACCAAATCATCAGTTTTCAATATGTAATTGAAACGTCGTTTGACGCCTTTAAAACTCGATAAAGATTTGGCGAAACATTTTGCTAATTCAGGTTTAAAATCTATAGCTAAAGTCAGTGCAGCTGCCGCATTGAACAAATTGTGTTTTCCCGGTAAATCGAATTTAATGTCCTTCAATTGGTGTTTTTGTGAAACGAAATCAAAGTTATGATGTCCATTTTCAATTTTAATGT
>JBHEPM010000014.1:0-22517 GCA_046260295.1 Psychroflexus sp.
TTAAACTCTTGTGCATTGATGTTGCCAAAAAGCATCAAACTAAAAGCAAATAAAAAAATATATTTCATCATTATTCCCATTCTATGGTTGCTGGCGGCTTTGAACTGATGTCGTAAACCACTCTATTCACGCCTTTGACTCTATTTATAATTGTGTTGGACACTTTTTGAAGAAATTTATAAGGCAAATCCACCCAATCTGCGGTCATTCCATCGGTAGATTCTACCGCACGAAGTGCCACTACTTTTTCATAAGTTCTTTCGTCGCCCATCACGCCAACGGAATCTACCGGGAGCAAAATTGCGCCGGCTTGCCACACGCGGTCGTAAAGTTCCCATTCCCTTAAAGCATCGATAAATACAGCATCAACTTCTTGCAATATACTAACTTTTTCTTTGGTAACCTCGCCCAGAATACGAATGGCTAATCCCGGTCCAGGAAACGGGTGACGACCGAGTAATTTTGGATCGATACCAAGTTCTGCGCCAACGCGTCTCACTTCATCTTTGAAAAGCATACGCAAAGGTTCAACGACACTCAATTTCATAAAATCTGGCAAACCGCCTACATTGTGATGCGATTTGATAGTTGCCGACGGACCGTTGACCGAAATCGATTCGATGACATCGGGATAAATCGTGCCTTGTGCCAAAAAAGTGGCGTCTTCAACTTGGGAAGCTTCATCATCAAAAACTTCGATAAACGCATTGCCGATGGCTTTTCTTTTCTGTTCAGGATCGGTGACATCGTGAAGTGCAGACATAAATCTGTCAGTGGCATCCACACCTTTCACATTCAGCCCCATGTCTTTATATTGATGCAAAACTGCTTCGAATTCATTTTTACGCAACAATCCATTGTTGACAAAAATGCAATGCAAGTTCTTGCCAATGGCTTGGTGCAACAAAGTTGCTGCTACTGTAGAATCTACGCCACCGCTTAAGCCTAAAATCACTTTGGCATTGCCAACTTTAGATTTTAATTCATCTACCGTCATATCGACAAATGCAGATGGTGTCCAGCTTTGTGGAACTTCAGCAATTTTAACTAAAAAGTTTTCCAGAATTTGTTTGCCATCCGTAGAATGGTAAACTTCAGGATGAAACTGAATGCCATAAGTCGGTTCGTCTTCGATACGGTAAGCGGCATTCAGTACATCGTTCGTGCTCGCTATTCTGACCGCATTTTCAGGTAAAGTTTTGATGCTATCACTGTGCGACATCCAAACTTGAGATTGTTCTAAAACCTCATCGAAAAACAACTCCTGATCTTTAATGAAAGACAAGTTGGCACGTCCAAATTCTCTGGCGTTGGAACTTGCCACTTCCCCACCAAAATGCTGCGCCATATATTGTGCCCCAAAGCAAACACCTAACAAAGGAACTTTGCCTTTAATTTGACTTAAATCTGGTTGCGGAGCTTCAGGATGCTTGACGGAAAAAGGACTTCCAGAAAGAATCACAGCTTTAAAAAGGCTGATGTCCTCTGGTAATTTATTGAATGGGTGGATTTCACAATAGATGTTCAGTTCTCTCACACGCCTAGCAATCAGCTGTGTGTACTGTGATCCGAAGTCGAGTATGAGTACGTTTTTTTGCATAAGCAAAAGTAAAAATTTGCAGATTAATGGGAAGTGAATCTGCATCTTTTTTTTAGTCGACTTTGAGTTTATTTATATTGCTGTGCTTGGGTTGAAGAAAATAATTATAAAAATTCGCTTTTTTACCCGTTTTTCGTTTTTGGTCGCTTTTTTACCTGTTTTGTTTTAATACATTAGCCATACTTAAGCTATGCTTAAACTACGGGGAAGCCATGCTAAAGGGTTAGATTTGAAATAAGCTTATGAAATTGATGTATATTTCATAGAAATTGATATAAATAGTTTAAAATTCAGTAATCAGGTTATTGCCATAATTTCTATAATATCATCATCTGTTTATAATAAATATTGTCAGAACCACATACATAACGCCTGTATTCTTTTTTTATAAAATCAACAGATTCAAATAAAAATGGCTGTTTTGCTATAATTTCAAAATAGTTCAAGAGAGAATCGGAATGACTTTGGTATATGACAAAAAAACAGTTTACAAGATTTCCTCGATTTTTTCCCCGACCCTAAAGAGGGGGAAATCTAGGAAAATCAGACTGCCTTCAGCGTAAAACTGATTTTCCATAGTTACTCTTTATTTGAATTTTTGTCATATCCTAAACAGAAAGACTTCAAATTTAGATTTGCATGTTTTAGAATTATATCGCTGTTTTTAAGAGTTTGTTGATGTCCTGCAAGTTGACTTTGATTTCGTCATAGTCTTCATCACCTTCTATTCCGTACCATTCCTTTAACTCCTCGTGTTCTGGGTGGTCTTCATCTTTTAGCGTTTCTAAAAAATCTACATAGCCCCACGGACCGCCAACATCTTCCGGCGGACATTTGCCTATGGCTTTGGTACAAATTGGTTTGCCTTCAAAAATTTCTAAATCTTTTTTTGTCGTTTTTAAAAACGAAATACGATGTAGCCAATCGTCTCCAAAATCATAATTGTACCACAACGGCTTGGCTTCATTTTCTATAACAAAAGTTTTTTCCAGTTTTACCCGATGCGCTTTGAGTGTTTTCACCCCTCCAAAATCCATATCGAAATCATCAGGTATGCCCACGCGAATACTGGCTTGTCTTTTTGCATTTCTAAATTCAAATAAATGGGCATTTTCCCAGCCAAAAGCAACTTGAATAATATAATGAAGTTGTTCCATATTGATATTTCTAGACACTAAAAGCGTGCGTTCGCATTTATGAGGAAGTTCTTGCAATGCAATTTTAAGTTTTATAGGTGTATTCATTTAATATGATTTTTTAAAAGTTCTACCAAAATTCAGGTTTCCGATTTTTTCAGTTAAAGGTATTGAAAAATAGGAAAATTTAAATATCAAATTTAATTTTGAAATTAATTTTTACAGAGCATATTTACTTCATTTTTTAGCATCTATTTTCAAATAAGTAGCATAATTTGTTCTTTTTCAAAAGCGAATTCATAAATACTACCCCATGAATATGTGTTTATTGTTTATTTTTTTGAATACAAATTTTATCTTCTAAAATTTAGCACTTAAAACCTAAGTTGGTTGCATTATCTACAATTTAAGTTTCAATATAAGTGATAAATACTTCTGCTATATCCTAAAATATATGTTTTAAAATTCCGCAGATGAAAGTAAAGCATTTACCATTGCACCTGTAAGGTTTCCACTATAAACCGCATTGGCAACTGACCGCATCATTGCAGAATTATCACCACAGGCAAATACACCTTCAAGAGTTGTTTTCTGAAAATCATCCACTTTTATATATCCCATTTCTGTAAATTCACAGCCTAAATAAAATAGCGATTCAAGTTTACACTTCAACCGCTATTAATATTAAATATTGTTGGTTTTATTATTTCTTAATTTCATGTTTCCAATATGCTCCGCTAATATCGGTTATTTTTATTGTATAAGTTCTTTGAGGTAAATTTGACAAAGCATTATGTTGCAAATTTAATTTTGCTTTTGCGCCTAATGGAACAATCAAACTGTGTTTTCCGGGTTTTATTTTTGCTACATAATAGTTCGAAATGTTCTCGCTTTGTAAATCAGCTAAATCTTCTTGTGAATAGTCGAGAATCACATTGTTTTGTTCATCCAATAATTCAACACCTATTATCCAAGCGCCGTAAACATCTACACCTTCGGTTCTAAAGACATCAAAAGAGAGTGTGTTTTTGTCTATTTTAGCTTCCGTGATTTCAAGTTTTGGCTTGACCGATTTATTATGAAGTGTGCCCCACAATCCACCGTGAAATACTTGATTGGTCATTAAAGTCATTCCAAGAATTAATAGCGAACCTATTAAAACCACTTTTGGAAAAATACGCTCTTTTATAGGTAGAACCCCTGAGCCGAGCCAGGCAAACCATTTCTTTTTAGTGAAAGTAACATTCTTTTTCATTAAATAGTTATCTACAGAATATTTGCCACTTCCTGTAAGAAATAACACAAATCCTGTGGCGATTCCTAACACGCCAATTTGCCATTCATCTAAGCAAGTTGTGCCTATCCATCCTGAACCGAGCAGAATGCCCATTGCCAAGCCAAATACACCAATACTCATAATTCGAGTAAACAAACCAAACATAATAAACAAGCCAACAATACCTTCAATAATGGTGAATGCCACCATATTTATCCATAATATGTCTGGGTTTTCTACCATGTATTGAATGAGGGGTTTTATTCCCAGAGCATTCGGCAAAAAGTGATTAAACTTCTCGCCAATATATCCCGCCCCATCTGGGTCTAGTTTATTTGTTAAAGCTACTCTTCTCCAGAGTGCTGAAAAGTAAGTCCAACCTACTACTAATCTTAGTGCTAAGGTTAAGAGTCCTGCATCGTTTTTTATATTTATATTTTTCATTTTAAAAATTTTAAATTGTTAGTGAAATACATCCTTTCTTGGTCAACTGAAACCCATTAGAGAATAGCGTTTTTACAATTTCTAAGTCATCTGGTATTTGGTCTGCAGTTATATCGAAGTTCTTAAATGATATACCACAAATTATGACATAAAAGTTGCCGTATTTCTCGCCTTCTTCTTTTGCCAATTCCTTAGCAGTTGGTAAGTTGCATGATATTTTTAGAAAGAATTAAATAGTTATTTTTTTCTGGATTGAAACCCTGTGCTTGTGCTATTTAAAAAAACACAAGGAATAGCATTGTTACCACAGAGTGGGCAACTTCAAGTTTTTTTCTTGAATTTTCATTTTTGTTATTTGTAATTGATCAATAGCAGCAGTGATAACTGCCTTTAATTTTCTTAAGAAGAAAAATCAATTACGAATACACCTGAATATTTTGATATAAAATGTAAAAAGGAATTAAAGATCCCGAGTGGTTTCTTGCTTGGTATGGTGGGATGTAATAATCAGGAAAATTTACTACATTAAAAGCCAAACCTTTGCCTGCTAAAGTTGCAACAGAATTTTGGACGGTAATCTTTTTTTCAACTACAGTAGTCGCAACTGTTTTTAAGATAGAACAGTTAGAGCTGCTTAGCGTCGTCTGGCTTTTGTTTGTGACTTCAGTTTGTGGAACACCAAACTCTGCTTGGATAAAATTACGAATCTTACAAGGTGAAAATAACAATAATAGTGCTAAGCCCAAAAAAGGCAACACATGTTTCGTTGTTTTTAATTGTAAGTTTTCTTTCACACTGCAAATTAATGAAATCGTAAATGAAAAGGCTGTTATTTTATTCTTAATAAAAGCTAGATGTTTTTACTTGAAAGTAAAGAAATAAGTATTGAAAATTTTCATTGATAGGCACTTCAATATATTGTGTAGAACTCTATAAAACTTTAAATAAGGTCATAAAAACACATCGATAAAGCATTTCCAAAACCTCTCAACATTCAACTTTACTGCCAATTTTATAATATTGATTTCCTATATCTTATCTAAGGTTTTCATGTATGCGCAGTAGCGCGTAAAAAAGCGATTTATTTTTGGGTTCAGCTGTAAAATTTAGAAAAAATCCAAGAATTTGGAATTTTACACGAACTCCGCTATTGTGTATTCACAGTGTTGTGCATTCGGCTTTTTCTAAGCGAGTTTAACAAAGTCGTTCTCAATCTTTACATTAAAATTAATCTCTGCTTTTAATGCCTTAAAAACTTTTATTATCGTATCAATTGTAGCACTATTAGCACTGCTTTCAAGTTTTGAAATTTGCGCTTTTTTAACTCCAATTAGCTTGCCCAGTTCTTCCTGGGTCAAATGTCTTTCTTTGCGTGCAGTTTTTATCATTCTGCCTAAGACTTCCATTCGTAGTTCGTATTCGTATTCGTCTCTTTCTTGTGTTCCAACTTTACCGATAAATTCATCCTTCATTTCAGCTAAGGTTGATGTTTTCATTTCCTTTGACGCCATATTATTTGTTTTTATTGTTTCGTTCAAAATATTTATCTCTTAATACCAATTTAAACATTAAATGTCGCTATAAATGAATTTAAGTAATGGTGATTTGCTGTTATTGATTGAATTGTTTCAGGTTTCATTTCACAGACCATATTGTGTAGCCATTGTTTTAAGCTTTGCATAGTTTCAAATCTTTTGTTCTTGAATCGATTTTTGATGTACTGCCATATTTGTTCACATGGGTTTAGTTCTGGATTATAAGGTGGAATTCTTAATAGATAGATATTATCTGGTATCTCCATATGTTTTGTGGAATGAAATCCTGCATTGTCAATAACCACAATTTTGTATTCTTTGGGATTATATCTAGAGAATTCATGAAGATAAGCTTCAAATATTTCAGTGTTTACAGCATCAATTTCCCAGACAAAACTGTCTCCATTTATTGGTGAATAACTACCATAGAGGTAGGTTGTTTTATAAATATGTTGGTAGTTTACTATAGGCTTGATACCTGATGCTGTGAGGTAAGATCCTAAATGATTCATCATGCCAAATCTGGCTTCATCTTGAAAGTATAAATTTACGGACTCAAACTTATCTTTATTCAGATTTAATCTAATCTGCTCTAGCCTACTAGGGAGTTTTTAAAAAAGCTTTTTCAGCTTCTACATCTTTTTTATAATGAGATTTTCGGGGTGTTTTAAGTTTGGTCTTAAAATGTTGTATTAAATAATGGCGGAGTAAATGATATTTAACTTCCACACCATACTGCTCATACACCCAAGACTGTGCTTCCCAGTATCCTAAAAAAGGTTTTGTGCTAGAGTTTACACGTTCTTTTAATCCTTGATGGATCTCTGGAGTTATGATTCTTGACTTAAGATTTTTAGGTTTATCGCTCAACAAAGCTTCAATGCCACCTTCAATGTATTGCTTGATCCAGCGTTCTTGAGTTCTTAGGTTGATATTCAAATAATCTGCAAGTTGCTTTCTGGTTTTAAAACTTTTGCTAAGCATACATTCTAACCAGATTAATCTTTTTTCAGACCTGTAATTGGTCTGCTTTTTTCGAAGTGACTTTATCTCAAGTACACTTTCTTTTATCGGAAATTCACGTGGTTTTGCCATATGCAAAAATAAACAAAAATAACGGCTTTAACTATTTAAATTGGTATTACTAGTGTTTTGGTATTTTGCTAAGTCTGAAGATTCCCATATTTTAAACTTTTTTCTAAAAACAAAGATAGAAGATTATGAAAGCTTTTTAAATATTCAAATTTCGGATGCTAGTGACAAATTTCAAATCATGACTTTGAATTATTTTATTCAACAATTATTTTCTTTGAAACAACATTATTGTCAGATGTTATACGAAGTAAATACACCCCACTATTAAGTGAAGACAAATCTAACTTACCGCTATTAAATTCTGTTTCATTAAATACTGATTTACCCTGAATATCATAAATTGTAACATCCATATTTTTTGAATCTATAACATTACCACCAATATGAAGATAATCTTTTACCGGATTTGGATAAACATAAAATGAATCTGAATCGAAGTTTTGATTACTCAGAACATTCTGTGCACCAGTGATAACAATACTGAAATCTTGTGACCCGTTTTGCAAAGAAGCTTTATGATTTATATTAAGAGTATATGAACCTTGCGGATTGTCTATCTCAATTTTTTCGACATTATCTCTAAAATTATCACCTCGTGTTGCAGGGAGAGTTGGTATGCTAGGATTTAAGATCCAGGGCTCAAAAGTACTCCCACTAGATTCAATCCTCATATCTAAGTCATTCACCAATCTAATTGATGTATCATTTTCTGCACCTTGAGATTGAGTCGGACCTGAAAGATCTGTCCAAACAATTGTTGCGACAACCTTTTCTGCGTCAGGATCAGCTATAAATGTTCTGGTGTAAGTTTCACTATCTGACAGATTTTCTTCAGCAACATAAGAAGTTTCATCATGATCCAATAAGGCTTTAGCAGCACCTTCCATGTATAATAAACCAAAGCCAAATCGATAATCTGGACCTGCAAAATTTCCTGCATCCCTGGCTGTTCCGATTGCAAGAGCTTTCAAAGTTGCAGATTTCAAAAACTCACTGTTCAAATCCATGCTAAGCTCCTGTAAAAGCATCAAACTACCAGCAACACTAGGAGATGACATTGATGTTCCAGTTGAAGATTCATACTCGTCATCACCTGTTGCATAGGTTGAATAAGTATTTGTACCTTTAGCAGCAATATCGGGTTTAATTCTTCCATCATCTGTAGGTCCGTAACTACTACTATTATTTATAGTAACACTAGATCTCCCAGTATAATTCAAAACTTGTTGAGTATTAGCAACAGATATTATGTTCTTAGCCAAATTCTTACCGGTAATTAAATCGTAGGGATGTCTTGATGGGTTGTATGGTCCACCTTGACTAGACGGAGCATTTCTACTGTTACCCGCACTAAATACAGCAGTATAATAAGGTGAATTGTATGTGATTTGATCAATAGTGCTTGCTTGTGAATTATAGCTTCCAAAAAATGAATTTGGTAAGTTGTCAGGTTCTAAACCATAAGAATGGTTAGATATTAACATTCCATTATTTGACTCAATAATCATTTCAGAAGTATCATTTCCAAAGTCATAAGCTTTTACATTGGCGTTAAACGCCATACCTTTAGAATCTATTTCAAATAGACCTGCAGAAGCAATTGTACCAGAAACATGTGTTGCGTGATTACTCATAGACCCAGATTCAGCATTAACGATACGTCCTTCAAATTCCTGATGTGTTTCTCTAACAGTACCTCCATCCCAAACACCTACTTCAAGACCTGTACCAGAAAGGGACAGATTTAGATTCCCACCCTGATATAATTCATTTGTAGCTACAGTAATAGCAGCATTAAAATTGTGAGTTTTTATAAAAACGGGCGTTCCATCTTCTAGAATATCGTGCAATATTTTTTCGACTCCATCATCGGTTTTAGTAATTTTTGGAGTATCGAAGCCAGCATCTTGAATTCTTTTTAGTCTTTGTTTGTGATTTTCACTCAATTCATTTAAAATTGAAATATTGGAATTAAGATCAATTTCCTTAATTACAGATTCACGCTGACTTTGAGTTTGAGACAAACAATTAAGCGTTGGAAATAAAAAGAATGATAGAAGTAATAATTTAACGTATAAAATTTTCATGCTTATATTTTTTTTGCAATTTAAAACTTATTTTCTAATATCAATGATTTTGAATCATGTTTTTAACTCGCTTCTACAAAATCAAAACTAAATTTATTTGGTTTAAAAAATCAGGATATTCATTTCAAGAGCTTATATCTACTTTACTAATTCTTCCCCTCATTAGATTTGGATCTATACACAGCCTTACCAGCTCCTCCAATGCCGAAATCAACAATAAAGGAAAAGATACCTAATTATCGCATTTTAGCTAATCAAAAAAATAATTAGAGATCTTTTTTGCTCAACTTGTAAAGCAATACTTGATAAAAGATGACCTGTTTACCGCTTCAGAAAACGGAACACCTTGTCTAATTTTTGATGATACTGACCTCTCTAAAACAGGACACACCACTGAGGGTGATTCTAAAACCTATAATCACGTTTCAAAGACGTACTACCTGAGTTTTAAGCTACTTGTAGCAGGATATTGGAATGGAAGTGTTTTTATTCTTATTGATTTTAGCTTACACCGTGAAAGTAAAAAGTCAAAATTAAAATACGGGCTAACAGCAAAAGAGCGCAGCGCTCAAAAAAATACGCCAAGATCTCCCAAAACAATTGTAGCAAAGCGGTACAATGAGCTCAACAAAAAGAAAACTGATGTTTTGGTGCAAATATCTTCAAGGGTAGTCAAACGAAAAATACCTGTGGATTATATTCTGATGGACACCTAGTTTACAAGTGTGAGCTTGCTGAAGAAATTATGAAATATCCGTAGTTCAACGCACATTAGTAGGATTAAAGTAGAATCCAAACTCATAAGACTATCTGCTCTGAAAAGACAAAAAACCTGGGAGATGTCGTAAATTCAATTACAATTACCACAGTTACACTTCACAAATTGAAGACCTACGAACAATTTATTACTTTAAGTTTCGGATAGCTTAATAAAAGTGACATTTCAAGTGGTATTGGAATCAATGAGAAATTTATAGAAGACCTTAAATTACTCCGGAGTTCAGCTCGTTGTCCTATGAATGATGTAACAAAAAACAAGACTGCCATGTGTTTCAGCATTTATACAATCGTCTTCTGAGCCACTATGAATTAGCACTAAAGAAGCATCATATAACTGAGTAAATCAATCTGAAAAAACAAGCCATAAAAGGATTTAACACACTTAAAGTTAAATTAAGGTAAAAAACATTTGCGTGGTTAACTTTATTTTTAGACTTTTGGCATTGGCTAATTCAAATAAATAAAAAAATGAAAACAAAGTTTAGTGGAATTTTGACGCTATTGTTAGCGTTTGTTGTGCAAGTAACGTTTGCACAAACACAGACAATCACGGGTACCGTGACTGATCAGGACGATTTACCCATTCCCGGGGTAAATATTATTGTTAAAGGGACTTCAAATGGTACACAATCTGATTTTGATGGTAACTACACCATCGAAGCCTCTTCAGAACAAACACTTGTATTTAAATACATAGGCTACAAGTCACAAGAGGTTGAGGTGGGGAATCAGAATTCTATCAATGTATCTATGAAAGTAGACACTGAAGAATTGGAAGCTGTGACGGTAACAGCATATCGAGGAACTTTGAAAGATAGTGATGTTTCTACAGCAATTTCTACTGTAAAATCTAAATCTATTGAACAGGTGCCTATTGCTTCTGTAGATCAAGTCTTACAAGGTAATGTTGCGGGAGCTAACATTCGTGTTTCTTCTGGTCAACCAGGCGCTTCAGCTCAAACTATTATTCGTGGTAGGACATCGATTAACGGTAACACGCAACCACTTTATGTTATTGATGGTGTTCCAGTTAGTGAAGACAACTTCAGGAGTTTGAATGCTAATGATATCGCTGACATTTCTGTATTGAAAGATGGAGCTGGTGCAGCAACTTATGGAAGTAGAGGTGCCGCTGGTGTAATTTTGATTGCAACTAAAAGAGGTAAGAGAAATTCTGGATTGAAAATTCAGTATAGAAGTTTATTTGGCACGTCTGAAAACACCAAGTCTCATGTAGAGATGATGAACTCTAGACAACTTCTTAACTTTCAAAAAAATCAACTTCCTGGCACACAGTTTGGAGATGGGCTTTCTGATGCTGAAATAAATGCATTGGCCTCTCAAAACAACACTAATTGGGCGGATATACTTTTAAGAAAAGGTAAAACAGAATCACACGAACTCGTACTTCAACAAGGTGGAGAAAACCTATCTTCATATACATCGTTACAATATTTTGAACAAGAAGGTACAACTTTAAGATCCAAACTTCAGAGATTTTCCATCAGAAATAATCTCGAAGGCGGAAATGATAAATTTAGTTATGCAACTAATATAAATTTGAATTACTCGAAAAGTAATTTTGTCATTGATGCTGATAGAGGCCAGAACACTGGAGGAGAGTTAGATAATCCGTTTATTACACCATTCGTCGGGCTACCATATTTGAACCCTTACAATTCAGATGGAAGTTTAAATAAATTTGGTACATTTAGATCAGGCGCATGGCTTGACAGGGAACAAACGCAAATTAATTACGATCAAGTTGCAGGTTTTCAAAATACACCTTATTTAGCTTTGAATACTGCAGAATTTAATACAGATGTTGAAAATGAGCTTAGAATTGTGGGTGGTGGAAATTTAAATTATAAATTTGATGATAATTGGTCTATGGGAGGATCTATTGGTATTGATTATATCCAGTTCCAAAATCTATCTATAGATTCTCCTGAGAGCATAAGAGGATTTTCACGGTTTGCTACAGATCCAGAAATATTAGACAATTTTAGTGGTGGTACTCAGTTTGAAAATTTTTACAGAGACTTTTCTTTCAATGGGAATGCTAATATTGGTTATAATAATATATTTGATGAGAAACATAAAGTTTATGCTAACATTTATACGGAATATTATTACAATAATACACAAAATGCTGGCTATCAAGCTTTTGGTTTAAACCCAAAATTACCAGGTTCAGGTAATGGTTTTACAGACGGCGCTGCATTTTATGATCCGGATCCAGAAAATCCGACTATTGATGACAGAACTTATCCATTTATCCCTAATGCATTTTCATCTGAAATAGAAGAAGCTCTTTTATCTTACTTCACGACTTTTGGTTACGCTTACGACAATAAGTATGGTGTAGATTTTACTGTTAGACGTGATGGTAGTTCTAGATTTAATAATGATTACAGATGGGGAACTTTCTTTTCAGCTTCTGGTCGTTGGAATTTAGACAGAGAAGCTTTTATGGACGATGTTGACTTTGTAAGTGCATTAAAGCTTAGAGCAAGTTATGGGGAATCTGGTAACAGAAGTATTGGTGCTGGTTTTTATGCTGGTTTCCAAAACCTATCCGGAACACCAGGTTACAGAAATAGCTTACAGATAGCTGCTGCAAATCTAGCCGATGAACAAGTCCAATGGGAAACAACTAAGCAAACCAACATTGGTATAGATTTTGGACTCTTTGACAATAAACTAACTGGTGCAATAGATGTGTATCAAAAGGATACCGAAGATTTGTTTTTTAGTAGAGCTTTATCTGCTGCTGCTACTGGTTTCACATCAACATCAACTAATGTTGGTAGTATGAGAAATTCAGGTGTCGAATTACAATTGTCTTACGATTTATTTAGACAATCAGCCACTAGTGACTGGGGAGTTAATGTATTCTTTAACGGCGCTTATAATGAGAATGAAATCTTAAACATAGATAATGAGGCTGGTTTCGTAGAAGGCGGTGCTAGTACAAGAATTCAGGAAGGAGAACGTGCATTCACATACTTTATGCAAAGATGGGCTGGTGTAGATCCAGCAAACGGACAACCTCTATATTATAACGCTGAAGGAGACCTAACGACTGAATATGACAGAGCAGCTAATGGGGTATATTTAGATAAACAGTTTGACCCTGTTTTTCAAGGTGGATTTGGAACAAGTGTTTCATGGAAAAATTTCTCACTAGACGCTTTATTCTCATATCAATATGATACTTGGAAAGTGAATAGTACATATGCACTTACTGAAGATGCCAGTTTAGGTAACAATCTAAATATGAATACATCTATGTTGGATTCATGGCAAGAACCAGGAGATGTAACTTCAATGCCAGGTCTTCAATACGGTGGAGTGAGAGCTCAATCAGGTGATCGATATTTAGAAGATGCATCTTTTTTAAGATTAAGAAATTTAACTATCGCTTATAATGTTGATTCTGAAATATTAGAGAAAACTAAAGTGTTTAGCGGCGCTAGGGTCTACGTACAAGGTACAAACTTAGTTACATGGACGAAGTGGAGAGGTTTCGACCCAGAGATTGGTGAGCTTGGTGAATTTTTCAGCTATCCAACACCAAGAGTTTATTCAGTAGGTTTAGATTTAACATTTTAAAAAATAAGAACAATGAAAAGATATTTAATTATAATACTCGTTAGTTTATTCTTTATAAGTTGTGAAGATAACTTAGATAGAATACCTAACGATACATTGGTAGCCGAGACAGCATACCAAAATTTAGAGGATTTAGATCAGGGTCTAAATGGGGTTTATACGGGATTGAACTTGAACAATACTATTGAATTTAACTCAATTTTTACCGATAATTGTAAACTAGGAACTAATAATGGAGGGCAAGCATTAAACTTGTTAAACCAAATACTTAATACACAAACAAATTCGGCAGGAATTTGGAATAATCGTTACAGTGTAGCAAATAGAGCAAACAGGATTTTAGCTGCTTCTGAAATTATTAATTATGATGTGAACGACGAAAATCAAGTTGCTCAATATGAAAACATAATTGGTCAAACTTATGCCTTAAGGGCTTTTGCTCATTTTGAAGTGTTGACGTATTATGCTGAAGATTTATTAGATCCCTCTTCATTAGGTATTGTATATCAGACTGAAGTAAACCAAGAAGGTCAGCCTGTCAGATTAACGACCGGAGAAAGCATCCAAGCAATACTTGACGATTTAGATATGGCTGAATCTTTAATTTCAGAAGGACAAAATAATAAAAGTTTTGTAACTAAAGACTTTGTTACGTTCGTAAGAGCAAGACTTGCATTATATACTGGGGATTATCCGGAGGCTCAAGAAAGAGCAACAGACATAATTAATAGTTATGCACTAGCCAATCAGGATCAATATCAAGCGATGTTTAGTGGTTCGGATCGCACAGAGGTGATTTTTGCGTACGAAGCTAGACAAGGTTTTAATAGAAATATTGCAAATCTATGGATTTTTACAGGTACTGGTGGTAATTTTGTAGGTATGTCTAATGAATTATTTGATGAACTAGCCGCAGCAGGTGATGTTAGATTTGCAGTTAATTTTAATCCTGACAGTGATTTGGGAGATGGAGAAATTGGTATCAATAAGTATCCGGGTTCTGGAGGTCAATTTGTAAATGACTTCAAAGCAATGAGAGCTTCAGAAGCTTATTTAATTAGGGCAGAAGCTTATGCTAAACAAAATCAATTTCAATTAGCTGCTGACGATGTTCAAACAGTGAGAAATGCAAGATCTAATGCTAGTGCAAATGCATCAGCTTATTCTAGTTTAAATGAGGCATTAAGAGATATTCTTGCTGAGAGGAGATTAGAATTATGTTTTGAAGGTCACAGATATGTTGATTTGAAAAGATATCGTATAGATTTAAATGAGGGCTTGGAGAGAGATCCAAGAGATTGCGATGGTAACATTCCTTGTAGTATTCCAGTTGGGGATAGAAGATGGACATTCCCAATACCACAAGGTGAATTAAATGCTAATACAAATATTCAACAAAACCCACAGTGGTTATAAATAAAAATGAAATGAAAAAAATAATTTTTTTAATGATTATAGGTTTTATGGTAGTATCCTGCGATAAAACAGAATCTCCTATATATAATCAAAACCAAACTTTGGTTTATTTTGCGGAGAATGATGAAAGACTAGATGTTATTTTAGACGAAGGTGGTCAAGTGGAAGTAGAAGTAGGAGCATCGACATTATCTGATCAAGATAGAACGGTTGAAGTTGAATTTTTAGGTTCTAGTTTTGATGAAAATGAGAATGAGAATTTTGATTTCGACAACACTGCTATAATTCCAGCTGGAGAATACTCAGGAACTTTTACAGTTACAGGTTTTGAAGGAAACATAACAACAGATCCTGAGATACTAGAATTTGGTTTAGTAAGCGTTGATGCAGAAAATACTGTAGTTAGTGGTGAAAATATTGAAGTAAGTATGAGGTTGGTTTGTCCAATTCCAGAAGATTTTTTAGTTGGTGAATATTTTATAGAAGATGTTTCTGGGGCAATTGGTCCAAGTAACGGGACAGAAAATTTTGCATCGGGATTAATTACAATAGAATCTGGTCCAGGATCTACCCAAAGAAATTTTGATGTTGGTATATTACCAGCTTTTGCTGGGGATCGTAACGTAGTTTTAGATTTAGCTTGTGGTCTTTTTAAATTAGGAGATGTTGATCCAAATTTAACGTGTGATGAAGAAAATACATATCTCTTTGTTGCAGCGTCTAATGAGGTTGCAACTACCTATGATATTGAAGGATCAGATGAACAATTCACGATTACTTACACAGAAGATCCACAAGGATCTTGTGGTGGACCATTCCAATCTTCATTTCGTATAACTAAACAAAATTAATAAAAATGAAAAAAATATTTTTAACGAGTCTTATTGCATGTTTAGGTTTATTTATTATATCATGTGATAGTGACGATTACGATGAAAATTTTCAAAACAATCCTGAATCTGGATGGATTGAATTTGAGAATGCAACTCAAACAGAGTGTTTGATTACAGGTGATACTATAGCTTCAATGAAGGTGTTTCTTGAAGTACCAATTAATAGAGGAGGTACTGAAGTAAACTATAGCGTTGAAAAAGTTTCAGGAAACGGAACTGTAAATGAAGGAAATTTTATACTGAATATTCCTGAGAGTAGTAGAATTGGTACGATTAACTTTGAATTGGATACAGATGTCCAAGAAAATTACGAAGTTCTATTTACCATAAATAGTGTGTCGAAAGATGATGTAATTATCGGTCTAGATGGGCTTGAAGGAGATGAAGCTGAAGGAAACATACATCCAACAGAACTTCTCCTTTCAGTAAATGCTGAGGAACCAATATTTAACCAAAGTAATTGGGATGTTGCGTCTGAAGTTTGTGTTGGTGACGGAGAAGGAAATTGTGACCCTGAAAGTACTGGAATCACTTTTGACTCTTCAATTGAAATGACTCCTGGTGAAAACACAAATGAATTTACAATTTCTGACATAACAGGTGGACTATACGGCCAAGGCTTTGAGGGTGGACAACCAAATCCAGCTGATGTAGTTGCTGATTTAAATGCTGGAACATTATCCGTTAGTTCTCAAACTAACGTTCTAGGACGTGGAGCAATTAGTGCGACAGGTACATTTAATCTTGATGAAAACTGTAATCTTGAGAGCTTTGAGATCACATGGTCCGCTGCAAATGGAGATTCAGGTACGAATGTTTACACAGTTCCAGAATAAATCCAAAAATTTAAATATCTTACAAAGGGATTGACATATATTTGTCAATCCCTTTTTTAATAGAATACAATGGAAAAAGAAAATATCATTTTTGGAATTCATAGCGTTGTGGAAGCTTTGAAAAATCAAAAAGACATAGAAAAAATTATTTTACTGAAAGACTCAAATAATTTCAAACTTAAAGAAATTGAAGGTCTTGCTAAGAAAAATACAATAAAAGTGTCTTATGTGCCGATTCAAAAGTTCAAGAAATTTGAAAATCTTAATCACCAGGGCGTAATTGCGTATGCCTCTCAAATAGAATACAAAAATTTCGAAGAAACTGCAGAAAAAGTACTTTCTGAAAAGGAAAAACCAGTATTCTTATTGTTAGATGGAATTACAGACGTCCGAAATCTTGGCGCAATATTAAGAACCGCAGAATGTACTGGTGTAGATGCCATTGTTTTGCCGAAAAGCGGTAGTGCTCAAGTCAATAGTGAAACGATAAAAACTTCAGCTGGTGCAGCTTTCAATCTAAACATCTGCAAAGTAGATCATCTAAAAGATGCCATATTTTATCTCAAATCTTCAGGAGTGAAAATTGTAAGCGTCACTGAAAAAACAAATCTTTCAATATACGATTCAAATTTAAATGAATCCATCGGAATCATTATGGGAAGTGAAGGCGTTGGCATACAGCCGAGTATTCTCAAATTAACTGATGAAAAAGCTAAATTGCCAATGCTTGGTAACATCGAATCGCTTAATGTTTCAGTAGCATGTGGCGCGGTTTTATATGAAAGTTTAAGGCAGAGATTAGTTTCTTAATCGGAATCTAATCTCTGTCTTCTTTATAACGAATATCAAAATTTTCATCAGTACTTGATTGTGAAAAAACATCTTCAAACTTATCATCTTCAGGATCCAAAGGTCTAAAGTTTCCCTCTTCATCAAATTGTTTCATGAATTCGTCTTCGACTTCAACTTTTTTTGATTGATTTTGTACAAAGGAATACTTTGAAAAATAATCAGATTTAAAAACAAAACTCAAAATAAATCCAGAAATAAAACCTGACAAATGGCCTTCCCAAGAAATGCCGGGTTTCCCCGGTAAAGTTCCCCAAACTAAACTTCCGTATAGAAAAACAACAACCAAAGAAAGCGCTACTAATCGATAATTTTTAGAGCGAATGCCTTTAAAAAACAAAAAAGAAGCTAAAAAATAAACCACACCACTGGCACCGATATGATATGATGGTCGTCCGATAATCCATGTCAAAATCCCCGTGAAGAGAAGTCCATAAAGCAATGTTTTCCAGCTGATATCTTTATAAAAATAGAACAAACCGGCACATAGTACAAAAAGTGGAATCGTATTTCTATACAAATGATCAATACCTCCATGTATAAATGGAGATGTGAAAACACCTACCAAACCCGAGAATGATCGTGGTTTTAAACCAAAAGGCGTAAAATTGAGATGAAATCGAATTTCAGCCCAATACACAATCCACAACAGAAGTACAAAAAATATAGGGTATAAAAGTGCGGAATAAAATGATGCTTTATGCAATTTTGGGCTTGAATTCTGTTTCATAATCTCAAAATAGCAAAAATAAACCCAAACTAAAAATCAGAACAAATGTCAGTAAAATAGAAAATAACACCAGTTTTAAATTAAATTTCATGCTTTAATTTGTTGACACAATTCAGTATTTTTGCAAAATGAATCAACCTTTAGCAGAGCGATTAAGACCGCAAAAACTTTCAGAATATTTAAGTCAAAAACATCTTGTTGGTGAGAATGGTACAATTTCTCAGATGATAAAACGAGATATCATTCCATCCATCATACTTTGGGGACCGCCGGGAATCGGCAAAACTACTTTGGCAAATCTTATTTCTAATGAGACGAAACGCAGTTTTTTCACTTTGTCCGCAATCAGTAGCGGTGTAAAAGATGTTCGCGAGATCATCAACAAAGCCAAGCAGAAGCAAGGTCTATTTGAAAACAAAAACCCGATTTTGTTCATCGACGAAATCCACAGATTCAGCAAGTCTCAGCAAGATTCACTTTTGGCTGCCGTTGAAAAAGGCTGGATTACACTGATTGGCGCAACTACTGAAAATCCAAGTTTTGAAGTTATTCCAGCTTTATTGTCAAGATGTCAGGTTTATACTTTAAATGAATTTTCAAAAGATGATTTAATTCAACTTCTTGAAAAAGCAATGTCTGAAGATGAAATACTTTCAAAAAAAAATATTGAACTCAAAGAAACCACTTCCCTACTCCGACTTAGTGGTGGCGATGCCAGAAAATTGCTTAATATTTTTGAACTTGTTGTGAATTCAGTAAATAAAGAACAAGTTGTAATTACAAACGATTTGGTTGAAAGTAAAATTCAACAAAAAACCGTCAGATACGATAAAACCGGTGAACAGCATTACGATATCATTTCAGCTTTTATAAAATCAATCCGTGGCAGCGATCCAAATGCAGCCGTGTATTGGTTGGCAAGAATGATTGAAGGCGGTGAAGATGTGAAATTCATCGCTAGACGACTTATTATTTTAGCAAGTGAAGATATTGGAATAGCCAATCCTACAGCTTTGATTATGGCAAACAATACATTTCAAGCAGTCACAACCATTGGTTTTCCAGAGGCTAGAATAGTTTTAAGCCAATGTGTCATTTATTTAGCAACTTCAGCAAAAAGCAACTCCGCTTACGAAGCGATCAATGCTGCGCAAAGCATTGTAAAGCAAACTGGTGACTTACAAGTGCCGCTTTCTATTAGGAATGCGCCCACAAAATTGATGAAAGAACTTGGTTATGGCGAAGCATACAAATATGCGCATAATTACGAAAATAACTTTGTGCAAGCTGAATTCTTACCAGAAGACATCAAAAATACAGTGATTTACAAGCCTGGAAAGAATAAACGAGAAGCTCAACTCCGAGATTTTTTAAAACAACGATGGACAAAAAAATATAACTATTAGAATCAAAATTTCAAAACCGCTTTACTATTGAAAATCGATTAACAATTCAATAAAAACGCTATTTTTGTCCAATAAATTTAAAGAACATGTCTCTAAAGAAAGCTGGCTTCATTATAGTTATCATTTTACTCATCGACCAAATTTCAAAAATTTATATCAAAACCAATTTCATGTTGGGTGAAGAAGTTGATGTTTTAGGTTGGTTCAGAATTTTATTTATTGAAAATGAAGGCATGGCTTGGGGCGCAAAAATTCCTGGACGACACGGCAAGCTAATTTTGACATTATTTCGTCTCGTCGCTATCGTTGGAATTGGTTATTGGCTCTGGGATTCTATAAGAAAAAAATCTCCAAAAGTACTGGTTGTTTCTATCGCTTTAATTTTTGCTGGTGCTGTTGGAAATATCATTGATTCTGTATTTTATGGTATTATTTTCAATGACAGTTTGGGCCAAACCGCTACACTTTTTGCCGACGAAGCTTATGGTGAATTCCTGAAAGGAAAAGTAGTTGATATGTTATATTTCCCAATGTATAACGACATTTTACCCGATTGGATTCCAATTTGGGGAGGCGAAAGATTTGTGTTTTTTGAACCGGTTTTCAATATTGCAGATACGGCCATCAGTACTGGTTTTGGGCTTTTAGTCGTTTTCAACAAACGCGCGTTTCCAAAAAACAAATAATTAGTCAGATTGTTTCTCTTTTAAATCGACCAAAAGATAATAAGCCTTGATTTTATCGTCTGCTGAAACTGGATAAGGTTTGATGTTTTTCAATATCAAATTTGAATTTTCTATTTTTAAAATAGATTCTGAAGTTCCCGCCGCTGGAATGTGAATGCGATTTTCTGTGATTTCACCATTATGCTCAATTTCTAAAATAACAACCGCTTCTCCAGCCCAAACACAGGTGACTTTTTCTGGACAACGCCCATCGCTTACCACAGATTTAAAAGTAACTGCGTAATCACCCAAATTAATGCTTTCTAGTAATTTAATTTTCACCAAAATTTCAGGTGCTCGAACTTTAGATTCTGGCGATTTTTGTTCTGAAATCGAATCTTGAGCATTTGCAAAAAAGCAAAAACTCAAAATCATGCTTATAGTTAGAATTCTTTTCATGTGAAAATTTTAATTTAAAGACAGGAATTATTTTACAAAAATCAACCCAAACCGACATCCAAAGTCATCATTACCACAAAACCGCCAATAAAACCGAGTGTGGCAATATCAATATTTCTATCATTCTGCGATTCTGGTACAACTTCTTCTATTACCACAAAAATCATAGCACCAGCTGCAAAACAAAGTGCATAAGGCAAAATTGGCTCAAAAGACAACACCGCCCAAGCGCCTAAAACAGCTGCAAAAGGTTCAACAATTGCGGATAAATGGCCGTAATGAAAACTGCGCCAGCGACTCAATCCCAATCCGCGAAGTGGCATAGCGACAGCAAAACCTTCTGGGAAATTTTGCAAACCAATACCTATGGCCAAAGCTACAGCACCACCGATACTCGCGCCTTCCATTCCAGCTGCTGCGCCGCCAAAAAGTACACCTACCGCCAATCCTTCAGGAATATTATGTAGCGTAATTGCTAAAGTTAAAAGTACAGATTTATGCCACTTGGTTTTGACTCCTTCTTTGCGATTTTCTTTAAAATTAATATGTAAATGTGGTAAAATTTTATCTAAACCAAAAATAAAAAGCGCACCCAATAAAAATCCAACAAGTGCTGGAACTACTTTCTGAAAACCTTCGCCTTCACTCATTTCTATGCCGGGTGCTAACAAACTCCAAAAACTGGCCGCTAACATCACGCCACCGGTAAAACCAAGCATGCCGTCAAAAAGTTTGCGGTTCATATTTTTAAAAAAGAAAACCAAAGACGCACCAAGTCCGGTCACCAGCCAGGTGAAAGTTGTTGCTATTAAAGCTGCCAAAACCGGATCAATCGATTCAAAAAAAGAAATAATTTTATCCATAATTAGGTTTTTATATAAATATTGGCGCTTACCATCGGTGAAATGCGAAGCTGTTTATTATTGATTTCAACTAACATAGATTCATCAAAACTTTCTTTGTCTGCAACATGAATCAGTTTACCTAAAGCAATATTATTCTTGTCCAAGTATTTCAAAAATTCTGAAGAGGAATCTTTTACACCAACCACTTTTCCGGATTCTCCGACATCAAGATTAGACAGTAAAGTTTTATTGGCTACTTGAAAATGACCGTCAACATCAGGAATTGGATCACCGTGCGGATCGCGTTTAGGAAATTCTAAAAATTTGTCCAATTCAGTGATCAATTTTTCAGATTTGATGTGTTCCAACTGTTCGGCTACTTCGTGGACTTCATCCCAAGAAAAATTCAACTTATCGACCAAAAACACTTCCCAAAGTCGGTGTTTTCTTATAATTTGTAAAGCGGTTTTTTTACCGACTTCACTTAATTGAACGCCTTGGTATTTTCTGTAAATCGCCAATTTCTTATCCGATAATTTTTTGACCATATCCGTCACCGAAGAAGCTTTCGTGTCCATTTGTTCTGCCAAAGCATTGGTGCTGACGCCCGATTCCGCATGTTTTTCTAAATGATAAATCGCTTTTAGGTAATTCTCTTCTGATAATGAAAACATTGTATTCAATTTACTCGACACAAAAGTAATATTTTATTTAATCTTAGAATATATTTTTATCAACAAATATTATTTTTTAGCTTTGTCTAAAATTTATTTAAATCAAAATGAAATATTTATTTTTATTAAGCTTATTTGTTGTTTTTCAGAATTACGCGCAAAATTCAAAGATTAAA
>JBHEPM010000014.1:22527-25341 GCA_046260295.1 Psychroflexus sp.
GATTAAAGGTTTTGTTTCATTTGAAAACGAAGACAATCTGAAAGTGAATGTCAAACTCGTTGAAAAGAATGAATTCAAAATAACAGACGCAACAAATTCATTTGAATTTAAAGAATTAGAAGCCGGAACTTACCATGTCGAAGTGAGTTTAATCGGTTATAAAACCAAAACGCAAACCGTAGAAATAGGAAAAAATGAAATCAAACGAATTGAATTCAAAATGGAAATTTCAGCAAGCGAACTAGACGAAGTCATTATTCTAGATCAGCAAACCGGATTAAATAACAAAACACCCTACAGTTTTACGCCTGTCAAAATGGATAGAATTGCTTACAAAAGCAGTCCATCTGGCGTCATGGGTGTTCTGCGAGACGTGCCGGGCGTTTACGGTGCAGAATTTGGACAGGGAATCGTCAAGCCTTTCATTAGAGGTTTGGGTTTTAGCCGTGTGGCAACAATTTACCAAGGCAACAAACTTGAAAACCAACAATGGGGCGCAGATCACGGCTTGGGTGTCAACGACCTTGGCGTCAAACGCATTGAAATCATCAAAGGTCCGGCATCTGTACTTTACGGTTCTGGTGCACTTGGCGGTGTGATTTTAATTAAAGATGACCAATTTTATAAAGATTCTGAAAATATTTCAGGCTCAGTTGGCACAACTTACAACAGCGTTTCACAAGGATTTCGAACTTATGCTTCAGTAGGTAAAAAATTTGAAAATGGCTTGTATTTCGGCTCAGATTTAGCTTATGAAAATCACGCAGATTACAAATCTGGATATGGAGAAATCATTGGAAACAGCCGCTTCAATATGAAAACTTTTCGCTTTCATTTGGGTTTAGAAAAATCTGATTTCAACAACCGTTTATCGGTGACTTACAATCAGCAGAATCTTGGAATCATCAGTGATGACGAACTGCAAAACAGCAATGCAAGTACTAGAAATGACCGCGATATGCAATTGCCTTTTCAAGAAGTTGAAGATCTGCTTTTGTCTTATAATCAACATACAAATCATAAGAATTTTGAAACAAATCTGCATATTTCACACCACTGGAATAATCGCAAAGAAATAGAAAACAATTACGATGAAGTGGATTTAGGATTGAGGCAACACAACACATTTTACAATGCCAATATTGGGTTTTCAACCAAAGATTTAAATCACAGTTTGGGAATTCAAGGCAATCGACTTCAGAATAAAAACCATAGAAATGCAAAAGAAATATTGATTCCAGATGCCGTGTTTTATGAAAATGCGCTTTATTACATGTTAGATTTCGACTGGAATTCATATTTCATCCAAGCTGCGATTCGCTACGATTATAGAGATGTTGAAGCCGATGCTTCAGATGCATTTTTTGTCAGTAATAATTTTCTTCTGCCTGGCGAACCAGAAAATCGCAAACTGAATTCGAATTTTGGTGGCTGGACAGGTTCCATTGGGGTTTCCAAAGATTTCAATAAAATTCATAAGGTAAAAATGAATTTCTCTAGCGGTTTCCGTTCGCCAGATTTAGCAGAATTATATTCTTTCGGTCAGCATCCTGGCACCAATCGTTTTGAAGTTGGAAACGCCAATTTCAACAGAGAACAAAGTCTTCAACTAGACATGAATTACACTTTAACCACAAACAGATTGCGTTTCGACTTGTCTGTGTTTGGCAGCCAAATTGACAATTATATTTTCTTTTCAGATACCGGCGAAACCCAAGCTGAAAGCGATTTGCAAATCTGGGAATACCAGCAAGTCGAAGCAGAATTGTACGGCAGCGAAGCGAGTTTACAATATTTCGCCTTGAAAAATCGACAGCTAAAACTGAATTTAGGTGCTGCTTTGGTTCGTGGCAATAACTTGGATTTTGACGAACCGCTGACTTTTATTCCACCAGATAATTTCAATTTTCAAGCAAATTACAGTTTCGGAAAACAACAACAAACTTCAGTGTTTGGACAATTAAGATGGGTTGATGAGCAAGATCGTCCTGGTTTTAATGAAATTGCAACTGAAGGCTATCAATTGGTCTCTTTGGGCATTGACCACGAATTTAATTTCAAAAGTTTAAAAATTGAAACCGCCTTAAAAATCGACAATTTATTCAATGAAAATTATGTCGATCACCTTTCAATTTTGAGAGCGTTCAATATTCCAAGTCCAGGAAGAAATCTCAATTTGAATTTGCGTTTGCATTTCTGATGTAAAACGAATTCCAAAGATAAGTTTACCTTTGAAAAAAATAGATTATGGAAATCTCACTGACGACTCCTGCCCTACTTTTTCCAGCAATTTCCTTATTGCTTTTGGCTTATACCAACCGATTTCTGACCATCGCCGGTTTGATTAGGAACTTGCACCAAAAATTTCAAGACCATCCTAACGACATTATCAAAGCGCAGATTTCTAACCTTCGTAAACGAGTGAATTTAATCAAAAACATGCAGTTATTTGGCATTGTTTCACTACTGCTTTGTGTTGTGAGCATGTTTGCCATTTATGAAACTTGGCAAACCATCGGAAGCGTCATCTTTGGCATTTCATTGGTTTTGCTGATGATTTCACTCATTTTATCCATCATCGAAATCCAAATTAGCGTAAAAGCGCTTAATATTCAATTGAGCAATATTGAAGAAGATTGAATATTTATTTTTTAGGAATCTGACTTCAAAATTTACGGTCGAACCGTAAATGGAAAGTAAAAATTTTGATTATTTTTAAAATTATTATTTTTATCAAAAGTCATTTCAAATGCCAATAAACGCAACAAACAAAATGATTTTCTTTCAGCTGAAACTTTTATTCTGTTTCATATT
>JBHEPM010000140.1:0-229 GCA_046260295.1 Psychroflexus sp.
CTCTGCCACCTCTCCAATATTTTTTAATGAACTTTTGCTAATGCGGGTGCAAATATAGTCTCATTTTTAATTCTGCCAAAATATAACTGTAAAAAAATTAATATTTTTTTACAGATGATTTCTGAGTCTTTGATTTTCAAATTTATACTTCCTTGATTTACTTTCTTGAGTTTAATGAATAAAACTAGATTTTCATATAATTTGATTTATTATTTTTTAGTTTCCCTTT
>JBHEPM010000140.1:390-4921 GCA_046260295.1 Psychroflexus sp.
CTCATACTATGATCGTTTTAGTTTTCTTAGCATTATTTGATAATTGAAAAGTCTCAATTTTACTTCATTAATAATGTATTTGGGCGGTGGCGAAGACTGGGAATTATATTGTTTATATTTTTTCACCTTTCCTGCCCAACACCATCCCGTTCCAACACTTCATCAACCCATTTGGTAAATTTAGGAAGTTGTTGTGCACTTTTAGCAAGTCCGTTTACGGCTGTAATTAAACTTTCAATTAAGTCGATGGCTATGATGGCATTTTCACATGTATTATGGACTAGTTGGCAGAAGGTTAGTTATGCGTACTAATAGCGAGTGATTGCATATCTTATACAAGTCTAAAAGACTTGAGATTACACTCTCTTTTTATTACAGTTTATTTTAAAAAAAACCATCTTTTACTCATTTATCACAACTCTTCTACCCGTTTAAATTTCATTAAATGTAACACTTCTTTTTCACGTGCTTGCCCTTCTGGAGTTATTAATCCCCATTATAGTTATTGAATTTCCTCAAAAATATTTCTTCCTTCTTTGTATAATTCTTTATCTTTTCTAAATATGAATCTAATATTTGACGAATAACTAGTGATTTGGTATTTTGCTACGCCTGAAGGGTTCCATATTTTAAACTTTTTTTTCTAAAAACAAAGACAGAAGATTCTGAGGGCTTTTTAAATAACCAACTTTCGGATGCTATTGATTCTATTTGTAGAAAAATCGAGTGTGTTGAAAAATGAAACAAAAAACCTCATTTTTATTAAAGTATTTACAATCCCGATACATCAGAATTCTTAAATAAATTATTTTAGCCAAAAAAAAAATTCAATGCTAAATATTGAAACTTATAAATTCACTTTTTTAAATCACATGGAACAACGTGTGGAAAAAAAAGAACCCAGAAATCTTTACGAGCCGATTGAGTACATATTGAATTTAGGCGGCAAACGATTGCGCCCAATTTTGGTGTTGATGAGTGCAGATATTTTTGGCGGACAACATAAAAATGCGCTAGATGCAGCTTTGGCAATTGAGATTTTTCATAACTTTTCTTTGGTTCACGACGACATTATGGACGATGCGCCAATTCGCCGAGGCCAAGTTACAGTTCATGAAAAGTGGGATATTAATACAGGAATTTTATCCGGCGATGCCATGCTGATTAATGCGTATCAATTGTTTGAAAACTATCCTGCGGAACATTTCAAACCCTTGGCTTCTCTGTTTACAAAAACTGCCATGGAAGTTTGCGAAGGTCAACAATATGATGTTGATTTTGAAGAACGCGATGATGTGAAAATCAGCGAATATCTAAAAATGATAGAATACAAAACCGCTGTTTTGGTTGGTGCAGCATTGAAAATGGGCGCCATTGTGAGTGATGTTTCTGAAACAACTCAAAATGAAATTTATGAATTCGGGAGATTGCTCGGTATTGCTTTTCAAATTCAAGATGATTATTTAGATACTTTTGGAGACGAATCTGTTTTCGGTAAACAAATTGGTGGCGATATTATTGAAAACAAAAAGACTTATTTGTATTTGAAAGCACTTGAACTCGCCGATAAAAATAGCGCTGACCAATTGAAACATTTGTATACAATTTCGCCAAATCAACCACAAAACAAAATCGAAACCGCCAAGCAAATTTTTCTGGATTCTGGCGCAGCAGAAGCTACAAAAGCTAAAATTTCAGATTTCACAAATGAAGCTTTTCAGCATTTAGCAAAGCTTGAAATTTCTGAAGAAAGCAAAACTTTTTTAAAAAATTTTGGCACAAGTTTAATGAATAGAAGCATGTAATGGGTCTACCAAAATCGATTTCTGAAGCCATTGAAAATTACCCGAATGAAACAGTATTATGGCGAGAAATCATACTTCAACTTAATAAAGACTTGGCACTTGCCGGGATTTCTGAAATTGAACTAAAAACCGACATTTCACCCACAGACCTCATTGAAGGTTTACACCAAATTTTCTCAGATTTGATGCACGACAAAACCTTAAATTTCATTCATTTATTATACAGAATTGACATCCAAGAAACGGAAATCAAAACGCTGATGCTGGATTCAGATTTTTTAGAAAAATTGATTTACCGAGTCCTAGAACGCAGTTTTCAAAAAGTGTATTGGCGAAAAAAATTGGGTTAATTTGTGTTGAATTTGATTCAAATTTTTAACGAACAGATAAAGTGCGTACTTTTGATTTTGAAAATTAATGCGAAATCTGATTTATTTTGTTCAAAAAATTATATAAAAATCTATATTCCCCTTAAAATTTTTTCAAGTTTACTGCCATAGCTATAATTATTTACAAGTCCATTAGTTTTAAATTATGGTTTGGATTTGAGCGTGTTTTTCCAAAAACCAGTTTATTTGAATTTCAAATCTTTCAGAATAACAATCTGGATATTTCACTAAATATTTGTTTGGCTTTCATACTTTTCATCCTAATACTAAAGCCTAAAAAATCTATATTTTTTGGCTATGCCGTATTAGAAATTATTTTAATTTCTTTTGACACAAACAGAATTCAACCTTTCATTTACCAATCAATATTATTGTCTGCTTTACATATTTTAAAACCTCAATATGTTAAACAAAATATTGTATTCATTCTTGCAATAACCTACGTTTTCAGTGGTTTACACAAGCTCAATTTGGTATTCATCAACACGGTTTGGTCTCAGGGTATTTTAATTGATTTTTTAGATTTCTCAAAAGAAATTGCTTTTTCAAAACCATTTAAAGCAGTTGGTTTTTCTGTAGGTTTCATTGAGTTACTGCTTGGCATCGGACTGTTTACAAAATTTAAAAAACAAGCGAGTTATGCATTGATTGTAATGCATATTTTCATTTTAATTTATTTAGGTCCTTTAGGAATCAATTTTAATGAAGTGGTTTGGATTTGGAATATCATCATGATTTATCACCTCTTATATGTGAATAAAAAAATCACATTAGGTCTTATTTTAAAATCAAAAACTTATTTGATTGCGGTGATTTTGATTGCTGTAAATCCAATTTTGTACATTTTCGGGAAATCAAGCCCGTATCTTTCATTCAGTTTTTACAGTGGAACAAAATCTTTCCAGATTATTGAATTCGACAATAAGAAAATTCCGAAAGATTTAAAGACTTATATCTATCTCAAAGACACAAACACAAGCCGAATTGATTTAAATACCTGGGCTTTAAAAGAGTTAAAAGTACCATTTCCAAGTCGCGAAAGTCAATTTGGATCTGTGATTAAAAAACTAAAGTCAAGCGACAAGTTTCAAATTAAATCAGCCTATCAAATAAAATATCCTTTTAAAGACAAATTATACTTAAGTGAAGAAAAATAGTGAAATTTTTAAACAAAAACTTTTTCACATTATGACTTTAGAATGATAAATTTCTTCAAAACACAAAGTTTAAATACAACGTCATTCCAAGTCAGAGTGACTTTATCAATAACACACTTCAAGCTTAAATTTACCCAACGCATTATTTATTAGATAAGAAAGGCGTGATTCGGAAAGTAGAAAATCAAAGTTCAAGGATTATAGAGTATTACAAATCAACTAGACATGAAAACAAAACACCCCAGACTCCTACTCCACCCGCAAATTAGATTATTCTGAGTCGAACTTTTAGATTTTAGAATCAAGATCAAAAAGTATAAGCTTAGAATTATTAATTTTACTCACTTAAAAAAAACCCTAGATATGAAGTCCTCAAAACAAATAATTTCATGAAATTATCATTTCAAAAAGCATTTTTCACTTTAGCTTTCATCGCCATCCTCATAGTTTTTCTTGTGGTAGCAAAATCAATTTTAGTCCCTCTTGGCATAGCATTGATTCTGGCATTTATTTTATATCCTGTGCATAAAAAATTTACCAAATGGGGATTTGGAAATATCTTATCAGGATTTATATCAATTTTAGTTTTAGTCATAGTAATCGGTGCAGGCATCACCTTCTTCTCTGCCGAGATCATTGCATTATCGGACGAAATAAACAATTTTGGTTCAAAACTATCCGGGCTTTATACTGATATCATAATTTACATCAATAAAAACGTAAGCTTGGTAAATCAACTTAATGAAGACGAATTATTAAATGATTTAACGACCTGGTTAAAAAATTCTGCAGGAGCCGTTTTAGGTGGTACTTTTAATAGCACTACCAGTTTCTTAACTGGATTGATTACCATGTTTATTTACTTGTTTTTGTTTCTTATCTATAACAAAGGATTGGTGAGAGCATTCATGAAATTTCCGCCAGCAGATAAGAAAGAACAGTTTTTTAATATGCTAAAAGGCGTTCAGCAGGTTGGACAAAAATACCTTTCTGGCATGCTGATTTTAATTTTGATTTTAGGCACTCTCAACAGTATTGGCCTTTGGATCATTGGAATAGACAGTCCCTTTTTGTTTGGTTTTTTGGCAGCATCCTTATCGATTATTCCTTACATAGGCACAACTTTGGGTGCAACGATACCTGTATTATATGCCTTCATGTCCAATGATCAATTATGGGT
>JBHEPM010000141.1:0-4869 GCA_046260295.1 Psychroflexus sp.
CCCATATTCTGTGTAATTTCGACAGCATTGGTTGACCATGGCGAAATCATATTGGCGCGCGGACCTATAAAATTTTTACTTTCTGTTTTATTTTCAAGCTTTACGGCATTACTGAAGAGCCAACTCAGTTTTTCATCATCTGTATTTGTCAGAGCTTTGTGATGAACAATAGCAAAGTATTGAGATTTTTTGTTTGAATAAAAAGAAACCATAAATAGATCAGCTTAGCACATGAAGTCACAAAAATACAATAAATTTGTCTTGTGTATTATTAATTTTTTATGGGTTTTAAACTTCAAAAAACAAAAGGATTGAAAAGTGAAAATTCATCATTTGTTTTTAAAAAATTTCGTTTGGTACTCACTATCTTTTTACCTATCCAACTGCTTATCACTTATATTTTAAAAGATCACTCTCAAATAGTCGAAACTTATTATTCTTCAGGATTTTATCAAAACTATTCCGGTTTTATGCAAAATGTTTTTGCAGACGTGCCTTTTTCAATTGGCGATTTATTTTATGTTCTTTTAATTGTTTTTGTACTTTGGTATGTCATAAGGATTTTTAAAAGAAAATTTAAACTGAAAAAGTCTGATTTCTTTAAAATCGGTTCGTTTTTATCAATTATATATTTTTGGTTTCACCTCTCTTGGGGTTTAAATTATTACCGGTTTCCATTACACCAAGCTTTGGATGTTAAGAAAGATTATTCTACAATAGAATTGATTGATTTTACCGAAAATCTCATAAACAAAGCTAATAGCATTCATTCCTCATTAGTAGAAAATGATACTATGGAAGTTGTTTTCAACAAAACGCCAAACGACTATGAAAAAGAGACTTTCCAAAATTTTAAAGCTGTCAGCTTTCAAGGTCAAGTTGTTCCGAATCAAAGTATCAAGCCTTCTTTGTTAAGTTTACCCTTGACCTATATGGGATTTGGGGGCTATCTCAATCCGTTTACGCATGAAGCCCAATACAATAATAAAGTTCCTAATTATAAATACCCTAGTTTAATAGCTCATGAGATGGCACATCAGTTAGGTTATGCTAAAGAAAATGAAGCCAATTTTGTGTCATGCTACATAAATATGCATAGCCAAAACCAAAAAATTAAGTATACCGGTTTTACTTATGCCCTTAAGTTTTGTCTTAATGATGTATATAGGCGTTCGCCGGAAGATTTTGAAGCCTTAAAAGCTAAAGTTAATCCTGGAATATTGAAGAACTATAAAGAAGTTCAATTGTTTTGGGAAAGCTATAAAAATCCAGTCGAACCTCTATTTAAAAATGTATATGGTAATTTTTTGAAAGTCAACAACCAACCTAAAGGCATCGAAAGTTACAATTACGTCGTGGCCTTGTTGGTCAATTATTTTTCAAAGAATTTATTACCTTAGTAACTTAAATTTTATGCTCATGCGAAATGTTTTTTACCTTGTATTTCTGTTTTTAAATTTTAGCCTTGTAGCTCAAGATTATTTTCCCAACAACAAAGCCGTCAAACAAAATACTGATATTCCTTATGTTTTTACTAACGCGACCATCGTCAACGGCTATAATAACATCATCAAATCCGGACAACTGATGATAAAGTCCGATAAAATTATGGCCGTCGGCAAGACTGTTAACATCCCAAAGGAAGCTGTGGTCATCGACTTAAAAGGCAAATACATTTATCCGTCATTTGTTGAAATCTTTTCAGACTTTGGAATTAAAGATTTTAAAAGACCATCTTCAAATGGTCAGCCACAATATGAATCCTTGAGAAAAGGTTATTATTGGAATGACCATATTCGTCCCGAACAAGAGGTGAAGCAACATTTTGAATTTGATGAAAAGACAGCCAAATCCATGCGTGAATCTGGCTTTGGAGTGGTCAATACACATGTCAATGATGGTATTATCCGGGGAACAAGTACGTTGGTGGCATTGAGTGAAAATAATGACATTACCAAAACTTTTCTTGCTGAAAAGACCGCACAAGTTTTTAGTTTTGACCGCAGTAGCCAAACTCGCCAAAGTTATCCGAGTTCTATTATGGGTAAAATGGCTTTACTGCGCCAAGTTTATAACGATGCAGATTGGTATAAAACTGGCAATACAAAAAATAAAGACTTAGCGCTAGAAGCTTTTAATCAACAACAAAATATCCCACAAATCTTTCACACTGATGATTATCTCGATGCTTTGAGAGCAGATAAAGTGGGCGATGAATTTGGCGTGCAATACACAATTATTGGGAGTGGCGATGAGTACAAAAGATTAGATGAAATTAAGCAAACCAACGCGCAATTTATTTTACCGCTCAATTTCCCGAAAGCTTACGATGTGGAAAATCCATATTTGACACAATATTTGTCACTGTCTGACATGAAGGAATGGCATCATGCGCCATACTTATTGAAATTGTTTGAAGACAATGACATCGCTTTTGCCATCACAACTACGGGGTTAAAGTCGCCCGATAAATTGATGACGCACCTCAAAACGGCTATCGAAAAAGGTTTGTCTAAACAAAAAGCCCTTGAAGCTCTAACCCAAAAACCCGCTGAAATTTTAAACTTTTCCAATCAAGTTGGTACATTAAAAACTGGGGCTTACGCTAACTTTTTAATCACGTCTGATGATATTTTTGAAGACGATATGACGATTTATCAAAATTGGGTCATGGGGCAAAAACACGAATTGGCGGATATGAATTTGGCAGATATATCTGGCGAATATGAGTTGAGTTTTAATGGAGAACAATACGATTTAAAAATTAAATCTAATAAAGGCAAATACAGTTCAGAGTTGACTCAAGACACTTTAAAGTTCGGGACAAAGTTAGATTACAAAGACAATTGGTTTTATTTGACCGTGACCGATAAACCCGATTCAAAAAACTTTAAAAGATTTGCAGCGAGAATTGAAAGTCCCAAATCTAATTTCTCAGGGAAAGTATTTTTAGAAAATGAAAAGACGTTAAATTTTAAGTCTATATATAAGGAGACAAAATCTGAAGATAAAGACAAAGAAGACAAAAAAGAAAAATCATCAGAGGAACAAATGCTCTCGATTGCTTATCCTAATATGTCTTATGGCCAAGCTGATTTATCAATTAAAGCTCAACCTATTTTAATTAAAAACGCAACAGTTATTACTGGGGAAGATACAGGCACTTTAAAAAATACTGATGTCTTATTGAAAAATGGTAAAATTGATAAAATTGGTCAAAACCTCAAATCTTCCCGTGCTAAAGTTATCGATGGTAACGGAAAATTTTTGACTGCTGGGATTGTTGATGAGCATTCACATATCGCTGCAACCTCGGTTAATGAAAGTGGACACAATTCTTCAGCAGAAGTAACGATGGAAGATGCTGTCAATCCAGATGATATTAGTATCTACAGGACTCTTGCCGGCGGTGTGACTAGCATTCAATTGCTACATGGTTCGGCCAACCCTATTGGTGGACGATCTGCGATTTTAAAGTTGAAATGGGGACAATCAGCAGAGGATTTAATTTATGACAACTCTCCAAAATTTATCAAATTTGCTTTGGGTGAAAATGTCAAACAATCCAATTGGGGCAGCCGTTCAAGATTTCCACAAACCCGAATGGGTGTAGAACAGGTTTATATCGATTATTTCAGCCGTGCTAAAGCTTATGAAGAAAAGAAGAATTCTGGTCAACCTTACAGAAAAGATCTTGAAATGGAAACTTTGGTTGAAATCATTAATAGTGAACGTTTTATTTCATGTCATTCATATGTGCAAAGCGAAATTAATATGTTAATGAAAGTCGCCGAGCAATTTGATTTTAACATCAATACCTTTACCCATATTTTGGAAGGTTATAAAGTCGCCGATAAAATGGCAGAACACGGAGCTGGAGGTTCAACCTTCAGCGATTGGTGGGCTTATAAATATGAAGTGAACGACGCCATTCCTTACAATGCGGCAATTATGCACAACGAAGGCGTAACCGTTGCCATCAATTCTGATGATGGAGAAATGATAAGACGTCTCAATCAAGAAGCTGCAAAATCTTTGAAATATGGTGGTATTTCTGAAGAAGAAGCCTGGAAGTTTGTAACCCTCAATCCAGCAAAATTATTACACATAGATGATAGAGTTGGTAGCATCAAAGAAGGTAAAGATGCCGACGTGGTTCTGTGGAATAATCATCCGCTTTCAGTCTATGCCAAGCCAGAATATACCATTATAGAAGGTGTGATTTATTTTTCTTTGGAAAAAGACAAACAACACCGTGAAAACATCAAAAAAGAGCGAAGTCAACTTATCAATATGATGTTGAAAGTCAAAAACAAAGGCTTAAAAACACAGCCTATCAAAAAAGAAAACAAAGAATTTTTACACTGCGACAGTGAAATCGAATTGCATTAAACCCATGATTATGAAATATTTATTTAGTTTATTAATAGTATTCAATCTTATTGAAATCAATGCTCAACAAACGCCGGCTGATGCTCAAAGTCAAGTTATCTCTGTTGTAGGTGCTACTGCACATATTGGTAATGGAGAAGTGATTTCAAACGCATTATTGATTTTTGAAAATGGAAAAATCACAAATATGTCTTCTTTAGATGATTCTGATGTTCAGCCACAAGGCAGAGTTATCAAGGCTGAAGGCAAACATGTTTACCCCGGATTTATCGCCCCAAATTCTACTTTAGGTTTGGCTGAGATCGATGCCGTAAGAGCCACACGAGATGAAGATGAAGTGGGTAGTTTTTTACCCCATGTGCGCAGTATCATTGCTTACAATTCTGAAAGCAAAATAGTAGAAAGTATGCGACCGAATGGTGTTTTGTTAGGCCAAGTCACCCCACGTGGTGGTCGTATTTCCGGCACTTCAACTAT
>JBHEPM010000142.1:0-4823 GCA_046260295.1 Psychroflexus sp.
TCAAGGGGTTGTCTTGGTTGGGCGTACCAACAATGGCCAATTTGCCATTGTTATCTCTGATTAACCACGCCCAACCAGAGCCAAATACGCTTCCTGCTGTTTTGGAAAATTCATCTAGAAAAGCATCATAAGAGCCAAAATCTTTTTCAATAGCTTTCATCAATTTGCCTTCGGGTTTTAGTTTAGGTTCGGGCGAAAGGCTTTCAAAAAACAATTTGTGGTTGTAATATCCACCACCGTTATTTCGAATTGCTGTTGAAGATGCATCAATCGAGCTTAAAATTTCAGTGATTGAACTTTCCTCAAACTCCGTGTTTTCGATAGCTTTATTGAGTTTATTAGTATAACCTTGGAAATGTTTGCCATGGTGTGTTCGCATCGTCAATTCATCAATATATGGTGCTAAAGCATCGTAAGCATAAGGCAAATCTGGTAAGCTAAAAGTTGCATCTGCATCAATAGATTTGGTTTTTTCAGTTGGAATTTTTGCTTCATTTTTAGAAACAGTTGTCTTTTCAGCAAGTTCTTTGTTTTGATCTGATTCTTTATTTTGATTATTGCAAGCCATCGTCATAAAAGCTATGGCTATAAGAAGTGTAGTTGTTTTTATTGTAGTCATGATTATTTATTTTAATTAAATTTTGTTACTAAGTTAATGAATTTACTTCAACTTTGAAGCTTTTAAAAACCAGTTGATTTAAACTCCAACATATTTTCATATTTGAAAAATTTATAGCTTACTTTTTAAATCAACTGGCATGTGAGAATTTAAAATTTAAAAAATGCTCAATTTATATTCAGATTGATTTTCACTTAAAACCCATACTTCACAAAAAATGTAAAGTTTCTACCTGGATCGGTGAGTCGTTCCATTCCACTTAATCCAGCATTGGCCTGATTTCTGAAAGCGAAATTTAAATGATCATAGTATTGTTTATCGAATATGTTCAATACAGCTGCACCTAAGTTTAAATTGGGCAATATTTCATAACCTAATCGAAAATCAAGTAATTCATAAGCAGGCGTATTTTGATTTTCACCAAAAGAAGTGGCTAAATCAGTTTGCTCGCTTACTAACCTTAAATCGGTACCTGCCCAAAATTTTCCTTTGTTATATTGCAAACTAAAACTTGTGCGCAAAGGTGGTGTTAATGGTAAGGATTCATCTAAATCTTGATTTCTGGCATATACATAAGCAAAATCTGCATTAAAATTGAAATCGTTCAAAAATTGAATTCCAAAATTAGCTTCAAATCCTGTTTTATAGGCTTCATCTAAATTTCGAAAAACCTTAGGATGAATCGGTTCTTGGTTTGGCATAAACTTTCTGGTTTTAGTTTCGTCAATTAAAGCAACGATGTAATTTTCAAAATAAGAATAGTACACAGCAGCGCCCCAATTGATTTCATTCATATTTCCGTTAAATTTCTTTTTGCCTTTGTAAGCCACTTCAAATTGATTGTTGATTTCTGCATCTAAGTCTGGATTTCCGATGTATTCAAATGGGTCTTGACCAACTTGAAAATGATTGATAAAACGCTCAATCATATTAGCAGAACGAACTCCGCGACCAAAAGCTAGTTCTAGTTGATGGTTTTGGTTTAGCATTTTCTTTACTGAAATACTTCCGCTAAAATTATGTTCAAAACGTTCATCTAAGTTAGGATAATATGCAGCAAAATCAGCTTCTGGATCTTTGGTTTCTGATTGCACTAAGTCGTATCGAATTCCCGCATTTAAGATAGTTGAACTATTAATTTGATATTTGCTTTCGGCAAACAAACCATAATCGTTGATGTAGGAATCTTGCCAGATTTTATCGGTAAACGCCATCGGATTTTCAAGTGGCATGCCCATCATGTTTTGTTTCACTAAACGCTTGCGCACACCATCTCGGCTAATCAATAAAGCATCGGTACCGGTGAATAATTTCCATCTTTCGGCTAATTCCCATTCCAATTCAAATCTTCCACCAGCAGTTGTAGCTTCCACAGGTGCAAATGCTTCAGCAGCTGCAAAATTGCTTCTTCTGGTATTGCTCATTAAATGATCAACATACGAAAAATAGGCTTTTGCCTGAATGCCTTTTAATTTGCCTTGCATTTGCTTTTTGTAATAATCTAAAGAAATGATAGATGAATCATCAAAATCTGAATCCATTGGCAAACTAGCATGCAACACATCGCGACCAAATGATTGGCGCCAATGCAATTGAAGCCGTTCATTCATGTTGAAATTATAGCCCATACGTAAGCTGTAATCGATGCTTCTAAAGGAAGAAGGAATTTCTCGCCCAGCGCCATCTTCGTAATTTCCAAAATCACGATATCCATACATCCCGACAACATCAAATTTTTCTTCTGCATATTGAAGGCGAACCATGTTGACCATAGAATTTCCATTGGTTTCATACCCTGTTGAAGCACTTCCAGAAAAGCCATACTTTCCTATTTCTGGTCGCTTGGACACCATATTGATGAGTCCACCAAAAGTAGCTCCATAGCGCATGGTGTAAGGCCCACGAACCACTTCTATCTTGGCAATATCCTCTGGCATCACGTGCGTGGTGATGGGATCCATACGATTAGGGCAAGCATTCATAACTTTGGTTCCCCCGTCGTATTGGATATTCAATTGCTCATATTGCGAAGCTCGGAAGGAGGGATCGATGGCATAATTTCCTCGCTTAATGAGTCCAAACCCGTTGATGTCTCGAAAAAGATCTGCGACATTTTTGGGCTGACTCACTCTTTCTGTTAAGTCTGGAGTCGTGATGTTCATTACAGGATCCTGAAAGATTTTTCCAGTGACCAATACTTCTGAAAGCTCTGTTTTTTCAGCTTCCAGATAAATAATGTTAGGAGTTGAAGATTTTACATTTAAAAGGAGAGGATTATACCCTATGTGACTTATGCGGTAGGTCTTACCGATGTCTAATTTTAGCGTATTATTTTTAGTAATGCGGTAATCTTCCTTGTCGTTTTGATTGACGGCGTAAACCCCTGTAAGGATTTCTTGTGTTTGCGCATCTTTAACTTGGATGGTTTTAGTTTGTGCAATGAGCATAACTGAAGTAGCCATAAAGCATATGGCGCTTAGAATAAATTTCATGTTTAAGCATTTGATGTTTAACGTATATGTTTTAAATAAAATATGGTGTTAAACAATAAGCGCTGGCGGCTTAAAACTGCTCTTTAAATAGTGAAATTTATAAAGTGACGTATAAAAATAAGTAGGTTGATTTTGTAAGTCAGAAAAATCTAGAACAAAATCAGTTTTAATAAAATGAGTCGTAAAGATGAGTTCGTTTTCCAGAAAGGCGCTAGCGTTTTTGGGTGTGTCCGTTTCTTTTTTGTCGAGAACATCACTCAAAAAGCACTTCCCATCACATTCAAGTTCGGGTTTATCCGTATTTTCACAATAGCTTTCTATAAAATTATCGGTGAAAATCATATAATAGGATAGCCAAAACACAGACTTGATGGTAAACAACAGCACCACCAGACTTAAAGATAGAGTTATATAGAGTTTTGGATTTTTCACTTTGCAAAAGTAATTAAAACATTTGCTTTGGTTTGTGATTGAAGTCACATTCTAGAATGTTTCTCTTAAATGTGTTGAAGAAACACCCTTTTAGAACGTCCTAAATGAATCCGAAAACTTTTAGTCCAATGTTCTGGGTATCCATTCTATTTTTAAATTACTTTATCTATCTGTACTTGTCTTAGCATTAGAATAAATAAGCATTTTACAAGCTTATTTTTTTTAACAAAGTACGGTCTATACCTTACATTATCCCTTCTTTATCTTGGGAGCAGCTATACTTTTGCTCCCCCTTCTATTTTAAGTTACCAAGATAAGTTTACAACCTAATAAATTATTCCAACTTCTGTTTACGTCAGACTCGTCAACGGTCTGTTGCTAGTCATGACGCAAAAGGCTTTAGCTATAGTCTTCAATTTACTGCTCCGCGAGCACCTTTTTTAAAAATAAAATTGAGATGAGCTAAATTTAGATTGAGCAAAATTTATAAGGGTATAAGCAATCAAGGTTATCCCATAAATAGTTGAAATAAACGTGTATTTTTATCAATACATAATGAGTTGGGCAGCATTTGAAAAACTTGGAAATAATGAAAAAAATATTTTTGATTTTAATTTTGATAATATCACAAAGTTGTAAAAAATCTATAGATAAAAAATCTGTTGATGTTGAATATGAAATTGAAAACCTAAAAACTACAACCGATAAAAATAACTACTTGGAATATATTTACGATTTGGATCAAAAAATAAGGAATGGTGAAAGTTCTGAATTGTTGGTTAACTTCGGTGAAAGTTCAATTCAATATCAAAATTTTCTTTTTAAAATGGACTCCATCGACAATCTAAATTACGAACGAATTGATTTATTTTTAATGAACTTCAATTATCCAAACAAAGATTCTGTATCAAAAAAAGCAGTGTCATCACCTTGGCTAGTTATTCATCACAATTCAGATAATAAGAAAAGGAAAAAGCATTTTAAAAAATTACTTCAAGCTTATGAAAATGAAAATATTGATGTAGACCAATTTGACCTTTATTTAAGACGAACTTATAGAATAGAATTTGGAGAAAATCTAAGCTGGGAAGGTGCTTATAATCCTGATGATAAAATAGATTGGATGATTAAAGAAATGAACTTTGAATAGAAAACGCAGCCCAACAGCGCATAACAAAAATGGCGAGATTTGTGCTAAAACGAGAGTTTTGTTTATTTTTATAAACCCTTAAATCCGCAAAGAATTAATTCAAAGAATAATTGATTTATTTGTATATGTG
>JBHEPM010000143.1:0-4799 GCA_046260295.1 Psychroflexus sp.
ATCTAAAAGAATATGAAGTCGCTTTTTCTTCTGAAGCACTTCAAGCCAAAAACATCAGTATTTCCAGTGTTTTTGAAGCCATCAAAAACAATAATTCCATCGCTGGAGGCAGTTATATTGAAAAAAATGAACAAGCCTATTTTATCCGTGGCGAAGGTTTGGTCAATGACCTCGATGATATTGAAAAAATCGTGGTTGAAAATCGAGATGGACAACCCATTTTAATTCGTGATGTGGCTGAAGTCGGTTTCGGTCATGCCAGAAGATTTGGTGCAATCACTGGCAATGGCGAAGGTGAAAAAGTTTTGGGTCAAGTCATGATGCTAAAAAATGCTAACTCCAATGAAGTCATCAAAAGCGTAAAACAACGTCTTGCTGAAATTGAAAACACACTGCCCGAAGGCGTTTACATCAACGGATTTCTTGATCGTAGCGAGTTGATTAGCCGCACGACTTCAACAATTTTAGAAAACTTATTACTCGGATTTTTAGTCGTTACCTTTATTGTGATTTTACTCATTGGCGATTTTCGTTCAGGATTGATTATCGCTTCGGTGATTCCGCTCAGTTTTCTGGCAGCCATAAGTTTGATGTATATTTTTAATATTGATGCCAATTTGATGAGTTTGGGTGCGCTTGATTTCGGAATTATCATTGACGGTGCCGTGATTATTGTGGAATTTGTCGCCTTCAAAATGCTTCAGCAATCCAAAGAATTTAAAAATTCATCAACTGCAGAAATTCAAAAATTGAAAGACAAAATCACTTTCAAAGGCGCATCCAAAATGATGAATTCTGCTATTTTTGGTCAATTGATTATTTTGATTGTTTTTATTCCAATTTTATCACTTTCTGGCGTTGAAGGCAAGATGTTCAAACCCATGGCACTGACTTTTAGTTTTGCCTTAATTGGCGCAATTATTTTGTGTTTCACATGGATTCCGGTTGCAAGCAGTTGGTTTTTGAAACCTGAAAAACTGAAAAAAGAAAATCTTTCAACCAAACTGATTGATAAAATAAATGCCTTGTATTCACCCACCATAAAATGGGCGCTGAATCACACCAGAATTATTATTGTTTCGGCATTGGTGTTAATTGGACTTGCGACTTTTACATTTATCAAAATGGGTGGCGAATTTGTGCCGACTTTGGATGAAGGCGACTTTGTCATTCAACCGATTCTAAAAACTGGAAAATCCTTAGAAAGCACCATTGAAAGAACTACAGAAATAGAAAACATTCTTTTAGAAGAATTCCCAGAAGTCCTGCAAGTGGTTTCCAGAATTGGTGCCGCAGAAATCCCAACCGACCCGATGTCTATGCAGGATTCTGATGTCATCATCCGGTTGAAGCCAAAGAGTGAATGGACTTCTGCTGATTCCAAGGAAGAACTGGCAAATCTGATGAAAGAGAAACTCAGTATTATTCCAAATATGGGAATTGAATTTACCCAACCCATAGAAATGCGTTTCAATGAACTAATTACAGGTGTTCGTTCTGATGTGGCGATTAAAATTTTTGGTGAAGATTTAGATCTCCTGACTCAAAAAGGAAACGAAGTGAAATCTTTAGTTGAAAATATTGAAGGCGTTGGCGATATTTCTGTCGAAAAAATTGTGGGATTACCACAAATGTCTGTCAATTATAACCGAAGCAAAATCGCAAGATATGGGCTTCAAATTCAAGATATCAACAACATCATCTCAACTGGATTTGCAGGCAAAAAAGCAGGCGTTGTTTTTGAAGGTGAAAAGCGTTTTGATTTAGTACTTCGCCTCAAAGAAAATCAACGTCAAGATATTTCCAACTTGAAAAATTTGATGGTTGACACGCCAAATCATGGTAAAATTCCACTTGATGAAATTGCTGAAATCAAATATGACAAAGGACCGGCAAGAATTTCACGAGATGAAACACGTCGCCGAATTGTAGTAGGCATCAACGTCAGAAATCGAGATTTAAAATCGGTGGTTGAAGATGCAAAAAAAGAAATTTCAGAAAATCTCAATTTACCAACCGGTTATAATATTACTTACGGCGGTCAATTTGAAAATTTGGAAAGTGCCAGTAAGCGTTTACAAATTGCAGTTCCAATCGCTCTAGTGTTGATTTTTATCTTGTTGTATTTCGCTTTAAATACGGTAAAAGACGCTTTATTAATTTTTACCGCCATTCCATTTTCAGCTGTTGGTGGTATTTTTCTATTGTGGATTCGGGACATGCCATTTAGTATTTCTGCTGGCGTGGGTTTCATTGCATTATTTGGAATTGCAGTGTTGAACGGAATTATTTTGGTAGAATACTTTAAAGATTTACAAAAAAATGGCGAAAAACTAACGCACCAGAATATCATGAAAGCCACAAAAGAACGACTTCGGGCAGTTTTACTCACTGCAAGTTCAACAGCACTTGGATTTTTACCCATGGCGATTTCAACTGGTGCCGGCGCAGAAGTTCAACGTCCGCTAGCCACTGTTGTTATTGGCGGTTTGCTAACTTCTACTCTACTCACATTGATCGTTTTACCAGTGTTATATTCTACTTTTGAAAGAAAATTAGCATCGAAAAAATCAGTAAAAATGAATAAAAATCTCATTTTAATTCTTGTTTTAGGACTTGGCAGTATTTTATCTACTCAAGCTCAAAATCCTGAATTAGACAGCTTAAAATCAAAAATGTTGGAAAACAACAATGCTTTGAAAGCTTCAAAAATGAGTATTGAACAAAGTAAAACTGCAGAAGGCGAAGCATTTCAATTCAAAAAATTGCAGATTTATCAGAATTATGATGAAGCTGAATGGGATCCAATTGCCAACGAACCTTTGTACCAATGGGGCGCAACTCAAAGTTTTGATTTTCCCACTGTTTATGGCAAACGCCTTAAACGTAATAAATCCAAAACTCAACTGAAAAATATTCAAAATCAATTGAATATTCAACAGCAATTGCAAAATTTGGAAATCGCTTATCAAACCCATTTGATTTTGGATGAAAAAATTGAAATTTATAAGGAGTTAGACAGTATTTATGCGGACTTTGCTCGAATGGCGAAACGGAAATTTCAGGAAGGCGAGTCTACATATTTGGAAAAAATTACCGCCCAATCGAAACAAACTCAAATTCAAAATCGATTGCAACTTTTAGAAAATGAACAGCAGAATAATCAACTTCAACTACAAAACCTGGTGCAAACAGATGAAGCCATTCAGTTGAAAAAACAAAAAGTTAAACGTTTAGAAATCAAATTGAATTCCATAGAAAATCATCCAAATCTAGCGCAAAAAACTGCTGAAATTGATTTAGCTAAAAACGAATTGAGATTGTCAAAAAATGAACTACTACCTGGCATTTCTGCAAGTTATTTCAGAAGAAGTAATTCTGCCATAGATAGAAACTTCAACGGGTATCAAGTTGGTTTGAATGTTCCCCTTTTATTTTTTGGCGATCGGTCAAAAATAAAAGCCCAAAAAATACAAACTCAAGTTGCTGAATTTGAACAAGAACAAACCAAGATAGAATTAAAAAATAAACAAGAACAATTTGTAAATAACATTTCTGCCCAAACTGAAAGCTTAAATCGTTTTGAAACCACACAACTGAAAGTGGCTGAAGAGATTTTAAAAACCGCCAAAAGCAGTTTTAAAAATGGAGAAATAGATTTTTTTCAATATGTTCAAAGTTTGGATAATGCCATGCAAATAAAGCTAGAATATCTTCAACTTTTGGCAGCGTATAATCAAGAAATCATTCGTTTAAATTATTTACTTTTAAATTAAAATCATGAAAAATTCAAACCTATATATCAGCTTACTTATTGCACTTTTTCTTGTCGGTTGCAGCGGCGGAAAAGATGAAGAACACAAAGAAGAAGAGAATCATGAAGACGGAATAGTACTTTCTAAAAAGCAATTTGAAAACGGCAATTTCAAAATTGAATCGGCAGATAGTTTGGTGTTTTCAGAAGAATTTCGCGTCACGGGAAAAATTGATGTTCCGCCAGAGCATCGCGCATCTGTCAGTTCATTTTTTAGCGGATTTGTGAGCAAAACGCATCTTTTAGTTGGAGATGAAGTCAAGAAAGGCGATTTATTAGTGAAATTGAAAAATCCAGATTTTATTCAACTTCAACAAGAATATGTTGAAAACAACTCAAAATTGGAATATTTATCTGGTGAATTTCAACGCAAGAAAAATTTATTGGAAGATCAAGTCATTTCAGAAAAAGTGTTCCAAAAAATCAAAAGTGATTTTTTGAGTATGAAAGCCAAGGTTGAAGGTTCACGTAAAACTTTAGAATTGATGAATGTCAACACTGAAACTGTTTTGAATGGAAATTTTTCTGAAGAAATCAATATTTATGCACCGATTAGCGGAAAAATTTCAAAAGTAAATATTTCGCAAGGCATGTATTTGGAGCCTTCAACGCTAATTATGGAAATCCTGAACACCGACCACGTGCATTTGGAATTGGATGTTTTTGAAAAAGACCTGCTAAAAATTCAAAAAGGCGATAGTTTATATTTCAAAATTCCTGAAATATCTGAAGACGAACACAAAGCTTACGTACGCTTGGTTGGTGCTGAAATTAGCAAAAACAGAAATGTTCGCATTCATGCACATCCTGTAAAAGATTCAAAAGATTTTTCAGTGGGCATGTTTGTTGAAGCTTATTTTAAAAATAATCCGCAGAAAAATTTAGGTTTACCGACGACAGCTTTTGTTGAAAAAGGAAACTCACTTTTTGTGCTTCAACTTAAAGATCAAACTGTGGACGAATATCATTTTGAAATGATAGACGT
>JBHEPM010000144.1:0-4497 GCA_046260295.1 Psychroflexus sp.
AAATCCCTGCCTGCGCATAGCTGAGAAACTTTGGTGGCATACTAACCGAAAAATTGAAAACAAAATATAACGACAATACATATGAACATATTTTTTAAAATCATTACAATCTTACTTTTAATAGTAAGTTTAAATGCACAGAGCCAAAGTAATTTTAATTATGAGCTTTCATTAGTACCGGTTTCTGTTACAAATTTACCTGGCCTTCATTCTTATGCCTATGCACAGCATCAAGGGAAATGGCTAATCATTGGTGGGAGAAAAGATGGACTGCACGCAAGACAACCTTTTAATGCTTTCCCGGCATCACAAAACAATACAGATATTTATGTGGGGGATGTACAAAATAATCAAGTTTGGTCTGCCAGTGTCAATAGTTTGCCAACAGGAATCAAAGAGCAATTACAATCAACCAATATGAATTTTTATCAAGATGGAGATACCTTATATATTATTGGTGGTTATGGCTTTTCAGCTTCTGCAAATGACCATATAACTTACCCTTATCTTACTTCTGTTGATGTAATTGGGCTGATGAATGCTATAGAAAATAGTCAACCAATTACTTCCTATTTCAAACAGATTGAAGACAATATTTTTGCAGTTTCAGGTGGGCATCTTAAAAAATTAAACGGACAATTCTATTTAGTGGGTGGTCATCGCTTTGATGGTCGCTATAACCCGATGGGCAATCCAACTTATACACAAGCTTACACTAATCAAATCAGAATATTTTCAATTGACAATTCGGGAACGCAGCTTAGTTATAACAACTATTCAGCAATAACAGATGCCGTTCACTTAAGAAGAAGGGATTACAATCTTTTACCTCAAATTTTTCCAAATGGAGAACAAGGTCTAACGATATCTTCAGGGGTTTTTCAAATTAACGCAGACCTACCTTTTTTGTATCCTGTTGATATTACTGCCAGTGGTCATAACCCGATTACAACATTCAACCAGTATTTAAGCAATTACCACAGCCCAGTATTGTGTATGTATGATAGTACAGCCAATAATATGCATTCTATTTTTTTTGGAGGTATGAGTCAGTATTATTACCAGAATGGCAATTTAATTCAAGATGATTTAGTGCCTTTTGTAAAAACAATTAGCAGAGTAACCAGAGAAGCAAATGGAAATTTAACTGAATATCAAATGCCAATTGAGATGCCAAATTTAAAAGGGGCAAGTGCAGAGTTCATTCCAAATTTAGATTTACCTCATTATTCCAACAAGGTATTTAAAGCCAATGAAATTACTCAAACTACATTTATGGTGGGTCATATATATGGCGGAATAAGTAGTCCTACATTAAACCCATTTGCAAATAACCAAACCAATACAACAAGTGCAGACAATACTATTTATGAAGTTTGGCTTACAGCAATACCACTTTCGATAAATGAATTTGAAATAGATGGAAAAAACCCATACAATGCCACTGTTTCCCCTAATCCCTTTAATAATTCATTTTCAGTGAAATTTGATGCAAATCAACCCATTAAAGCAAGCTATTTTATTAGCAATAGCTTAGGACAAATCGTTAAAAAGACATCAAACGAAAATTTCAATAATGGAGAAAACATAATAAATATAGAATTAGAACCCAAACTATCTTCAGGGCAATACTTTATTACATTTGTATTTGACAACAAGTTTTATGTAACTAAAAAGATAGTGAAAAAATAAGTACTACCACCAATCGAGTAGACCGCCCCGCCAGATAAACTGACGGGGAGGGCCTCTCACACCACCGTATCCCGCAGCTGCGGGAGGTCTTGTATACGCTCTCGCCCATATAGGCGAGACTAAACACTGGGGAATAGTGAATCTTTGTAATTGGGATGGATTTTCATGTAATGCGTTAGCATGGGTTCGTACCCCCTTTTAACAAGGTGGTCTATCGTATTAGTGGTGCCTAAGATTAGACTCTGAGCGACTGCCCAACCACCTTTACGAGTTCTGCTCCATGCATAAGCATCACCATGTTTTACTCCAAGTCTGATGAGGTTTTCCCGTTTACGCTCGGGCTTCTTCCAGTCGCTCCATATACAGTACCGGATTCTATTTACTCATAATTGTTTTGTTTTCAATTGTATTCGTGATTCGCTCCGCTTAATTCTCAGCCATCCGTCAAGGGATTTAAGTTTCCCGTGTATGTTAGCGAGTATGAAATAGTTGATCCAGCCTTGGTATGCTTGCTTAAGCTCTTTGAAGTTCAACAAAAACGCAAAGCCCAATATCATAAGCTGGAAAAGCAACTACAGGAAAGTGGCGAACCACAAATAAAAAGGCATAGCAAGAGCGAGTGCCGATGCAGGCCTGATTCTCACTGCGTACAATTTAAGACGACTAAAAAATATATAAGGCATTAATAAATCATTTAAAGTACAGATAATCATTGTTTTGTGGTTTTTGGCATTTTTCAGGGCAATTTGGTCAAACCCGGGCCGGATTTTCGCTGTGAGAGCCACCCTGGATTTTCCTGTTAAAATCAACAAATATTTGTTTTTTACATTTATATTTGGAGAAAAATTGGAAATTAATGGGGGTTGTGAGACGAACTGACGTTATGCACTATGTTAAAACCGGAATCCGTAAAAACTAAAAAACAATATTTTGGAAGAAAAAATACATACTGAATATAAAGTTGGCAATTTGATATACGATGCAAACATTTATGACGGATTAAATACATTTTTATCTGACTTACAATTTTATAAAAATTGGATGCCAACAGAAAAAAATGCTCAAATATTGGAACTTTGTTGTGGTTCAGGAAGATTGACTATTCCTTTAGCTAAAGATGGACTAAATATTTGCGGAGTTGACAATTCGAAATCAATGTTGGAAAAAGCGAAATTAAAAGCTAAAAATGAAAAATTAGAAATTGACTTTATTGAAGCCGACATTAGAACTTTAGAATTGCATAATAAATATGATGTAATTTTCATCCCATTTAATTCTATTCATCATTTATATCAAAACCAAGATTTGTTCGACACCTTAAATGTGATTAAAAAACATCTAAAAGAAAATGGTTTATTTCTGTTTGATTGTTATAATCCAAATATTCATTACATAGTTGCAGCGGAAAAAGAACTCAATGAAATTGCTGAATATACAACTGAAGATGGAAGAAAAGTAATCATAAAACAAAAGATGAAATATGAAAATGCCACTCAAATTAATCGAATTGAATGGCATTATTTTATCAATGACTTATTTCACTCAGTTCAAAATTTGGATATGAGAATGTATTTTCCACAAGAGTTGGACTTTTATCTGAAAGGGTGCGGATTTTCTATTTTACAAAAATTGGGGAATTTTTACGAAGAAAATTTTAATCACAATTCCGAAAAGCAAATTTTTGTTTGTAAAAATCAGAATTAAACAAAGTAATGACCAATAAAAACACAGTGCATAACATGCTGTGATACGGCAACCGGGGCTCCACATCATATTGTGGGTTTCGTTCTCCCCTGTCACCAGCGTTTGGCCTGAAATTATCGTAACTGGCAGAAATGCCCTGTCCGACCGCATACAGCCGGGCGTTGTGGGTAATGCCTTAAAGGACAGTGCGTTAACCCGTTTGGAAAACAGGAATTATATTGGCTAAATCTGCATCAAAAAAACTATCTTTGGAGAAAACGACATCAAATGGAATTTAAAATACTTACAACAGAACTGCTTGACCAATACAGAGAAGCGTTAACGGAATCACCGCTGGAAAGACTGGGTAAGATTAAAAAATTTGACATGCCAGTTGACTATTTCCAGTTTTATAAATCTGTATCATCAGTTTACTCTTCACGAATCGAAGGGGAAGACATCGAATTTGACAGTTTTTTCAAACATAAATTCATGGGTGTTCAGTTTAAGCCTGACTACACAAGAAAAGCGGACGATTTATATGCAGCCTATGACTTTATTGACGAAAATGAAATAAATCTAAAAAACATCCAGAAAGCACATTCAATCATAACTTCAAACATACTACCTGACAGTCAACAAGGATTAATTCGGACAAATCCAATGTTTGTAATTAATAGTGACGACAAGATTGAATATGTTGCTTCAGAACCTACCATTGGAAAACAGGAAATTGAGAAACTATTTGACGATATTAAGCTGCTTGAAACAACAGAATTAGACTCCTATGAGATATTTTATTATGCAGCACTGATTCATCTTGTATTTGTGAAAATACACCCTTTTCAGGACGGCAACGGACGAACCGCAAGATTGCTTGAAAAGTGGTTCTTATTGCAGAAAATAGGACAAAAAGCTGTTGCCGTGCAACTTGAAAAGAATTATTATAAGAACATCAAAGATTATTATCAGAATATCAGGAAAATTGGACTTGTTTATCATGAACTTGATTATGGGAAAAGTCTGGATTTTCTGCTGATGACAGTAAATGGAATAGAAACAGAAGAATAGGCACATACCCACAACATGCTATACCTGGCAATTGCCTTTGCAGTGCAGGTT
>JBHEPM010000144.1:4507-4763 GCA_046260295.1 Psychroflexus sp.
CTTTCGTCTCGGCGGACAGTTTAGCAGCCCGTAATCCGCAACTGCAGATAGTGTGCCGGGAAGCAGAATACCGGCAATTTTAATTGTCTGCATGCTGTGATCAAGACTTTGGCGAGAGCTCAGTCGAACGATGGTGGAGCGCTGTTAAAACAGGGTGGCCCACCGACATCAAGGGGGTATCAACCGAACGGAGTGAGCTCATGAGCACCTATGAAAATAAACTATTGCGAATAACCCTTATCGATTAAAATAAAGG
>JBHEPM010000145.1:0-4648 GCA_046260295.1 Psychroflexus sp.
TCATTCAAAATTTATCATTCAAAATTTCAAACTCTTCCCTTCAGAGCATCAAACACCCAAGCTATGGCAAAAAATCCTACGCCAACAGCAGCGAAACCCCAACCGGCAACTTCGTTGTAACGGAATGCACCTAGAGCTATGAGGCCAAGACCTACAATAATCATAATAAACGTCGCCCAACTCAAAACCGTATTTTTGTTCATCATTCCCATTCTAATGTGTTTTTAATGTCAATTTAAGGTTAAGCAAATGTAAGTATAAAATTTTCAATCTAATCTGTCGATAAGCTTTTGGTTGGTTAACTCAATATGATTTTTTTAATGAGATTTTCGCCTAAACTGTCATTCAAATTTTTGATGATTTGTGATTTACCGTAGCTTAACTCTTCGCGAAGGACAGCGGAACTCAGGCGCACAAATAACGTATTTCTTTTAAAGTGTATTTGTGTGGTATATTTCACAATGCCGGGTCCCATTTGTTCGGACCAAGCGCGTTTCACTTCAATTTGATTCAAACCTTTATCTAAACCTTTTTTGTCCGTAAAAATTTTGAGCAATTCGCTCAGTTTTTTGGTGTTGTATTCATTGTCCATAATTAGGGTGTGATGTTGATGGGTTCAAATCTTTTGTAGGTATATAAAAAATCATTTTCATTTTTGATGAGCATCAGACTGTCATTTAGCCTTAACAATGATTCTGTCCAAGTGTGGTAAGGCGTGTTGTAGTGCAATCTCATCGTATCATTTTCAAGCCTAAAGCTAAATTTCTCCAAAGCTTTGGATGTGGTGTAATTGCCACTCAAGTCTGGTTTTAACTTTTTTCTGAAACCCAGGCTATCCTTTATTTCAAAATAATCTATGGTGGTATTGACTTTATAAATCACATTTTTACCATAGGGGTTTTGAGCTTGAACAATTTCCCAATACCCATTTAGATTTTGGATATCAATATCATGTTTTTTCTCCTGGCATGATATAAAAAGGCTTATCAAAAACAGAAGCGCTATGTTGTAGAAGAGTGTTTTCATTTTTTAGAACGCATCTAAGTTAATAATTTTATACTGCTCTGCATGTTGCTTGACCACTTCTTCTGTCCTATCGGCATGCGTATCGCTGATAAACATTTGACCAAGATCCTGACTTGTCACCATACTCACGATGTGCTTGACGCGATTTTCATCTAATTTGTCAAATATATCATCCAGTAACAATATGGGGTTTAAGCCCTGGCTATCTTTCAAATAATCGTATTGTGCAAACTTCAAAGCAATGAGATAAGATTTCTGTTGGCCTTGAGAGCCAAATTTTTTGACCGGGTAATCACCAATGTCAAATATCAAATCATCTTTATGTGTTCCTACGCTCGTGTATTGTAATGCCATGTCCTTTTGCAGGTTTTTTTCAAATAACTCGGCAAAGGTTTGTTTGTGCAACTGGCTTTTGTAGGTAATTTGTATAGGCTCGTTTTTCTGGCAAATCTCCTGGTAACGCGATGTCAAGATCGGTTTAAACCGTTCTATAAATTCATTTCTCTTCTCATAAATGTATTGGCCTAGGTCTTGCATCTGTTCGTTGTAAACTTCCAAATTGGTAGAATCGAACGTTCTATTGGCAGCAAAGTATTTCAGCAATGCATTGCGTTGAGATAGAATAGCATTGTACTTGATGAGCTTGTTCAAATAGATCTTATCCACTTGAGATATGACAGCATCCATAAATTTTCGCCTCACATCGCTGCCTTCCAAAATTAAATCCCGATCTGTTGGTGAAATGATAACGACGGGGATGAATCCTACATGATCACTGAGGCGATCGTAGGCTTTTGCATTGCGCTTCACGATTTTCTTATGGCCGTTTTTGGCAGATACTATCAGGTTTTCGGTTTTATCAAACCGTTCAAATTGACCATCTATCACAAAAAAATCTTTCCCGTGCATGATGTTTTGTCTTGTGACAGGATTAAAATAACTTTTGGTATATGCCAGATGGTATATGCTGTCTAAAATATTGGTTTTCCCCTTACCATTTTCACCAACGATACAATTGATTTTATCATCAAAATCGAATGTTGCAGATTCAAAGTTCTTATAATGAATAAGGGATAAGGATTTTAAAATCATTGAAATTTCTATAATTGAGAATATCTTTCAAAATTAAGCATTCCTTTTCATTGATTAAAGATTTTAATGTACCAAAGCTTTAGTTTTTTTTGACTATTTGAGCACTAAAATTTCCAAATGATATATACTTATTGAAGATTTTTTAATTTCAATAATTATGATCACACACAAAAATGTGTTTTACTAAAAATGAAACCCTTTGACTTATTGATTTCCTATAAATTGGGGATTTGATCTCAGGGAATTTGACGTTTAAGTTGTTTTAGCTTCGAGTTGGCTGTAATTTAAAACAACCGTTCTAACTTATCATTTAAAGGAATAGACAAATCAATGAACTCAAACTTCAAATTATGAGAATCGGACAAAGGCTCAATTATCTTAGTTAATGATTTCCTGTCTTTTGTAAGGAATGCATCAATATTTCTATTGTGGATTTGAGAAAACAATTTAATATCGTTTATCACTACTTTTCTATCACCAAAATCACCGAATTTCCCGAGACTTCTCAAAGTTGCTAAAAATTGACCAGCAAATTTAGCGTCTGCATAATCAAATTCTAATAAGCGGAATGAATTTAAAGAAAGTAAATTATCTGGATTGTCACCTACTGCATACTCACTAACAACAATTGTAGAAAGAAACATTTCAATTCCATTTTCTAAAAAATATTCAAAATAATCTACTGTATTTTGATGAAAATTTGCATCTGCCTTCAATAGCCTAATACAAAAGGAACTATCTAAAAGAACACTCTCTATCCCTTTCATGTTCCTTCTGCTTTAATATCATCTAACCAAGAATCTACGTTTGTAATTTTACTTAAATTAACAGACGCTTTGTCAATTACTTTATTTAAAAGAGATTTATTAAATACAGGTTTATACTGAATAAATTCGATCAATTCCAAATCTGTTAAGGAATCATCTTCAAAACTTTTTTTTCCACCAACTTTAATACCATATGGCTTGTATGTTTTTTTCTCACCATCCATTATTTGCTCTTTAGTAGCAGAGATTGTAAGATTTCCATACTTTTTCGTGCTTATATGAAGATTCGGGCTTTTCCCACCTTCTTGATATATTTCACCGTATAAATAAAATTCACTTTCATAAAAAGTTGGTGCAATCATCTCAAAATTAGTAGTATAATCAATTACTAAAGAGGATTCTTTAGACATTGAATTATTAAACTCAAACACATAACCTTCTTTTACTGCTTTCTTTTGAAACTTGTCAATAATCGATTGACGTTTATAATCTAAAAAATCAAGGTTATTTCTATTCTTTATCTCATTTGTTAAGCCATTGAATAAAATAACTGCTGTAATTGGTAAAAAGAATTTATGTTTAGCAGAACCTTCTTCAATATTATATGAAATATGAGGTCGATTTTGCTTTTCTTTTCGGTTAGGATATAAAAAAGACTCTACATCTGATATAAAATCTTTAACCTCATTTATATCAATGTCTTTAGGACTTAAAGTGTTGTCCTTATTTGTAACTCTTAATTCTATATACCCTTGTTCTTCCACGTGTCTAAAATACAAAATTATGGAATATAAAAAACTACAGCCAACAATGGATAAAAAAAATAGCTACTTAATTGCTGAATCCAATGTTTTTATTAATTTATAAATTAATTATTAAACCGAAAAGTCTCGCATATTTGCACGCTAATTTTTATACCCGAAACCGATATCCTTAATACTCGCATTACGTTTATAAAAACAATAATAAGTTTGCTTTTTGTAAACTAATTAGTTAACTTTGTGTGGTGGTTTGAAAAATTACAACATCTAAAAAGTACTTCTTAGATTTCTACGAATCGTAAGATCCAAAAGTTCAGGAAAAGATTGAATACGTTCTTGATTTAGTACGATTTGATAGACAAGATATAAAATTAGCTGAATGAATAAAAAAAGAATATTGAAGAAATAAAAAAGGCTGACATGAAAAATATGACTGATTTTGAGGATATCCTCATTCGAAAATATGGGAAAAAAGGTAGTGAAAAGCGCGATAAATATGATGCTGACTCTCTTGCGTTTAGACTTGGTGTAATGCTTAAAGAAGCAAGAAAAGAAGCTAATTTAACACAAGAAGAGCTTGCTAAAAGAACTGGAACTAAAAAAAGCTATATCTCACGGATTGAGCGTGGGCTTAGTGATATACAGGTTTCGACTTACCACAAATTAATTGAACTCGGACTAGAAAAAAATCTGAATATATCAATCGGATAAAATAAATACTGTGGGCAACATCGGCAATAAGCAATTGAGGATTTAGTGCTTAATTGAAAGTGAAAGCATAAATCGATCCCGATGGCTATCGAGAATGCTTTCCGAAAGTTTGGGAGAAAAGTTAGAGCAAGAAATCACCAACTATTCATAGCCTAAGTCCTTTACCTTGCATACAAATCGAAATTTCCGTTGAAAAAAAATCTTTCGTATCTTTAAAAAAATATTTGCTATGATTACAAAAACAAAATTGAAAGAACAAATTGACAATTTTCCAGAACAGTTTTCGATTGA
>JBHEPM010000146.1:0-476 GCA_046260295.1 Psychroflexus sp.
CTGCTGCAGCTTCCATCACCGCTTCACTCATGGTTGGATGTGGGTGAACAGCTTTCAGCACTTCGTGACCTGTGGTTTCTAATTTTCGACCTAAAACTGCTTCCGCAATCATGTCTGTAACGCCGGCGCCAATCATGTGGCAGCCAAGCCATTCGCCGTATTTGGCATCGAAAATAACTTTCACAAAACCATCTTTTGCTCCAGAAGCACTGGCTTTTCCAGAAGCTGAAAATGGGAATTTTCCAATTTTCAATTCATAACCTGCTTCTTTGGCTTGTTTTTCGGTCATGCCAACGCTGGCAATTTCTGGACTTGAATATGTACAACCAGGAATGTTGCCATAATCTAAAGCTTCTACTTTTTGACCAGCAATTTTTTCTACACATAAAATGCCTTCCGCTGAAGCTACGTGAGCTAAAGCCTGTCCTGGCGTAACGTCTCCAATGGCGTAATAACCAGGAACATTGGTTTGGTAA
>JBHEPM010000146.1:486-4559 GCA_046260295.1 Psychroflexus sp.
GCAGATAAGACAATATCTGCTTCTATGGTTTCTTCGCCTTTTTTGGTTTTTACTTTGGCTTTTACTTTTTTACCAGAAGTATCAACGCTTTCAACAGAAGAATTCGTCATTATTTTAATGCCTTTTTTCTTGTAGATTTTTTCAAATTGCTTTGAAACGTCGTCGTCTTCTACAGGAACAATATTTGGTTGAAATTCAACAATGGTCACGTCGGTTCCCATGGAATTATAAAAACTGGCGAATTCAACGCCAATCGCTCCAGAACCTACAACAATCATAGATTTTGGTTGTTTTTCCAAAGTCATGGCTTTGCGATATCCAATTACTTTTTTGCCGTCTTGTGGAAGGCTTGGCAGCTCTCTGGAACGTGCACCAGTAGCAATAATGACGTGATCTGCTTCGTAATCTGTGGTTTTACCTTTATCGTCTTTAACTGCGACTTTTTTGCCTTTTTTTAAAGTTCCAAAACCTTCAATAACGTCAATTTTGTTTTTCTTCATCAAAAACTGAACGCCTTTGCTCATTCCATTAGCAACGTCACGGCTTCGTTTCACAACAGCCCCAAAATCCTTATCAGCTTTTTCAACTTTTAGACCGTAGTCTTCAGCATGATTCAGGTAATCAAAAACCTGTGCACTTTTCAACAAAGCTTTGGTAGGAATACAACCCCAGTTTAGGCAAACGCCACCAAGACTTTCTTTTTCAATAATTGCGGTTTTAAAACCTAACTGAGAAGCTCTGATAGCAGTGACATAACCGCCTGGACCACTTCCTAAAACTATAATATCGTATTTACTCATAACATTTGATTTGCTAATATTTTTAAAAACGCTAAATTAATAATAATAGCTAAATTTATGAGGGGAATTAATGAATAAAGCAGTTTTATTTTGATTTTTAGGCTTTTGTTAAGCTATTTTCTGGGTTTGATTTCTGAATTCTTTTTTAAATCGCTAAAGCCAAAGCAATTCCAACTAAAATAATTCCGAATTTATAAATGTTGAATTTGTGATCTCTGGAAGATTCAAATAGAATAGTGGTTGAAACATGAAGGAAAATCCCGATAACAATCGCGTCTAAATAAATTGTTAGCCCGCTTAATAAATTGGTTTCGGTTTGGACAAAACTTCCCAAAGGCGTCATTATGGCGAAAAACACCAAAAACGCCAAAACTTTCCAATAAGACATATTTGTATTGAATAAAAATGAAGCAATGATAATGGCAATCGGCACTTTGTGAATAATCACCGCATAAAGTAAATGATCGTTATGATGAATCGGCATGCCTTCCAAAAAAGCATGAATACTCAAACTCACAAAAAGTACCCACGGGAAAGTTTTTTTTTCTTTAGAAATATGAAGATGACCATGTTCTGCGCCACCAGAGAGGTATTCTAAAACAATTTGCAAAAGAATGCCTGCCAAAATATAAATTCCAATCTGTGGCGTTTCACTTTTATACACGCTTGGTAAAAATTCCAAAACTGTGACAGAAAGCAAAAAAGCACCACTAAAAGCCAGTAATAAATTGATTGTTATCGATTTTTGGTAAATGAAATAAGCGATGCCAAAACCGATAAAAACTGCTATAATTGGTAAAAAAAGACTCATTTATATTGACTTATATAAAAATTGAAACTTACTTAAAGTTGAGTTTGGCAATCTTTGAATGAAAACAAGCCACAAAATTAATGTATTTTTGCATTTCAAATAGATTTCTTTATGGAAAATAATTATACCATGATTGCCAAATCCTTATATGGTTTTGAGCAAGAGTTGGCTAAAGAATTGAGACAACTTGGTGCGATGGACGTAAAACCCGGCGTAAGACATGTTTCTTTTGTTGGTGATAAAGGTTTTATGTACAAAGCGAATTTAAGCTTGCGCACGGCCATCAGTATTTTGAAACCTGTTTTTGATTTTAAAATTTTTAAAGAAGACGATTTTTATAAAGCGATTTATAATTATCCATGGGAAAATCTGATTGATAAGGACGGCACTTTTGCCGTAGAATCCACCGTGAATTCTGAAATTTTCACGCATTCTCGTTACGTGGTTTTTAGAGCAAAAGACGCCATTGTAGATCGTTTTAGAGATAAATTTAAGTCCAGACCAAATATTGATACTGATAATCCCGATTGTGTGGTCAACGTGCATATTGACAGAAGCGATTGTGCGATTGCTTTGAACAGTTCTGGTGCGCCGCTTTTTAAACGCGGTTATAAATCTGCAACCAATATAGCGCCAATTAATGAAGTTTTGGCTGCCGGTTTGCTGATGAAATCGGGTTGGGATGGACAATGCGATTTTCTGGATCCGATGTGCGGAAGCGGAACTATACTGATAGAAGCCGCGATGATGGCTTGCCGAATTCCAGCCAACATCAATCGTGAACATTTTGCATTTCAGAAATGGCAAGATTTTGAAAGTGATTTGTTTGACATTATAAAAGAATCTGCGTTAAAGAAAGTTAAAACTTTCAATTTCACGATTAAAGGTTATGACAAAGCGCCTTCAGCAGTAGAAAAAGCACAAAATAATATAGAAAATGCCAATTTAGCTGAATTTATAAAAGTAGAACGTCAAGATTTCTTTGAGAGTTTTAAAACTTCAGAACGACATTTGCACATGGTTTTCAATCCGCCTTATGGCGTGCGTTTGGATATTGATATTCCTAAGTTTTATGCCAAGATTGGCGATACTTTAAAACAAAATTATCCAGGAACTTCTGCTTGGTTTATTGTGGCAGATTTGGAAGCCATCAAACACGTTGGTTTGCGACCGTCAAGAAAAATAAAACTGTATAATGCTAAATTAGAATCTAGATTTTTGCAATATGAAATTTATGAAGGTTCTAAAAAAGCGAAAAAGAATTTAGATTCTTAAATCAATACCGATTTACGCTAAAAAACACGCCATCACCACGTCGACTTCGATAAGGTGAACCTTGAAAAAATGGCGACATACGTCGGTATTTGTCGCCTAAATCTTCATAAACAGAATTTTTCACCCGATTTAAGTCTGAATAAATCGGTTGGTTGTTATAGTTTGGCGCCCAAGGTGAAGAATTGTTATTATTGATTTTTGGCTTAAACGCATTGAACATTGCTGTTTGCCTTTCTATAAAAGAAAATTCTTGGTCTTGCTTTTGTTGCGCTTGAAAACTTTTACGTTGTGCAGCTTCAACCATATTGATTTGCGGTCGGACTGCAAACTTATCTTTAAAAATATCAATTTCAGGCAGATTGAAAGTTCGACCAACATTAGCGACGCTAAATGGATCTTGAGAAAAACTTAAACTCGTCATTTCTTGAATATCAAACATTTGAAATTCTTGAAATTCATTTTGAGCTTTGGTCGTCAAAGTAAAATTTAAAGTTAGAAATATAAAAAATAAAATATTGTACTTCATACTTCAAAGATAATCAAAAACTATTCCCAATCCAGCATACTTTCATCTTTCCATAATTTTGGAAAAAAAGTACGTTGTTGAAATTTTGGGTGAAGGTATTTTTTCCATTCAGAACCGCCAGTTGCCTTTTTGTTTTCGCCTTTTTTGTCTAAATATTTGGTTGCTGTTCGCAGATGAACCAATGGCCATTTGACATTATAATAATGGTCAAAAGCCTGCATTTGGCGTTTTAGCTTATCACTTGGATTGTCAAATTCTTCAAATCGTTCGTAAATCGTTTGTCCTTGATAAGCTTTCGCCAATCTTGTAAAATCTGCTAAATATTTGTCTTCAAAAGCTTTTAGAGTATGTGTAGACTTCCCTGTTTTTCTGTCATAACCAGCGTCACGCCAATAAATATTTTGGAATAATTCTTCTGTACTTGGATTTTCAGGCAAATATTTTCGGCCTTCTTCATTTATCAAATTGATGAGCGGCGTACAATATATTTCTAAATATCTGAATTGCGCACTTTGGAAACCGCTTGCTGGCGCCAAAGTCATTCTGAACTCATTGTAATCGTCATAACTCATGCCGTCTTTCATAACATCGAAAGAAGTGATAAGCATGTCAGTATAACGCACCAATCGTTTCAGTTTTTCTATGAAAATTGCTTCTTCAG
>JBHEPM010000147.1:0-4529 GCA_046260295.1 Psychroflexus sp.
AATTACAAACCTTAGGTTCGCGTTTCATTACATCAAGCACATCCATAGGGAAACCGGTAGGAAAAGCATAATGCAAACGAATCCATTCGATGTTTTCTACTTCGACCAAAGCTTTAAGCAATTCTGCAAGATTTCTTTTTTTATACAAATCCAAACCGTAATAGGTTAAATCTTGCGCAATTAAAATCAATTCTTTCACACCATTGGCAGCTAATTTCTTGGCTTCATTGACCAAGTCTTCAATTGGCGTTGATTTGTGTCCGCCACGCATTAAAGGAATGGCGCAAAATGAACACGGACGGTCACAGCCTTCGGCAATTTTCAAAAAAGCATAATTTTTTGGTGTGGTTGTCACACGTTCTCCAAGAAGTTCGTGTTTATAATCCGCGCCTAAAGCTTTCAGTAGAGCGGGCAATTCTGTCGTGCCAAAATATTGGTCAACATCTGGTATTTCGTTTTGCAAATCTGGTTTATAGCGCTCAGATAAACAACCAGTAACAAACACTTTTTCCACTTGCCCATCTTCTTTTTTCTGTACAAAATCTAAAATAGTGTTGATGGATTGTTCCTTGGCATTGTCGATAAAACCACAAGTATTGATCACCACAACATTGCCTTCTTGCTCGTGGACAACTTCTTTTTTGTTCGCTTTCAGTTGTCCCATCAAGACTTCAGAGTCGTAAATATTCTTACTACAACCTAAAGTAACGACGTTGATTTTGTTTTTCTTTAAAGATTTTGTCCGCATGGAAAATGAATAAAATTTGGGTGCAAATATACAATCTAATGTCTGCCTAAAAGTTAATTTTTTAATAAGCAGAATTTGCTAGAAATATGAGGTTTTATATTAAAGTTGTTGGTGAAGCCAAATCGCCAAATCCTTTTCATAATAACGCAAAGCGGAAATCAAAACAATTGATATAATTGGGTAAACCCAAGTGACTTTGTTATTTTTCAAAAGATAAAAACCGATAAGTCCAAGAATAACAACTGGCAAAGCAATGAGTAAATTTGGCACAAGCCACCCGCCTTGAAAAATAGCTGCCAATTTTAGAACCAGAAAAAAACCAGCGTAAATCACGATGATTTTAGAAAAAATCAATTTGTTTTTTTCGGAACTAAATGGCTTTGGTTTTTGTTCTGTCATAAGTTTTAATTAGAGAAAAATGAATCTACAAATTCATTTTTATTGAACACCTGCAAATCGTCGACACCTTCGCCAACGCCGATATATTTCACAGGAATTTTAAACTGATCGCTGATACCAATGACCACACCGCCTTTGGCTGTACCATCTAATTTAGTGATAGCCAAAGCAGTTACTTCCGTAGCTGCGGTAAATTGTTTGGCTTGTTCAAACGCATTTTGTCCGGTAGAGCCATCCAAAACCAAAAGCACTTCATCCGGTACATTTGGTGTCACTTTTTGCATCACGCGTTTTATTTTCGTCAACTCATTCATCAAATTGACTTTGTTATGAAGTCGACCTGCGGTATCAATAATAACGACATCTGCATCTTGTTTTATCGCACTTTGAACGGTATCAAAAGCTACAGAAGCCGGGTCGCTGCCCATTTTCTGTTTTACAATTGGCACGTCCACACGGTCTGCCCAAATTTGAAGCTGATCTACAGCCGCCGCTCTAAAAGTATCTCCCGCACCGAGAATCACTTTTTTCCCTTGACTTTTATATTGTTTGGCAAGCTTGCCAATCGTTGTTGTTTTTCCTACGCCATTCACGCCAACAACCATAATTACATAAGGTTTTTTGCCCTCAGGAATTTCCAAAGATTGTAATTCTCCATGTTCAGATTCGCTGAGTAACCCGGCGATTTCTTCACGCAATATAATATTAAGCTCATCTGTTCCCAGATATTTATCTTGAGCGACACGAGCTTCAATTCTATCGATGATTTTAATTGTTGTGGCCACGCCAACATCACTGGAAACCAAAACCTCTTCCAAATCGTCCAAAACAGACTCATCTACTTTAGACTTTCCAGCAACTGCTTTGCTTAGTTTACCAAAAAAATTAGATTTAGATTTTTCTAAACCTTCATCTAATTTTTCTTTTTTTTCTTTTGAAAATATTTTTTTAAAAAAACCCATCGTATAAAATTAACGTTCAAAATAAGATTTGAATAAATTTGAACACAAAGATAGTCAAAAACAAAAAGCCGTCACGAATATCGAGACGGCATTGTGTATAATAAGATGTTTGCTACTACTTTTTCTTAAAAAAATCATTCACCTCGTCTGGAGCCATAATTTTTTCTTCATAAACATAAGCTCCACTTTTTGATGATTTCACCATTTTGATAGCTTTTGTAAGTCTTTTGGTGCCTGTTTGTATCGACCCTACTGATTTCTTTGCCATAACTTATTTAATTTCTTTGTGAACAGTCATTTTCTTCATAATCGGATTGAACTTTTTAAGCTCTAACCTATCTGGAGTATTTCTCTTGTTCTTTGTTGTAATGTATCTTGAAGTTCCTGAAAGTCCTGAATTTTTGTGCTCAGTACATTCCATAATTACTTGAACTCTGTTACCTTTTTTTGCCATAATGAATAAGCTTTTATGTTGACTATTTTGTCAAGAATCCTTTTGAGCGTGCTTCCTTAAGCACAGCAGAAATCCCTTTTTTGTTGATTGTTTTCAAGATAGAAGTCGATACTTTTAAAGTAATCCATTTATCTTCTTCTGGGATATAAAATCTCTTTTTTACCAAATTGACGCTAAATTTACGTCTGGTTCTATTCAATGCGTGAGAAACATTGTTTCCTGACATTGCTCTTTTTCCTGTAAGCTCACAAACTCTTGACATTATATATACTTTTAGGTGTTATTAAAAACAGGATGCAAATTAACGACTTTTTTTTGATTTAAACAAAACGATTTTTATAGATTTTTACTTTTTTAAAATCGCTGCATAAATCAGCTCCAAAGCCTTGTTTACCGCCTTTTGCGTGACGCGTTCTCTGTGTGTTCCAAAATTAAATTCAAAAACTTCTGTCTTTTTCTGGTCTGCTATGGCTATAAAAACCGTTCCGATTTCTGCATCGCTATCGCCTTTTGTCGGACCAGCATTTCCGGTTGTGGCAATGGCAAAATCGGCATGAAACATTTGCTGAACCCGTTTTGCCATAGCTTTTGTGATTTCTGCGCTTACCACTGAATATTTTTGAATAATTTCTACAGGAATTTGCAACACATCGTTTTTAGCAGAAGTGGCATAACTGACCACAGATCCTTTAAAATAAGCTGAAGCACCTGGTATTTCTGTAAATTTTGAAGCTAAACGTCCGCCAGTGCAACTTTCTGCTGTTGCCAAAGTGAATCCTTTATCAGTGAATAATTTTGCTATGCGTTCTTCTAAAGTCAATTCATCTTCATAACCTTTTATAATATCGCCAATAATTTCATTCAAAGTCGTGATTGCATCTTGAAGTGCATCTTTCAAAATTCGTTCATCGTCTCCCCTAGCGCTCAGTCGCAATCTCACACGCCCTAAACTTGGCAAATATGCCAGCTTGATAAACTTCGGCAAAGCATTTTCCCAATCTTCGATGCGTTCCGCAATGGCGCTTTCACCCAAACCATAAGTCAATACGGTTTTGTGGATAATATATGGTGTGTGAAATCTGTCTTGCAATCTCGGCAAAACTTGATTACTCAAAATAGATTTCATTTCGTAAGGCACGCCGGGCATCGATATATAAACAACATCTTCGTCTTCAAACCACATTCCCGGTGCTGTGCCATATTCATTAAATAAAGTGATGGATTTGGATGGTACAAAAGCTTGCGATTTGTTGGCTTCCAGAATTGGCGTGTCTACATATTTCTGAAAAATATCTTCTACATGCGCCAAAACTTTTTTGTCCAACACCAACTCATCGTTAAAATATTCGCAAAAAGTATGTTTTGTGATGTCGTCTTTAGTCGGTCCCAAACCGCCAGTAACAATCACAATATTTGTTCGTTTTGAAGCATCTTCCAAGGCTTGAAGAATGTGATTTTTCTCGTCTTGAATAGATGTGATTTGATAAACATCTATACCAATTTTATTCAGTTGTTTGGCAATAAATGCTGAATTGGTGTCTATAATTTGTCCGATGAGAATTTCATCGCCAATGGTAATTATTTCTGCTTTCATGATTATTTCACATTTACTGAAAACATTTGTTCGTCTTTTATAAATCCTTTCAAAACATCCTTAGCTTCAACTTTTCCAACACCTGATGGCGTTCCTGTAAAAATTACATCTCCAATTTTTAAAGTGAAAAATTGAGACACGTAAGCTATAATTTCATCAATTTCCCAAAGCATTTCAGAGGTATTTCCACTTTGAACAACTTCAGAATTGCGTTGAAGTTTGAAATTCAAATTTTTTAAATTTTCGATTTTCGATTTGTCCAACCATTTGTTTCCAATTAAAGTGGCGCCATCAAAACCTTTAGCTTTTTCCCAAGGCAAACCGGCTTTTTTGAGTTCAGACTGGAGATCGCGTGCCGTGAAATCAATTCCT
>JBHEPM010000148.1:0-4474 GCA_046260295.1 Psychroflexus sp.
ACCGCCATAATAACGCTTTCCCGGATAACCCTCGGCGTATTTGTTGGTCAAAACAGAGCCGGCAGCTTCCATCACGTCTGGACTGGTGAAATTCTCGCTAGCAATAAGTTCAAGTCCGTTTTTTTGTCTCTCCTTTTCTTCGTTTATTAAAGTATAAATTTCTTTATCGTTCATTGTTTAGCATTAAAGTTAAATAAGGTTCAAATTTAATTATTTGATTCGGTAAATTCACATAAAATAATATATTTGAAAGAAATATTTAAGTAAATTCGAATCATAAAAATATAATTAGTATGTCATTAGCAGCAAACAACCCATCTAGAGAGTCTTGGTTGGATATTCCAGACAACTCAGATTTCCCGATACAAAATATTCCTTTCGGCGTCTTTTTAACACGTGATGATATCATTACGATTGGTACGAGAATTGGCGACTATGCTATAGATTTAGGTGCTTTGCATCAACTTGGTTATTTTGAAGGCATTCCGCTTACAGATGATATTTTCTTACAAGATACTTTGAATGATTTTATCGCTGACGGCAGAAAAACTTGGCGTTCTGTGCGCAACAGAATTGCTGAAATTTTTGATGTCAAAAACGATACTTTGAAAAATAACGAAAAAGATCGTGAAACCGTATTGTTCACTTTGGATGAAATTGAAATGCAAATGCCAGTAGAAGTTGGCGATTATACCGATTTCTATTCGAGTAAAGAACACGCTACCAATGTTGGTAAAATGTTCCGCGATCCTGACAATGCATTGTTGCCAAATTGGCTTCATATTCCGGTAGGTTATCATGGCAGGAGTTCATCTATAGTACCTAGTGGAATTCCGTTGCACAGACCACAAGGCCAAAAACTCCCAAAAGGTGCTGATGAACCTATTTTTGGTCCGTCAAGACTCTTGGATTTTGAACTTGAAATGGCTTTTATTACCACGGATTCAAACCATTTAGGCGAACCAATTCCGATAGAGGAAGCTGAAAATTATATTTTCGGTATGGTTTTATTTAATGACTGGAGCGCAAGAGATTTGCAAAAATGGGAGTATGTGCCACTCGGTCCGTTTCTAGGAAAAAACTTCGGTTCTTCCGTTTCTCCATGGATTGTCACTCTAGATGCGCTTGAACCATTTAGAGTAGAAGGTCCAAAACCTGTCAAAGAAATACTACCCTACCTACAAACCAAAGGCAAAAAGAGTTACGATATTGATTTGGAAGTTGCCATAAAACCTGAAAATGCTGACGAAGAAACTGTGGTTTCTAACTCAAATTTTAAATATATGTATTGGAATATGAGTCAGCAATTGGCTCACCATACGGTAAATGGTTGTAACGTAAGAAGTGGTGACATGATGGCAAGCGGAACCATTTCAGGACCAACGCCAGATTCTTATGGTTCTATGTTGGAATTGTCCTGGGGCGGTTCAAAAATTGTAAAGCTCAAGAATGGCGAAGAGCGAAAATTCATAGAGGATAATGACACCGTAATTTTGCGTGGTCACTGTCAAAATCATGAAGTAAGAATAGGTTTTGGTGAAGTCTCCGCCAAAATACTTCCAGTCTTTAAATCTTAAAAAGCACTTTAATTAAAGTAAAAAAAACACCGACAAAATTTTGTCGGTGTTTTTTTATATTTTGAATCCAGCTGAAAAATATCTGAAAATATTTATTTAGCCGCCAAAGTCTCCACCATCATCGTCATCATTGTTTCTTCGGTCTTGTTCGTTTTTCTGTTGATTGAAACGGTACACAAATGTGGCCGTGATTTGTCGTTCCCTCCATTGAAAAGTACTAGTATTTGTAAACGTATCTGTTACTGTAAATTGATCTCTTTTTCTAGAGTTGAAAACATCACGAACATTGACAGAAATAGTGGCATTATCATTAAAAATTTCCTTACTTAAAGATAAATCTAAAGAGGCAATTGGATCAGTTTTAGTTTGCGCATTTTCTCGTGGTCCACGATAAAATGCGTTGGTCTGCCATTGAATTTTCCAGGGCAAAATAACATTAGAACTGAATCTACCAAAATAACTTTCGTTAGTCGCACCAAACTCGTCGCCTTCATAAGTCCCTTCACTTTCAAACCTGAAATAATTGAAGCTTAAATTGGTTCTCAACCATTTTACAGGGTTGTACAACACACCCAATTCTGCACCATAACGTTCTTCTGTGGCAAGGTTTATAGGAATATTGGCAATAATAGGAATATTATCTTCTTCAGTAAACTCTCCAGTATCTCTTTCCACACGTTCAAAAGCATCAGTTTCTCTTTGATAATAAATCGAAGAAGTTAAGGTGAAATCTTCCCATTTTTTCAGATAGCCTAAATCAAATGCATTAGCAAACGATGGATCTAAATCTGGATTACCTTGGAAAATATTGGTTCTACTGGATTGAGAAGGAAAAGGATTCAAATACCAGCCTCTTGGTCTATTTATACGTCGATTATACCCCAAAGACAGGTTTTCATCTTCACCTAATTCGTAAATTAAATTCACTGTTGGAAATAGTCCTGTAAAATTCTTGTCAAAGTCAACAGCTTCTTGTTCAGTATTTTCTGATAGAGGTCGGGTATTACCTTTAAGTTGTGTATGTTCAAAACGAAGCCCCAATAAGAAAGAAAACTGACCAAACTTATTTCCGTATTGTGAGTAAGCTGCAGTAATATTTTGCTGAAAATCAAATTGACTAGAAACATCTTCATTAATTTCAAATGGATCTGATGCCTCTAATTTTCTAAGCACCAAAAAATCTTCGGTTGAATCTGAATAATCTCCTCTGAATCCGGCCTCAAATTGTGAGTCACCAATTGGTAAAACATAATCTGCTTGAATCAAAAAGCTATCTTCATCCTCGGTTTCAGTAACCTCTTGCCCTGCAACAAAATCTCCTGTAGAAATTTCGTTTTCGCTGATAGGGTTAAATTTTGTTTCATCTTTATTTGAGTATTGAAAATCTGCAGTGAATTTATGATCACGATTATCTTTATCAAAACGCTTTTCAAAATTCAATGAATATTGAAAACGTTTGTCATCTTCAAATTCGTTTTCTCTCCTATATGTTCTATCCACTAGTTCACCATCATCAAATCTCGATAAAAAATTATTTGTAACATCTTCATCTTCGCCCAAACGCATAAAAAAACTACCAGTCAAAGATGTCATATCATCAAAGAAATATTCAACTCCTGTATTCATGTTAAAATTCTGACCACTTCTGTCGTATTCTCTGTTTTCAACAACACGATCAAAATCACCTGTTTGTTGCCTTCTATCATTGAATGCATTTCCCGGTGCTTTACGATCTGTAAATCCAAGATTGTTAAAAATATTGAATTTATCAGTTCTTAAGTTCACATCGGTATAGATTCCTGTATTCCTTGGCTCACCTATTGTTCCTCTCACTGAACCATTGAAACCTAATGTTTTCTCTCTTTTTAAAATAATATTGATAATTCCCCCAGAACCTTCAGCATCATATCTAGCAGATGGACTTGTAATAACTTCTACAGATTCAATAGCATCTGCCGGAAGTTGTTGAAACACATCTTGATCGCCATAACCAGCAACTGAAGATGGTTTTCCATTGATCAAGATTCTTACATTATTGTTACCACGTAAGCTGATGGCACCGTCTATATCAACAGTAACGGATGGCACATTTCCTAAGGCATCGCTCACTGTTCCACCAGCGGTGGTTAAATCTTTTCCAACGTTATAAATCTTTTTATCCAAACGAACTTCAACTTGAGTCGTTTCTGCAACCACCTGAACTTCATCTAGATTGTCAGCCGAAATTTCCATTCCAATGGTTCCTATATCTTTATCGCCTTCAATTTTGAAATCTTCATAAGTTATGGTCTGAAATGAAATATATTCTATTTTAATATCATAAGTGCCAGCATCCAATTTTATATTGAAAACACCATCCATATTTGTAACACCACCGTTTACAATACTTCCATCATCTGGATCCAAAGCAGAGATGGAAACGTATTCTAAAGGAAAATCTTGAGATTTGTCAATAACTTTTCCGGTAAGTTCGTAGTCTTGTGCAAAACCGAAAATTGGACATAATGCTAAAGTAATTAATATTTTTTTAAACACTTTTTTTTCTTTTTAATTTACAAATTCTTTGACCAGCAAAAGTAAAATCAGTTTAATGTGTATCAGTTAAAGTTGAGTTAACAAACAATCTGAGTGAATTTCAACAACAAAAGACTTCAAATAAGCTACATTTATAGGTGTTTGTCAAATTATTAAATTATTTTTGTCAAGTATGTAACGAGTTGTTATATTTCAGAAAATTTACGAACCTTAACATTGAAAGATATGTCAGAACAAAAAGATCATTTAGAAAACACACCGGAAGAACAAATTCAGGACAATTCAACAGCTGGCGAGACCTCTGATAATCAGACAAAAGCAGACGAAGAAAATACTGAAGTTGAAAACACTGAAAACACTTC
>JBHEPM010000149.1:0-535 GCA_046260295.1 Psychroflexus sp.
CTTTTGGCTTTATATGAAAATGATTTAATGCCTAGAGAATTGGCATTAACAAAAATTTGGAGAGACGATAATTACTTCACTTCCAGAAGTATGGATGTTTACATCGCCAAATTAAGAAAATATCTGAAAAAAGACGAAACTGTTGAAGTTCTAAATATTCACGGAGAAGGTTTCCGTTTAGTAGTTAGAGGTTCTGACGGCAAAGGCGCATAAAAAAGTCATCTTTTTTCAGTTTCAAAAATACCTTTCGTAATAGTTTTATTTATTGCGAAAGGTACTTTTGTTCTATAAAGTTTGAAATTTCTTTTGCAGAAGTTTCATAATGAAACCATTGAATTTTTTTATCTTTTTTAAACCAAGTCATTTGTCGTTTTGCAAATCTTCTGGTGTTCTTTTTTATTTCTGAAATGGCATCTTCTAAAGTGATTTCTTTCTGAAAATATTTGAACAATTCTTTATAACCAACGGTATTCAAAGCATTCAGATTTTTGTGTTCATACAGTTTTTCGGCTTCTTTCAACAATCCATTCTCAAT
>JBHEPM010000149.1:545-4462 GCA_046260295.1 Psychroflexus sp.
TTACAGCTCTTGGCGCATCCAATCCAATTTTTATAGTTTCAAATGAACGTTGTGCTTTTGGTTGATTTAAGAATTTCGAAAATTTTTCTCCTGAACTCAAAATCACTTCCAAAGCACGGATAATTCTTCTGGGATTTTCCTGATCTATTGTATCGAAATATTCAGGATCCTTTTCAGCCAATTCTTTTTGAAGCATTTCGATGCCGTCTTTTTCCAAAATGCTATTCAGTTTTTTTCTGATTTCTGGTTTAACTTCAGGGAAATAATCCAAACCTTCTACCACAGCTTTTTCATACAAACCGCTACCACCAACCATAATGGCGATATTATTTTGTTGAAATATTTCATCTAATCTATTAAGGGCATCTTTTTCAAAATCACCGACATTGTAATTTTCAAATATAGAGCGGTGCTGAATAAAATGATGAGGCACTTCAGCCAATTCTGAATTTTCTGGCACTGCGGTTCCGATGGACATTTCCTTGTAAAACTGCCTAGAATCGCAAGAAATAATTTCTGTTTGGTGAATTTTCGCCAACGCGATGCTCATGGAAGTTTTGCCAATAGCCGTCGGCCCAATTACTGAAATTAACCTATTTTTCATAACTTAAACTGAACTGCAAATATCTAGATTTAGTTTGAATTTAAAATCAAAGTTAAATCCCGAACAATCAAATTAGTATTAACTTCAATACTTTTATTTGAAATAATTTGAAATTGAAAAGTTGATTAAAAACGACCAATCAGTCATTTAGACTATATCCACAATTATGGCAATATTTAGCATCATCTTTGTGATTTTTTTCTCCACAATTGTAACAAGATTGCGTGTTTTTTTGATTCAAATCTTTATTGCTATTTCTGTTGGCGGCATATTCCGCACTTACAATTCCTGTAGGAACCGCAATAACACCATAACCTAAAACCATAATTATAGTAGCGATGAGCTGACCAAGTGGTGTGATTGGGTGAATGTCCCCAAAACCAACCGTGGTCAGTGTTACAATAGCCCAATAAATACCAGTTGGAATGGAAGTGAAACCGCTTTCGTCTCCTTCAACAAGATACATAATAGTACCGAAAATAAATGAAATAATCAAAACGCTGTATACAAAAACCAGAATTTTAGGCATACTTTTCCGAAGTGAAACAAACAAACGATTGCCTTCACCGATGAATCTAACAACTTTTAGAATTCTGAAAATTCTCAGTAATCTTAGTGCTCGTAAAGTCATAAATGCAGTAGAACCAACCAAAAAGAAAGACAAATACAGCGGAATGGTTGACAATAAATCAATGATGCCATAGAAACTAAAAATATATTTTGTCGCTTTTTTTATCGCAATAATCCTCAAAATATATTCAATACTGAAAATAATGGTGATGATCCACTCACCGATATAAAAAATGCTATGATATTTATTGTAAAGTTGATCCACGCTGTCCAGCATGACAAACAAGACTGAAATGGCAATAACAATCAATAAAAACACATCGAAGGCTTTGCCAACAGGCGTATCTGCTTCATATATAACCTCATGAAGTTTTTCTCGCCAATTCATCTCTTCTTTTTTAGCATCCATTCGAAATTTCTTTTAAAACTGGTTAATTTTTAAATATCTGTGTTTTTTTCGCAAATAACTTTGTATAATGTGTTGCGCATCTCTATTGGTTTCAATAGGATTTAGCATCGTTTTAATTTTTTCAATATTGCTAATTTCTGTTTTGCTATGAACAAAACCAATAGCGCAAAGTTGACCATTTTCAATGAGAATCAAGCTTTTTTCTTCAGAATGACGCCCACGATCTTGAATCATCATATTTTTATGTTCAAAATCGTAATAATTTATCAGATTTTGAACGCGTTCATTATAAATTTCTGCAGGCTCTTCCATAATACAAGCGCCGTGACATTGCTTGATGGTGTAATTGAAACAAGCGCCTTTGGTTTTGTGTAAACCGGTGAGTTTTTGACAAAGTTCATATTGTTCCAGCATTCGCTCCATAAAATTTTTGCCTTGCTGGTAGTTTGTAAAACTTGTGATGTAATTTGTATCTGTTTTTACTTTCGACAAACTGAGATTCAAGTATCCGTCAGCGTCTTCAAAAACATATAAAGCATAATTGAAAATATCTTTGACCAAAGCTCGATTAAATTTAGGTTTTAGCTTCTTAATGGCTTGGTTTTCCTTAATTAAAGCCTGAAGTTCGTTGCCAGTAGTTTCAAATTCTACTTTGTAAACTTCAGATTGTATTTGTCTTGCTTTATGATTATCGCTAGTGAAATGTTGTTTCGAACGATTTTTTAAATTTTTACTTTTTCCAACATAAATCACGTCGCCAGTTTTGTTCAGAAAATAATACACACCAACACTTTCTGGTAAAGTTTTGACCAGATCTAATAAATTGTTGTCTAGTTTTTTATGTGTTTTTTTGTTTAGAAAACTGTTGATAATTGTTTTGCTATTGTCTTTGGCTAAAAGTATTTCGAATAAATTCACTGTTGCCAAAGCATCACCACTTGCTCGGTGTCGATCGGTAATTTCGATGCCTAATTTTTTAACCAACTTACCCAAACTGTAAGAATTGTGACCCGGTAGCAAATTCTGAGAAAGTTTCACCGTGCAAAGCGTGTCTCTTTTAAATTCGAAACCTAAGCGATCAAATTCTAAACGCAACATTCGATAATCAAATTTTGCATTGTGCGCCACAATAATGCAATTTTCAGTAATTTCTACAATGCGTTTGGCAATTTCAAAAAACTTTGGCGCACTGTGAACCATTTCATTATTGATGCCAGTCAGACCGACGACAAAAGATTGAATTTTTCGCTCAGGATTGACAAGACTTACAAATTCATCGACGATTTTTTCACCATCAAATTTATAAATAGCAATTTCAGTAATGCCTTCTTCATTGAATTTTCCACCAGTGGATTCTATGTCTAAAATAGCGTACAAGCTTGCAGATCGAATTTTTGTATCCACAAAAATAAGGATATAATTGATACTGAAACTCAAGTGAAAAATAAAGTTATAAATAAGGATATAATTGATACTGAAACTCAAGTGAAAAATAAAGTTATAAAAGCTTTATATAAATTCGATTTTACTGGACAAAACGGAGTTGATGATAAATTATGAAAATAAGACTTTGAACAAAAATATTATAGATTGATTTAATGAAACTCTAGTCTTTTAAGCGAAAATTCTTATTTTAGTAAGAAATAAATTTTCCTATGAAGACAACTGAAATTAGAGAAAAATTAATACGAGAAATCAATCTATCTAATAACAAAAATTTATTGAAAGAATTTTATCATTATATTAATCAGGACAATGTAATTCAAAAACCTTATGTATTGAATGAAACGCAGCATTCAGCTATTGAAGAAGCGAGAAATCAAATAAAAAATGGAGATTTTTTGACTAATAAGCAAGCTAATCAAGAGATAGAAGAATGGCTAAACAAATAATTTGGTCTCGAAGAGCTCAAAACGACAGAGAAGAAATTTTGAAATATTGGTTAAAAAGAAATCAATCTAATGAATACAGTAAGAAACTAAATAATTTATTTAAAAAAGCAGTAAAACTAGTTGCAACACATCCTGAAATTGGAAAACCAACTGATAATCTTAACGCACGTATTAAAGTTGTTCGAGATTATTTAATTGTTTATGAAACAGATACAGACAAAATTTACATTTTATGTATTTGGGACAGCAGGCAAAATCCTGATAAATTAAAAGAGATTTTAAAAAAGTAAACCTTCCCCCAAAACATCAACGAGTGAAACTCTGTTTGATGACCTTCAACTTCTACTGGTACTAAAAATTATGCTTGAAAATATTCTAATTTTTTAGCTAATTCCAAAACTGGAAAGTCTTTATTTCAAATAATTTGAAGTCATATTCTTAA
>JBHEPM010000015.1:0-18975 GCA_046260295.1 Psychroflexus sp.
GAATAATATACTTTCAGTGGATAATTGAAATTTTACGAATGAAAGAATTTTTAAGTTGAATTATTCTTTTTTTACCATAATATAAGCCTGTTCATTTTCTTCAAGTTTAGTCCGGATTTTATGGGTATTTTGACTGTCTCTTAAATTCAGACTTACCGTATTTGGAGCTTTTTCACCGATATTATTGGCAATAATGGTAATGCTGATTTTTTCAGAATCGAAAGGAATTTTAATAGTTTTCTTATCATTTTTGATTTCATAATCGTCTAAAATCAGTGATTTGTTGATATACACGTCAATTCGATCACCGTCTTGAAGTTCTTCATCCCAAATTTCTAAATATAAATTGGGCTCATTTTCCATAAATAACGCTATCACATCATTTTTTTCTAGTAAATTGGCATCTAGTTTTTTCTTAAAAGTTGAAGTTGCTAGGTTTTTTTTGGTGATGCTATCAATTTTTTTTACTCTACTAATTTTTCGATTCAGTTTGTCCATACGTTTGAAAAAGAAATCTGAGCCTATCAGTTTTATTTCTCCAGAAACACAATCTTCACCATCTGGAAATTTTCCAGTAAAATGACCTTCAATGATACTTTTTCTGTTTCTTAATTTCACTTTTGCTTCATTCAGATGAATGAAGCAAAAACTGTCTGCTTCATAGTCGGATTTGGTAGAAAGATTTTGAATTTCTTTGAATGAAATCGAGTTGTCATCATAATTAATATGTCCTGTAATTTTGGAAACTGTTCTGTGATCACCAGAAAAATCTGTAATTGATTGCCCTTCAATTTTGCCTTTTCCAACATCTTTAAAAGTTAATTTATAGCTAATTACCGTCTTGTCTTCCAGTGAGATAGCACCTATAAATTCTTGTGTTTTATTGTCTTGGGAAAAAAGCCCAAAATTAATTAAGAAGAAAAATATAAAAAACTTATTAATTTTTAACATATAATTATTAGATTTACCTCAAACTTTAAAAATTCAAACATATGAAAAATTTACTATTTGTTGTGATGTTATTGACATCATCTTTAATGTTTGCTTCGTTTCCTGTCAATAAGCAAAATGTTGATAAAGACATTGAGCAATACGAAGTTCAAATGGAATCAGATTTTGTGAACTCTTTAGAAAACGCAGAAGTTAAAGCTTCATCAGCAGATGACGCAGTAACGCCAATCGCAGCTGCTGGTTATGACAAATGGGTAGCTCTGGCTTTATGGTTTTTCTTAGGCGCATTTGCTGCACACCGTTGGTATGCTAAAAAGCCAGTTTTGATTAACATATTATACATCATTACACTTGGTGGGCTTGGTATTTGGGCAATTATTGATTTAATCAATATATTGACTGACAATTTTCAATAGGAAATGAAAAACATGATTTTTAAAAGCTCTCTTAAATAAGGGAGCTTTTTTTAGCCTTTAGGCTTCACCTGTTTTTTTTACTTTAAAGAACGCTAACCGAAGGTGAATAAATGTTTTTAAATCTAAAAAAAAGTATTTAAAAACGATACCCGATATAAAAGTCCCCTTTAAATAGGGCTTGATATTCTGATGCACCAAATAAATTCCTACCTGCACCAGCTTTTATTTCAAACACAAATCCAGAAGTATTAATCCATTTTTTACCCAAAGCTATACCGATAGAATTATCGATAAAATTTTCATTTTCCTCTCTACCAATTCCAGTATTGTAATCATAATTATAGTCGTAGTTTTTACCTGCAAATAGTGAGGAAAAGCCTTCGACAAAAAAACCTTTGGCGCCATAGTCTTCAAAAGTCTGGAAGTACATTCTGAAAAAAGGTGTGATTGAAAAATTTTCCATGTATTGATTGCTTTGGTTAAAGTTAATCAACACACTTCCGCCATAACCAGCGTTATTACTTATAATTCTCTCGTAAGTTGCTTCGAAAATTGTTCCAGAAAGCATTTTGATAGCACCTAGTTTGAGTTCGTTTTTACGTTCGAAAATTGTGTTTTGTTCTGAGGATTTTTCATCATTATTTGCTGATTCTTGGGTAAATCCAAATTGAAAAACGAAACCAAACAGTATTGATAGTAGAATTTTTTTCATAGTTGATTATTTTGGTCAAATATATTCTTTTTAATCTTAAGTTATATTTTCTCAATATTAAATTATAGAAATTTAAATATTTCAAATTTTAGGTTTTTGTTATACATTATAGAAGCGAAAAAAGTGAAAGACAGACTGAAAAATAAACAAGTATTTAGGACGTTATACCACTGAGTTTTTTATTTTTACCAAAAATATTTACGTGGCTTCATCATTTGAAAAATATCAAAAACGGCGTTTGATTACTTCCTATTTTTCGGTTGTCATCAGTATTGCTTTGGTCTTGTTTTTGGTAGGTTTGTTGGCTTTATTGGTATTGAATACCAAGAAAGTTGCCGATCATTTCAAGGAACAAATTGCCTTGAATGTTTATCTTAAAGACACTGCAAAAGAAGTTGAAATAGATCAATTGCAAAAATCTTTAGCATTGGCAGAATATACCAAAAGCATTGAATTCGTGTCCAAGGAAGAAGCTGCGAAATCCTTTAGCAAAGAAATCGGTGAAGATTTTATGGACTTTTTAGGCTATAATCCACTCCAGAATTCTATTGATATTTATTTCAATGCCGACTATGTTTCAGAAGTGCAAATTGCTGAAATTTCTCGGGATCTTAGTGGAAAAGATTTTGTTGATGAAATAATTTATGACAAACCACTCATCGCTTTGCTTAACGATAATATCAAACGCCTAAGTTTTTGGATTCTCGTGGTTAGTACTTTGTTGACTTTTATTGCGGTTTTGCTCATCAATAGTTCTATACGTTTGTCGGTTTATGCCAAACGTTTTACAATTAAAACCATGCAAATGGTTGGTGCAACTAAAGGTTTCATTCGCCGACCTTTCATTTGGAAAAGTGTGAAACTCGGCATTATTGGTTCAGTTTTAGCCATGATAGGCATGGCGGTTGTGCTTTATTATTTGGATAAAAGTTTCTCCGAATTACAGCTTATTGCAGATGAACTTATGCTGGCTGCAATTTTCGCCGGTGTACTTTTGTTAGGTATTTTGATATCTTGGTTTAGCACATTTTTTGCGACACAAAGATTCTTGAATTTGAAAACAGATGAATTATATTATTAATCATGGGAGAAAGTAAAAGAAAGCAAGAAGCAAAAGCTAAAAAAGCCTTTATTTTTGAAAAAGATAATTACAAGTTTATGTTGATTGGTTTAGGCGTCATCGCTTTAGGTTTTATTTTGATGGCAGGCGGTGGTAGCGACGACCCTAATGTTTTCAATGAAGAAATTTTTAGTTGGAGGCGCATCAGATTAGCACCAACTTTGGTGTTAATAGGTTTTGCCATTGAGATTTATGCGATTTTACTGAAACCGAAACATAAATAATGGATATTCTTGATGCAACGATTCTTGGTGTCATTCAAGGATTGACAGAGTTTTTGCCGGTCTCTTCAAGTGGACATTTGGAATTGGGAAAAGCCATTTTAGGCAACGACAGCTTGCCTAAAGAATCTTTACTTTTTACAGTAATTCTACATTTCGCAACGGCTTTGAGTACAGTTGTAATTTTTAGAAAAGACATTCTTGAAATTCTCAAAGGACTTTTTAGTTTTAAATGGAATGAATCTACCAAATTTTCTTTAAAAATAGTCATATCCATGATTCCAGCTGGTCTCGTTGGTTTTTTTTTCAACGATCAAATGGAAGTTCTTTTTGCTGGTAATATTGTTTTGGTTGGATTTATGCTTATTGTTACAGCTTTGTTATTATGGTTGACTGATAAAGCCAAAAACACACAAAAACCAGTATCTTCCAGCAATGCATTTGTCATAGGTGTAGCTCAAGCAATAGCGATTTTACCAGGAATTTCAAGAAGTGGGGCAACCATTGCAACTTCTGTATTGTTGGGAAATGACAAATCCAAAGCTGCACGTTTTTCTTTTTTGATGGTAGTTCCTTTAATTTTTGGGAAAATTGCCAAAGACATTCTCAGTGGCGATATTTCTACTGAAAGCGCCAATATATTTGTTTACGGTTTTGGGTTTCTAGCTGCTTTCATCACAGGGATGTTGGCTTGTACTTGGATGATTGCTATCGTGCGAAAAAGTAAATTGAAGTATTTTGCAGTGTATTGTTTTATCGTTGGCGTTATTTCTTTAATTTTCACACAAGTCAATGGATAAACTCATTTTAGAAAACATAAAGTCAGGACAAGTTTTACTTTTCGACAAACCTTTGAATTGGACTTCTTTTCAGGTGGTCAACAAAGTCAGATGGCTAATTCGAAAACAATTTGAAATCAAAAAAATAAAAGTCGGTCACGCCGGTACTTTGGATCCGCTGGCAACTGGTTTGGTGATTTTGTGCACTGGAAAAGCTACCAAAACCATCGAAAATTTGATGGGACAAACCAAAGTTTACACAGGAAAAATTACTTTAGGTGCTACTCGACCATCTTATGATATGGAAACTGAAATTGACCAAACTTTTCCAACGGCACATATTTCTAAGGAATTAATTTTAGCTTCAACTGAAAAATTTGTTGGCGATATTCAGCAGCAACCGCCGGTATTTTCAGCTTTAAAAAAAGACGGAAAGCGACTGTATGAATATGCCAGAAAAGGTGAAAAAGTGGATATTCCAACTCGCCAAGTTAACATTTCTCATTTTAAAATCACTCAAATTGAAATGCCTGAATTGGATTTTGAAGTGAAATGTAGCAAAGGCACTTACATCAGAAGTTTAGCCCATGATTTTGGCAAAGCCTTGGATTCTGGCGCGTATTTATCTGAATTACGACGAACTAAAATTGGCGATTATGATGTTGAAAATGCTCTAAATATCGCTGATTTTGAAAAATTATTGAGTGTTTAGTTCTGTCTGTTTTAAGTTTTCAATCAAATCGTTGGAAATATTTTCGCCTTTATCTTTATTGTACCAGTGCTGAAGTTTTGTTTTGAACTCCTTTGAAAGTACACCGTGTTTTTCCTTTTCTTCAGCTACCATTTTTGCAGCTTCCAAAGGTCGCGGTCCCCAAGTGAAAAATATTTTTTCAAGATCAAGGTTGAAAGCGATTAATTTCGGAATAGATTTACCACCATTGGTCAAAAATGCTTGCATCAAATCTTCGTTTTCATCTCTCAAAATAACTTTGAAATCTATGTGATTATTCAAATCTGTAATTTTTTTCATGATTGGCAAAACCGGCGCAGCATCTCCGCACCAACCTTCTGAAATTACAAGCCAAGTTTGTTTTTGTTTTACATTTTTGACGATTTCTTGTTGTCTTTCGGTTAGTTTTGCGGTTTTCTCCCAGCGATTCATTCGGCTGAACCCCAATTTTGAATAATTGAAATAGGTTTCATTTTGGATAAAACCTGTGGATTTATTTTCTTCCAATAAGTTTTCAACTACATTTTTATAAGCCTTATATGTCATGGCGTTGTCCAAATGTGCTTTGATGAGTTGTAATTTTTCTGTGTCTGTCATTTGTTAAATTTCACTAATTTAGTCGAATATTTTTTAAAACTTTACAATGACAAAAATACGATGCGATTGGTGTGTTGGCGATGAACTTTATGAAAAATATCACGATTTAGAGTGGGGCGAACCTGTAAAATCGGACATCAAGCTTTTTGAATTTCTAATCTTGGAAAGTTTTCAGGCAGGATTGAGTTGGATTACAATTTTGAGAAAACGCGAGAATCTTAGACTCGCTTTTGATGGTTTCGTTTATTTGAAAATTTCAAAATATGACTCTGAGAAAGTGAATAATTTACTTCAAGATACTGGAATTATAAGACATCGCGCTAAGATTGGAGCTACGATTCAGAATGCCAAAGCTTTTATTGAAATTCAAAATGAATTCGGTAGTTTTTCTGAATACATCTGGGGTTTTGTAAATCATGAACCAATTTTGAATTCTTTTGAAACTTTAAGTGAAATTCCAGCCCAAACGGAATTGAGTCAAAAAATAAGCAAAGATTTGAAAAAACGAGGGTTTAAATTTTTAGGACCAACTACAGTTTACGCTTTTATGCAAGCAGTTGGTATGGTGAATGACCATCTCATCAAATGTTTTAAACATAAACAGCGCCAGAAAATAAATCCTGACGCTTTTTCAAACCAAATTAAAACCGATTATTTACTCACGACGTAAGTGTCTTTTTTATCCCAAGTATTAACTTTAACAATGCGATTGTCGTTGTAATCTACTTCGGAAAGCTTACCATCGTTCCAAAAAAACCATTTACCAACTTTGTTACCATTGGCATAATTCGCTTTGGCAATTTTATTTCCTTCTTGATCAAAAGATTTCCATTCGCCGTGTAATTCTTTATTTTTCATATATCCAATTTGATGAACATTGCCATCATCGTAATATATTGTAACTTTTGTCAGTTCGCCTTCTTTTTCTAGTTTCACCTGGTCATTTCCATCTTGAGCGAAAAGGCTGAAACTCATTACAAATGCCATTAAAAGTGTGCTTATAGTCTTCATAATCTTTGTTTTGTTACACAAATATACAAAACTTTTACATTTAAAACACATTTAGGTAACATTAAGTTAACATTGAGCGCTAAATTGACTATAAACACTGAATTATGAATAACTTTTTCAATTGGTTTGAAATGATAAAAACGTGTTTATAGAAAAATTCAAAGAAGTATCCTTGGAATTGATGTAATTATATAAAGCAATGACATCCAAATTCATATTACAAAACTCATCATCTCCGGTATTGGTTATTTGAGTTGATGATGCTCTCAGCTAGATTCAGCGGATGTGCATCCACCACCAATTCATTGATGTGTAAATTCACAGTATAGAATAAAAATTCCAATTTACTATTTGCATTGTCCGCCATATTAAGATTATCAAAATCAAAGTCAAAAAAACTAATTTCTTCGGCTTTACTTATCATTAAGGCTAGTCGTGCTGTTGCTATTCGAAAAAGGTCCTGTCCAATATAAAAAAGCTTTACTAATCGTCACATCCTGATATAATCTTCAGTCACATATTAGGAATTTAATATATAAGTATCACTATTATGACTGGCACCGATAGATAAAAAATCGTATGACCATTGAATTGCTCAGCAAGGCTGATCTCTTGGGCTTTAGTACACCAAGCAGAAAAGAAAAACACGATAGTACAAGTATTATAGAATTCTGATAAAATCGCAAAAATATCACTAAATAGTTTCATATGAGTAAAGATATATATCTAAATAAAAAGAAATGAAGATATTAAAATTCTAGGGTTTGTTAAAAATCTATTTAAAATGAACCACGTTTATGTTTAAACTAAAACTTTCTCCAAATCAATCAGTTTGAAAACTGAAACTAAATTCTCACAGTCACCAACTACGTAGCTTAAGTATTAAAACAAAAAATGAAAAAAAGATATGAAAGCAAAAATTCGTTAGAAAATTATTCACAAAATATGATTCTAGATATTTAGCCCAGCTGAGTTAACTTTTTAATAGTGTTTCTACTCTAGAACAAGCTTTTTTATGGATTTAAGTCAAGTGTTTTTCTAAAAGACTATTAAAACTAAGTTGGAAGTGAACCCTAACAGAATTTTTGTCGTAAGTATAGGTAAACAATTAAATATAACATTATGAAATTTTTAAAATCAATTACTTTTTTATTCCTGACAGCAGGCTTGATGCTTAGCTGTTCAGATGATGACGATGGGGGGACAAACGTTGACCCAATCGGTGATCAAAAAACTTACACACTTATGGAAATGTCAGATTCTGGGGTTTCTGGAACTGCAACTTTTCAAAATCAGTCAGATGGTTCTACACTCATTACTTTAGATGTGGATGGTACAACATCTGAAGGAATGCATCCATCTCATATTCACATGAACACCGCTGCTGAAAGTGGAGACATTGTAATAGATTTGAATGAAGTTGATGGTGCAACTGGAATGAGTGAAACTGTCGTAACTTCAACAGATTCAGGTGAGATGATTTCTTATGAGGATTTATTAGAATTTGATGGTTACATCAATATTCATTTAAGTGCAGATGAACTTGGAACCATTGTTGCCCAAGGTGACATTGGTCAAAATGAATTGACCGGTGAAATGAAATCTTATAATCTTGAAACCAGAGATGTTGATGGAATTTCAGGAACGGTGATGTTTCAAGAACGTATCAATGGCGAAGCTCAAGCAACAATTATGCTAGACGGAACACCAGCAGATGGTATGCACCCAGCGCATATCCATATGAATACAGCAGCTGAAGGTGGTGATATTATTTACACATTTACACCAGTAAATGGCGATACAGGCATGAGTCGTTCTAATGTTGATATGTTGGATGATGGTTCTGACTTTGGTTATAGTGATGTTATGGACGTTAACGGTTATGTAAATGTACATTTGAGTGCAGATGAACTTGGAACCATCGTCGCTCAAGGCGATATTGGTCAAAATGAATTGACCGGTGAATCTATTACTTATAATCTAAATGAAATGGATGTTCCTGGAATTTCTGGAACCGTGATGTTCGAAGAACGCATGAATGGTGAAGCTCAAGCGACAATTATGTTAGACGGAACGCCTCCAGCTGGAGAGCATCCAGCACATATTCACATGAATACAGCAGCTGAAGGTGGTGATATTATTTACACTTTTATGCCAGTAAATGGTGAGACAGGCATGAGCCGTTCTAATGTTGCGACGTTGGATGATGATTCTAGCTTTGGTTACAGTGATGTTTTAGACGTTGACGGTTACGTAAACGTACATTTAAGTGCTGAAGAATTAGGTGTTATCGTCGCACAAGGTAATATAGGTATGAATGCCATGTAAGAATCTTTTCATAGAGATTTGATTTTTTGGGAAAGCGGCCGTAATTGGCCGCTTTTTTTATGGATTTAAAAATTCTCCAATCCATTCTGAATTTTCATTTATATAAAATCGACTTCTGATGTGATTTGGTCGTTTCAGTTGTAGGATTTCAATTTCTTCTGCTAAAATCTTAATGACACAGAAATTCTTATTTTCTTCAGAATATTCAACTTCATCAGGATTTTTGATTGTTGTTCCTGGTGCCTTTTCGGTGGTATAATCCTTGGTAGATTTGTTTTTGATTTTTTGCCAATGGAAGTCCAGAATCTTTGGGTCAGAAATTATTTTAGCTTTTCCTCTAACTTCTAATTGAAGCAGACTTTCATGATTGTAAAATAGGGCAGAAGCCTTTGGATTATTTTGAAAATTTTTCACTTTATCACTACGGCTGTCTGTATAAAAAATAAGATTGAAGTTGTTTTCAACAGCTCTTAGTACAACAGTTCTGCATTTAGGTTGATTATTTCGTATCGTTGCTAAACTTGCCAAACGAAACGCATGATTTTTCTCCGAAACTCCCAACTGCAGTTCTTCTGCGGCTTTAGTTTTTGTTTTGTCAAGCATTTTTTGCTTTAAAGGTAAATATAATTTGATTTAAAACATTTCAGTTTTGATTTTTGGGTATTGAATAAATAATAGTAAAAAATTTACATCAAAATGCTGTAATAAGTTTCTAATAGTGAGAATTGTAACTAATCAGTATCAAATTTAGTTTCATTTTTATTCTATTTCATTTTTTCGTTGGGTTATCAACAATTTATTAGACTTATCCAGTTCAGTTTTAAAAAAATCAGTGTGTTTTTCTGTGATTGTTAATAACTTTCTCAAAATAAATTAAATGAAGCTATTTTAAACAGGATTTAGAAATTTATTCGATATGAATAAAGCAGGATTTACCTGTGTTTTCTATCGTACTTTTTTAAAGCTGATTTGGCAAAACGCAAGAGTTCATTGGAATTTTGGTAACCTGTCGTTTTGGCAATTAAATTTTCATCGCTGTCCAAAATTAGAAGTGTTGGCAAGCTTTTGACTTTGTACTCTTCCACGATTTCTAAACCAATACCACGTTCTGCGTTTATTTTTTTGTTGATGAAAGTTTCTGTAAAAAATTTACCAACTCGTGGATTTGTAAACACGTATTTTGACATTTCTTTACACGGGCGACACCAAATGGCGTAGACATCTACAAAAATCAAACGATCTTGTTCTTCGGCAAATTCCAAAGTTCGTTCCCAGTTGCCATCATAAAAATAAATGTCTTGTGAGCGTGAAGTTTCACTAAAGCCCAAAAAGGCAATGCAAATCAAAAAGTGTTTGAAATATTTCATTTGAATTTCAATCTATGTGTTTATACAATTAAGCCAAAGATTTTTGTTGGGTTTTACTTTTTTGCTTTATGTATTTGCCGAGGTATTTTGCATCTTTTTTGATGCCGCCCAAAGTTGCTGAAGCTCTGGTGTGTAGCCAAGGCAAACCGATAAAATACAATCCATTAATATTGCTCACGCCACGTTCATGCACCGGATAACCATCTTTGTCGAGTTCCAAACCTTCAATCCAATCGAATTTTGGTCGGTAGCCAGTCGCCCAGATGATGTTTTTAATATCGTAAATTTCTCCTTTTTCAGTTTTGATCATTTGTTCTTTGGCATCTAGACTTTTTCCGACAGGGTGAACGTTTTCTTTTCCTAAAATGCCTTTCACATCTACGCCAATCACGGGTTGTTTGGCGTTGTTGATTCGTTTGCCAATCCAAGAATCTTTACTGAAATTCAAATAACCAGTTTTAGTAAACCACCACCATAAGGTTTTGCCCAAAAACTCTTGCGGTAAAGATTTAACAGTCGTGTCGCCAGAAAAATACACTTTTCGGTCGGTGTCAGAAACTTCATCTAGAATTTGATAACCGGAATCGCCACCGCCGACCACCATGGCTGTACCATCTTGCAATTGTGATGGATTCTGATAAAAATTACTGTGAATTTGAAAAATGTTTTTATCAATTTTATTTGCAAATGGTGGCGTGTACGGAATATGAAACGGCCCGGTGGCAACAATCACATTTTCTGTTTCGTAGAATCCATTCTCATGTTCTACGATGAAATAATCAGTTTTATCTTTAATTTCAGTGACCAAAGTGTTGAATTCAATCGGAATGTCGAATCTCTTAACGTAAGCTTTAAAATATTCGGCGACTTCATTTTTATCTGGATAATGTCCTTTGGGTTTTGGAAACTCCAAACCTTCCATATTGTTGAATTCTGAAGGTGTAAATAAAGTTAAAGAATCCCAACGATTTAGCCAAGATGCGCCAACTTCATTTTCTTTGTCTAAAACCAAATATTTTTTCCCGAGTTGATTCAACTGGTAAGCCATAGATAAGCCGGCTTGCGCGGCGCCAATAATTATGAAATCGTACATTGTTTACTTTTTTGATTAAAATACACTATAATTATAATATTTGCAAGTGGTTAATAATTAAGTTTTTTATTCAATTTGAAATATTGATTGTAAATGAAAAGAATCAAGACGCCAAAACTCACTGCTACAACGATTAAAACCGTATTGATGATATTGTCAGCAGAAAATGAAAGCTTGATAAGAATTGTTGAAATCACAAAACCTGAGTTTCGAATGACACGGCTAAATTCTTCAGTTTGAAGAAATGAAAATAACAGCAGAAGTACATCGATAAGTATCAAAACCGTGAAAAAATCATCGAAAAAGATAGTATTTACCGTTTTAATTGAGGTTGAAGAATAATCCGAACTGTTGATGGTCTCATAAAACCAATTGCCAAATGAGAAAAGCGCAAGCAACACAATAACAGGAACCAATATGGTAGCGAAAATATTTTTAACTTTGATATGCGATTTTGTCTTGTTGTTTATCTTTTGCTTTTCAACTTTATTTTTAGAATTTAATTTATAAAACAAAAATATTAAGAGGAATAAGACGATAGTTGCTACAAGATCCAAGGTGAATTGAATATCACTTTCTATAGAAAACCAACTGGAGGAAAACTCGAGGTTGGACAAGTCGTAAAAAATCTTCCGAATCAGAATCAGTGTAATAATTTCATACTGTTTACCGATGTAAATCGTGATGGACTTTGGGAGGTAGAATACCAAAAGATAAACCTCGTAAATCAAAATAATTGAAAACGGCGTATAAATGGCAGAAATCGGACTGATCATCAAATTTCCATCGTATTTGCCGATATCCAACATGTCAAAATCAATCAGACCAATTATACAAAGGTGAACCACAAAACTGATAATTGCTGCGATAACAATAACTTTCTCAAGCTTCTCTTTATTTTTTTTAGAAAGCACAAAAGAATTCAAATGTTCAAATAATTTTTTAAGTTTTTGACTGATCATGCCTAAAAATAATCAAAATGTTAACTGAAACTTAAGAACAAATGTTATTTTAGAATTAATGTCTTGTATTTTCTTTTTGATATGAATTCAGGCATGTATATTCTTCAACTCAAAACCAGCAAGCAGGTGCAGAGTTTAAAGTTGATGTTGGAGTAAAACTGATTTAAAATCAATTTTATATATAAATATTTTAGTTTTAAATATGATTTTAATATTTTTAAGAATTATAATTTAAAATCCAAATTATGAGACACCTATTTCTACTAATTTTATTTAGTTCTGTATTTTGTAAGGCACAAAATCCTGAGGACGGCTATACCAGATTATGGGGCACTTACTTTCCGGCAAATATTCAAGAAATTGTAGTGGATGGTGATGATAACCTTTGGGTGGCTGGGCATATTGAAGATGATCATCCTTCTTTTGACACTTTTGATGGTTGGATTACCGCTGATGCCCACCAATCAAATTATGGTGGTGGCGATAGAGATGTTTTTTTGGCTAAGTTTTCTCCGCAGGGAAATTTGCTTTACGCCACCTACTTCGGAGGCAGTGCCGATGATGAGTTGACATCCATAGATGTTACAGACTCTAAACTTTACATCACTGGACGTACTCTCAGTACTCAGAACATCGCCACTAATGGTACCCATGAGGATAATTTGGTGTCTACACCGCAAGGGGAGATTTCTAAAAATAGTTATATTGCGGAATTTGATTTGAATACTGGACAGCAAAACTGGGGAACTTATTATCAAGGCGATAGAGGGACTTATTTGCAATTTTTAAGGGCGTTTGCCGATGATATTTTTGTTTTTGGCACTTCAAATAGCAGTAATATGGGAACAAATGGCGCGTTTAAAGAAAGTATTCCGCCACCTTATGAAAATGATTTAGGAGAGGAAGTTTTTCCAGATTACCCCATCTTAGCAAAGTTTGATACCACTGGAAATTTGGATTGGGCAACCTATTATGGGCCGGATATAACCTCTCCCGAAAGTGATGATCAGGTATATGTGTCCTTTAGTGGTTTAGCCGTAGATAACACCGGAAATGTTTATGTTGGTGGTTCATCTAGCGATCAAGAAGGCTTTTATGGCTCATCAGGAGCACATCAGCCTAATGTAGCTGGCAATAATATGGATTGTTTTATTGCTAAATTCTCACCAACAGGACAACGGGATTGGGGGACTTATTATGGCGGGACAGGTGGAGAGGCTTTGCCAAAAATATTTTCACCAAGAGGTAAATTTATCTACGTCACTGGTGTCAGTTTAAGTGATTCTGGAATATCAACCCCCAATGCTTGGCAGGAAAGCTTGCCAGACCAGCTTACAAGTGGACGATTTCTCTCTAAATTTGATTTACAAGGAAATTTAGAATGGGGAACTTACCTGAATGCGGATATCAATTCAATTGTATTTGTAGAAGCGGATGCTTCAGATAACGTATTTAGCTATTCCAATTCAGCTGGTTTATATAATTCTTCAGAAATAGACGGAAACTATCAAGATGAAGTCAGGGGCAATAATGATAATTTGTTGTTACAAATCTCACCAAACGGAAGTACATTGGATTGGGGAACTTATTACGGAGGCGATGGAGTAGAAAGTGTCAATTTAACCAACGGACAAATCAGTATGTCTGATGCGGGGATTTATTTATCGGGAACTACACAAGGAGGAGATAATATGATTACGGAAAATGCATTTTATGATAATTTAGTCGGTCAAGGAAGTTCTTTTATTGCACGCTTTGTAGCCTGTCCAGAACCAGAAGCACCAATCGCAGAGGCTTATCAAGCTTTTGAAGCGAACTCTGACGCCAGTCTTGAAGATTTGGAAGTGGAATTTACACCTTGGTCGGGTTCGGAGCTCATCATCACTTGGTACAGCGATTCAGATGGTGAAAATGAAATCTTAAGCGATACCTTGCTTGAAGATGAAGCAACCTATTACGTCAGCAGAAAAATTCAAGGTTGCACAGAAAGTGAACTCACAGAAATCAACGTTGCATACTTGTCTACAGAAGACAATACACTCAACTCAATACAAATTTCACCGAATCCAAGTCAAGGGAAATTTCTGCTGAGTGGTTTACCAAATTCTGAGTTAACTTACAAAATTTATAATCTTCAAGGTAAACAACTTTTGTCTGGAGATATTTCAACCTCGGGCGACACTCATGAGTTTGAATTGCCAACATCACTGAATTCAGGCATGTATATTCTTCAACTCAAAACCAACAAGCAGGTGCAGAGTTTGAAGTTGATGTTGGAGTAAATTAGAATTAATTATTGAATATCTTCCATAATCATTTTTGCATGAATTCTGGAATTTTCAATAAACCATTTGTGGGTTTCCATACCGCCACAAATCACACCGGCTAAATAGATGCCGTTGATGTTGGTTTCCATGGTTTGTGGGTCGTATTTTGGAATGCTCAAGCTGTCTTCGGAAAGTTGGATGCCGAGTTTTTGTAGAAATTCAAAATTCGGTCGATAACCAGTTAGCGCCAATACGAAATCATTTTCCAATTTTTGGATTTTACCGTTTTCATCTTTAAATTCAACAAAATCTTTGTCAATTTTGGTCAATTCAGCATTGAAATGCGCTTTGATGCTGCCTTCTTCAATTCTGTTTTTGACATCTGGTCGTACCCAGTATTTTACGCGTGGTCCAATATCGTCTCCACGAACAATCATCGTCACTTCAGCGCCTTTCCGGTAAATTTCTAAAGCGGCATCTACAGAAGAATTGCTGGCACCAACTACCACAACTTTCTGCGTGGCATAATAATGCGGATCGCCGTAATAATGCGTAACTTTTGGTAAATCTTCACCGGGAATATTCAGGTAATTGGGGAGGTCGTAAAAACCTGTGGCAATCACTACATTTTTAGATTTATAGTTTGTTTTTGAAGTTTTAGTTTTAAAAACCGACTCCATTTTGTCAATTTTTTCAACCTTTTCAAATAGATTGATGTGGACTTGTCTAGATTCTACAATGCGTCGGTAATATTCTAAAGCTTCTTGCTTTCTCGGTTTTGGATTGTTGCTGACAAACGGAATTCCGTCCAACTCTAGTTTTTCTGAAGTTGAAAAAAATGTCATTTTTTCTGGATAATTATATAGCGAATTCACCAATGCACCTTTTTCAACAATAATGTAAGACAAGTTTTTTTTCTTGGCTTCCAAAGCGCAGGCAATTCCTATCGGACCGCCGCCAACAATAAGCACATCGTAAGTCATAAAATTATTTATTTATGGTGTTTTTTAAATTAGAAATTGTGGTTTTCGGATTTTCAGATTTAAAAACAAAACTGCCGGCAACCAAAACATCCGCTCCGGTTTTTACAAGTTTTTCAGCGTTTTTGTCGGTCACACCACCATCGATTTCTATCAGCGTTGAAGCTTGTTTTGCATCGATTAAAGCTTTCAATTCAGTAATTTTGTCATAAGTGTTTTCAATGAAATGTTGACCGCCAAATCCCGGATTCACACTCATCAAACAAACCATATCAATGTCTTGAATGACGTCTTTTAGCAAATTAACATTTGTATGTGGATTCAATGCCACACCAGCTTTCATGCCAGCATTTTTGATGGATTGCAAACTTCTGTGTAAGTGTGTGCAAGCTTCATAATGCACGCTAAGCATATTGGCGCCCAAATCTGCAAAAGTTTGGATGTATCGATCCGGGTCTACAATCATCAAGTGGACGTCCACAAACTTTTTGGTGTGTTTGGTAATGGCTTTCAAAACCGGCATTCCGTAAGAAATATTCGGAACAAATACGCCGTCCATAATATCAATATGAAACCAATCGGCTTGACTTTCATTCACCATTTCTATGTCAGTTTGTAGATTGGCAAAATCTGCAGCGAGTAGGGAAGGGGCGATTTTTTTATCACTCATTGTTATAGTTTTTGCAAAAATAAGTTTTTCGGGTTTGATATGCGGCGTTTTTAGTTGAAAAAGACTTGTGTTTAAGAGTGGTTTAACTGAACTTCGCATTTATTTTGAAAAATATGTGGCAAGATTTTGTGCATTACGGCAACCATTTTCTAGTGATTTTAGTCATTGCTTGGCTTTACGACCGTCAAAATTTATGGCGAAATTACTTCATTTTGCTTGCCACGATGTTGGTCGACGTCGATCATCTTTGGGCAGAACCAATTTTCGATCCGAGTAGGTGCAGTATTGGTTTTCATACTTTTCATTCTGAAATTGCGATTGTGATATATTTTGGAATTTTGATTTTCGTAAAACAAAAAATTATCAGATTGATTGCTATCGGTTTGATCTTCCATATGATTACAGATGGCATCGATTGTTTATGGATGAATTTTGAAAGTTTTTCAAATAAATTGCTAACTTACCTTCAAATTTAAACCTTATGCGTTTTTGTGTTCAGTTTTTGATTTGTGTGTTTGGATTTGGCTGTTTTTCTCAGAATTACAATTTAGAAATTGAAGAAACCACGCCTTTGAAGGCTGATTATTTTTGGGGTGTGGACGTTTATAACCAAATTTATTTTTCTGAAAATAACGTGATTTATAAGTCTGCAAAGACTCAAAATTTTGAATTTCAGGATTTGCAATTAGGCGAGTTGAGTAACGTGGATATTTTGAATCCCTTGAAGATTTTACTCTTTTACAAAGAGTCCAATACAGTGGTGTTTCTAGACAATCGGCTAAATGAAATAGAACGCATTAATTTCAATAGCGTGTCGCCTTTTAAAAATGTAGAATTTGTGAATTTAGGAAAGGATAATTCAATTTGGCTTTTCAATGTAGATAACCAAGAATTGGAACTTTATGATTATGAAAATCAAAAAATCAAAAATAAATCTTTACCGCTAAATATTTCGATTCAAAATCAAAAATGCAACTACAATTTTTGTTGGTTACAAAATGAAAATGGTTTAAAAAAGTTCAATATTTACGGCAGTTTGACAGATGAAATTGAGATTGAAGATTTAATTCGTTTCGATGTTTTTAAGTCAGACTTATGTATGGAAACTGAAAGCGAATTTCATTTACTTAGGGCGAAGCAAAGTGAAATTCAGAATATAAAAAAACCTAAAATTAACGTGGAACAATTTCATTTCATAGGTCAAAACTTATATATTTACGACGGCAAAACGCTTCACAATTACAAAATAACGAAAGTAAACGATTGATTTTATGCATGTTGCAATAGCAGGAAATATTGGCGCCGGTAAAACGACGCTTACCAAAATGATTTCAAAACACTACAAATGGCAAGCTGAGTTTGAAGATGTTTTAGAAAATCCATATTTAGAAGATTTTTATGAAGACATGAAGCGCTGGTCTTTCAATTTGCAAATTTATTTTTTGAACAGTCGTTTTAGACAAATTCTGGATATTCGTGAAAGTGGCACAGATATTATTCAGGACAGAACAATTTATGAAGATGCCTTTATTTTTGCGCCAAATCTTCATGCCATGGGCTTGATGAGCAATCGTGATTATGAAAACTACAGCTCTTTATTCAATTTGATGGAGTCGGTTACAGAATCGCCGGATTTGTTGATTTACTTGAGAAGCAGCGTGCCAAATTTGGTCAAGCAAATTCAAAAACGGGGGCGTGATTACGAAAATTCTATTTCCATAGATTATCTCAACAAATTGAACGAGCGTTACGAAGCTTGGATTCAAACTTATGACAAAGGCAAACTGCTCATCATTGATGTTGACGAACTCGATTTTGTAGATAAACCAGAAGATTTAGGCACAATTATCAATAAAATAGATGGCGAAATCCATGGTTTGTTTTAGTCTTTCAAGATTTTTTCCAAATCAGGTTTAAAATATTTTGGACCTTTCAACACCTTTCCGTCTTCACGATAAATCGGTTGGTCATCATCGCCTAATTTGCTCATGTTACTGCGGTGAATTTCGTCAAAAACTTCTTGAATTTTGTGTTGCATTCCGTGAGAAATAATTGTGCCGCACAAGATGTAAAGCATGTCGCCTAAGGCATCGGCAACTTCCGTCATGTCATTGTTATTGGCGGCTTCCAAATATTCTTCGTTTTCTTCGCGCATGAGTTTGTAGCGCAATAAGTTTTTGGGCATTCCTAAATCAGCCATTTTGGTTTCAGAAACATCAAGACCAAAGGCTTCGTGAAATTTTTTTACGCTGTTTAGTGATTTTTTCATAAAATTAAGCTTTATTTTTGCCTAAAATACGTTTTTATGCTCACTTCTGGTCAGATTACTTTTGCAATTATTTTTGCTGTTACCTTCATCAGCATCATTGTTTTTACGTATTTTAAAGACAAACGACTGCATCAAAAATATTATAAAAATTCAATTTTTATTTTAATCGGTTTTTTGGTCTTTGTCGGTATTTTATTTCTATTGAAATATTTTTGGAAAGAATGATATTTTACATTTCTTAAAAAATATTAAATATTATTTCTCAATTCGTACATAAATTTTTTATTTTAGTGGCTTGTTAACCCTCTGTTATGCAATCGATATTGTTATGAAGTATTATTGTTTTGCATTAATTATATTATTCAGTTTAGTTTCTAATTCTTCTTTTGCTCAAAATGAAGAATTGGACCGTTTATTCAAATATCACAAATACGATTCTTTACAAATTATACTTTTTGAAAATGAAAAATACAGCGGTAATATGGCGGCTATTGCTAAAGCA
>JBHEPM010000015.1:18985-24844 GCA_046260295.1 Psychroflexus sp.
AGATTATTTCAATAAACATAAACAGTTGGAAAAATCTTTTGAAACTTTATTTGAAATTGACACCACAAGGCTAAACGATCGTTTGAAAGCTTATTATTTTCATTATTTAGGTGATGCTTTCGATATCAATAGTAATCCTGAACAAGCGACAAAAAATTTCAAAAAAGCCCAAAATTACTATAAAAAAATCGATGATATGCTTCGTTATAACAGCATTAATCACGATTTGTTTTATACAGTTTACAATCCTGATGTATATGCTGAAGACACCGATTATTTGGCAGAATTTTTCACTTTAGCTGAAGAAATTGGCGATCCTACTCAATTGGCAAATGCTGAAATAGAAATGGCTTTTGAAAGTTTAAATGAAGAGGAATCTTCAACTTCATTTTTAGATCACATTCAGAATGCTTACGACTATATAGAAAAAGATTCAAATCCATTTACTTTAGGCGTAATTCATACATTTCACGGCATGTATTACACCGATATTGAAATTGACAAAGATTCGGCGACACATTATTACAACAAAGCGATTGAGATTAATAAAGCTTTGAATTTACCAAACAAAGTCGCTTTAGGATATTTCAATCTTTCTGATTTGGCAAGATATACGGAAGATTATAAAACCGCAATTTACTGGGCTAAAAAAGCCAATAAAAACCGAAACCTGAATTACGACCATGAATTCACAGCTCATATTTATAAAAACCTTTCTGAAGATTACAAGAATATTTCTGAAATAGATTCGGCTTACAAATATTTGGACATGTCGCTCCAATATCGAGACAGCCTGAATTTGCAAAAACAAAATATCAGCTTAACTCGTTTTCAAGCCCAAAAAAAAGACAAAGAAAATTTGTTGTTGAAACAAGCCAACGAGCGTAAACAAAGTATGATTTATGCCACATTTGGCGCTTTGTTTTTCATTGTCATTTTATCCATTTTAGTGTATCAAAACAGCAAGAAAAAACGCGCTTTAGCAGAAAAAGACAAAATGCTTTCAATTCGGAAAATTGAAAAATCACTCAAAGAGCAAGAGTTAAAAGCCATTGATGCTATTGTAAAAGGTCAAGAGAAAGAGCGCGCTAGAATTGCCAGCGATTTGCACGATAATATTGGCGCTAATTTTACAGCCATTAAAGCTTATTTTGAAAATATGAAAAACAAATTTTTTCAAAAAGGTGAAGACGCAGAATTATTTGAAAAAACCTACCAATTACTAGAAGAAACCTATCAAGAAGTTAGAGGTTTGGCGCATTTGAAACACAGTGGCTTGTTGGCCAAAAACGGTTTAGGACCGGCACTGAAAACCTTAGCCAAAAACATCAGCACTTTCAGTAAAGTTGAAGTTGAATTGAATCTACACATCAATGAACGACTGAGAAATAATCTAGAACTGAACGTTTTTAGAATTATCCAAGAATTGATGGCGAATATCATCAAACACGCCAAAGCCACTGAAGCCAGTATTTCGCTGACGAGTATTGATGGCAAAAACTTGAGTATTATTATTGAAGACAATGGCGTGGGATTTGATAAACATAAAATCACGAAAGACAATTCTATTGGGTTAAAAAATATTTCGCAACGCATAGAATATTTGAAAGGAAAAATTGAAATTGACTCAAGAAAAGGACGTGGAACTACAATATTAATCGATATTCCAATATCATGATTACAATTGCCGTAGCTGATGATCACCAAGCACTAATTGATGGCATCAAGTTGAAAATAGACGATACCAACGACATTCATCTTGTATTTTCTGCCAATGATGGTGAAATATTTTTGAAATGTCTGAAAGATGAAGTTGTAGATGTCGTCATCATAGATTTGAAAATGCCAAAAATGGATGGCATTGAACTGACTAAAGCAATTAAAAAGAAATTTCAAAATACCAAAGTCATCGCCTTATCTATGTTTGATCAGGCGGATGCCATCAACAAAATGAAGGCTGCCAAAGCGGAAGCCTATATTTTAAAAACTTCACCTTTGGATAAACTTGTACAGGCGATTTATGCGGTCAATCGTGGTGAAGAATATTACGATGAAAGCATCGACGGTATTACCGATACATTTTCAGAAGAAAGTGAACATACAAAACATATACTTTCAAAATCTGAGCGTGAAATTTTGGAATTGATTGCTGCCGGAAAAACTTCCGCAGAAATTGCCGATATTCGTCAAACCGCTATTTCTACAATCGACACACATCGCAGAAATATGACGCTCAAATTGCGTTTATCAGGCAAAGGTGAACTCTTGCGATATGCGATGGATCAGAAATATAAATTTGATTAATTTTAAAGAAAAAATCTATGTCAATACTAATCGTAAGTCAAAATAGAGATCCACAATCTTGGGTCGACACTTTAAAATCTAAAAATCCAGATTTGGACATCCAAGTTTACCCAGAAGTTGAACGTCCTGATGAAGTTGAATTTGCCATTTCTTGGAAACATCCTGAAGGCATTTACCAGAATTATCCAAACCTAAAAGTCATTGCTTCGATGGGCGCAGGCGTCAATCATATTTTGAAAGATAAGGATTTACCAAAAAACATAAAAGTTACTAGAATTGTTGACGAACAACTGACCAAAGACATGAGCGATTTTGTGCTGTTGCAATCTTTGGCAGCAACGCGGAATTTGTTTAAGCATTTTCACGATCAGCAGCATAAAAATTGGGAAGTGATGAATTACCAAACTCCAGAAAACACAACAGTTGGCATCATGGGTTATGGCAATTTGGGACAAGCTGCTGGCGAAAAACTTCAGAAAGATGGATTTAATGTAATAGGTTTTGCGAATTCTTCTAAAGAAATTAATGGGATTTCTGTTTATGGAAAAGATGACATCGATAAATTTTTAAATCAAACCGATGTTTTGGTGTGTTTGCTACCGGTAACTTCAGCAACCAAAGGCATTCTGAATCTGGATTTGTTCAAAAAATTAAAATCCAAAGCCTATTTAATCAATGTCGCACGCGGTGAACATTTGGTGGAAGATGATTTGGTAAAAGCCATAAATGAAGGATTTTTATCCGGTGCAAGTTTAGATGTATTTCAAGAAGAACCGCTTCCAGAAACGCATGAATTTTGGGCACATCCACAAATTCAAGTCACGCCACACATTGCTAGTATGACCGATCCGAATTCTGTGGCAGAACAATTGCTCACCAATTATAAAAACATGAAATCTGGGGATGATTTAATTCACCAAGTAGATGTGGAAAAAGGCTATTGATTTTATTTTCCCAAAGCCAAACCCAGAAACACAGCAATCAAACCTAGAATAATGCTGCCTGACACGTAAAGCGCAAATTCTAAAAATTGCCCGTTTTTAAGCAAATTGAAATTTTCTGAAGAAAAGGCAGAAAAAGTGGTGAAACCGCCACAAAATCCAGTAACAAGTAATAATTGTAAATCAGAATTTTGGGGATTATTTTTTAGTAACCAGCCCAAAATTAGTCCAATGCAAAAACTACCAAGCACGTTGACCGTTAGTGTTTGGTAGTAGAGGAAATGTTGGATTTTTAAATTTTTAAAACCAAGTGCTACTAAATATCGGCAAATACTGCCCAAACCGCCGCCTAAAAATACTAAGAATACTGATTTCATGTCAAACTTATTCTGTGATAAATACAGGAATGTAAAGATTGGTCACCCATTCTGAAGGATTGATATTTTGCGAATGATCTACTTTAAATTCCAAAATTGGCTTTTTATTTTTATCGATTTCCAAGTTGCGATCTGCAATATATTTTTCAGTAAACTGCAACATTTCTTTTAGGTTGACGTGGTCGCCTTTCAGTTGTGTTTTTAAAAAAGTGTTTTCTTCTACATATTTTGAAAGAATCTCATATTCATCAGGAATGGCGGTTTGTTTTTCTGTGCCAAATCCAGCTGAAAAAATTAGATTTGCTTCATCTTCAAATAAATTTTCCAGTAAAATTAAACGTCGTTTTGAAATTTCAAAATTTTGTTCATTCATGAAATTTTCGATACTTCTGAATGTCGGTTGAGATTTATCGATTATTTTTTCAAAATCTATCTTAGATGCTGAAGTGGCGTGTAAAAGGTAAAAATTACCATATTCTACTGTACCTATTGGGCGAATATCGTACACGGCAATTTCTTTTTTAATTAAATTTTCCAAGTTTGAAAAACTTTCAGAAAACATTTTTTCAATGCTTTCTTGATGTGAGTTTTCATTTAAAACAAAATCTACTTTTTGCCAAAATGTGGCGTCATTTTCAATATCAAGTTGAATAATGGACTGCTCATTTTCTACTGAAAACTGCCAAGTGATCTTGTTTTTAGATTGACTAAGCCAAGTTTTTAAATTGTAAGTCTGAACCAAAGAATCTTTAGAAATATATTCATTTTGAATATTAAAACCTTCAAATCTTTCATTTTGCCATGAAATGGTAGCATCTTGAGCAGATTCGATATTGCTAATTCTGGCATCTGCATTTTCATTATTTAGTTCGTTTAGCCATTCCGGATAAGTTTCAAAATTAACTATTTTTTGTTGAAATAGTTCTGGATGCAACTCAGATTCAAACTCCAAACTCAGCTTGGCTGGTACAGAAATCGTGGCAATATATAAAGAACCCAAAACGATGACGAGCAGCACTAAAAAAAACAAATATTTAAAAAATTTCATGGTATACAATTATAAAAACGAAGATACGTAAAAAGTTAATGTAATTAAGAATAAGAATTTACGTTTGAGAATAAGAACAAAAACAAAGTTTGACATTTATTAAGCTCAAATTTCAGCATAAGATGCGCTGTTGGCGATAGTGTTCTATCTGGAGTACCAATTTTCAACTTTTAAATCATCAAAATTTTTAAAGTCTTTCAAATTGTATGTCACTAAAGTTAATTGATTTTCAATCGCAGTCACACCAATTAATAAATCAAATTCATCGTGCATCGGTGTTCCATTTTTTCTCAATTTTACTTTTTCTTCTGCATATGTTTTTGCACATCCATAAATGGGAATTATTGATAGACCTTGAATAAACCTATCAACTGCTTTATGAGATTTTTTCGTGTTTTTGCTGTTTTCAGCTCCAAATCTTAATTCAAAGACTGTAACTTCAGAAATGTAACAATTGTCGAGCCCTTTGTCTTTTATTATTATGTTATGGTCAAGTAAACCACGTAAAAAGAAAATGCAAATATTCGTATCAAGTAAATACTGCATATTAAAAATTCAAATCTTTATCTCTAAACTTTCTACTTTCTCGTATTTCCTTAATCAATTCATCAGCTGTTTTGTCGGAATCAAAAGCGCCAAAAGATTTAAGAAATTCAGATTCTTTTGATTTCTTTTCTTTTTTTAAAGATTTAGTAAGCTTTTCGATGAGTTCGATTTTAGTTAACGGATTCAAGCCTTCAAAAAGCTTTGAATATGTGTCAATTATATGTTTATCTGTTATCGTCATTTTTCTTTCAAAGATAATATTTTTATTGGAAACGAAATTTTCACATTATCGCCAACAACAATAATCACTTAATACAATTGCTTTTATTTTTATCCCACCAACTTGTTTTTGATTCTTTGGCGAGCTTATCAATATTGTCTTGATTGGCTTGACTTTTTGAAGCAACTGAATTAAATATAAAAAATTCGCTGCAATCCGACTAAATCAGTTTTTTTGAGAGTCGGAAAGTATTTCGCCATCTGTTCTTTCTATTTGCATATTTAAACATAAGGATTTTCAGGATTTTATTACTGTGGTGAAATGTTAGCTAATTCAGGTTTACACCCGTTTTGGCGTCAATTCAGCAATTTTGATAATCACTTCGGTGGCTTTAATCATACTTTCTAAAGGAATATATTCGTA
>JBHEPM010000150.1:0-3993 GCA_046260295.1 Psychroflexus sp.
GGTCAATTCTGGATTTGGAAACTGACTACCAATTTGAAAATTCTTTCGTTTTTTTAAGTATTTTTCAAAAATCATCACATCTTCATCGTAAAGCTGTTTCTTATCGAATTTACTGTACAATTTCTGCAAATCATCGTAAAGCAAATGTTGATTTGCGGCAATTAGTGATAGTTTTTCACCTAAATAATCATGATTGGGATGTGCGTCTATCAAACTGTCCATCAATTGGAAAAGCTGATGGCGACTGCTTTTCGAAATTTCAAAATCCTCTAGAAATGAATCGAATTTCGACTTAATTTCAGAAGTTGAATTTTCGGACATGCGGTTGATGATAAAATTTTCAATGGCTTGACCTTCAATCGTGTCGTTTTCTATTAAAACTTCAACAGAAACTGTGTCATTTGGCGAAATATAAATGCGTTCTGAAGTGTTGTCTTCATTAAAAATCAGTTTAGAAACACTTGGACTTTTTATTTTTCCACTGAATTCAAAAGTGTTGTTTTCAATTTTTACTGTATCTAAAGTTTCATTGTAATTCAAAACAATTTTATCTTTAAAGTCACCATTAATAATACCTTTCAGATAAAATTGATTGGTTTCTGAGTTGTTTTTTGATTTTTCACAAGCCAAAAAACTGAATAGAATCAGGCTGAATAAAAGTGATTGTTTCATAGTTTTTAAAATATGTTGCAAAATAAAAAAGGCTGACGAATTAACGACAGCCTTTAGTCTGATATTATTTTAAAATTTAATCGAAATCCTTGATTTTTTCACTTAAATCATAAACTTTTGCATTTGGCAAAATAGATTCAATAATGCTACTTCCAGCAGCACTTCTGTAACCGCCAGCACAGTGTACTAAGATAGGTTTGTCCGTAGGAATGTCTTTCGCCGTTTCGCGTAGCTCATTCAACGGATGATTTTTTGCAGAATCGAATTTCTGTGATTCTTCAAATTCACTCACATTTCTAATATCAATAATTGTATATTGATCTGGATTCGCTTTAAAATCGGTAAAATTCAAATCTTCAGACGATTCAAATTCAGCTTCGCCAAAAGTCAACACCGCTTTGATTTGTGATTCGTAACCAATTTTTGCAATTCTAGATACAATTTCATCGTATTCTGAAATAGAATTCAACACCAAATAAAATTTTTCATTAGGTTTTATAATTGCACCCAACCAAGTTTCAATTTTATCATTTTCAGTTCTTGCCATAATATTGAAACTATTCGGCAAATGATTTGCTTTAAAAATTGCTTCTGGTCTAGTGTCAATCACTGGCGCATCGGCAGAAAAAGATTCAATATTTAAATGAATATCAATATTGGCTACAGAACTTTTGAAGTTTTTCGCACCGTTTTTGTTGATGTCCACATCATGTCCAAAATAGGCTGGAATAAATGGTTGTCCATCTAGAATTTCATTCACAAACTCATCTTCTGTTTGCTCTTGAAACGCCCAATTTCCGATGCGTTCGTTACCCAATGTACTGGTCGTATCGTCACTCATATTTTTGCCGCATAAACTTCCTGCGCCATGCGCTGGATATACCCACACATTGTCTGACAAATCATTGAATTTGGTTGTCATGGTTTTATACATGGCTTGCGCTAATTTACGGCGTTTTGCAGTCATATTTCCCGCTTTTTCTCTTAAATCTGGACGCCCGACATCTCCGATAAATAAGGTGTCTCCAGTAAAAATAGCTTCTTTGGTAGAAGTTTTGTCTTTCGCGTAAATAGTAATGCCATCTGGCGAATGTCCTGGTGTATGAATGGCTTTGAAACTAATTTCGCACATTTTAAAAATATCGCCTTCATCGAAAGTTTTGTGCGGATAATCTGCACCTACAAGTTTGCTAACGTAAATATCAGCACCTGTTTCTTTATGAATTTGCAAATGACTACTCACAAAATCAGCGTGTGGATGAGTTTCAAAAACCGCTACAATTTTGGCGTCATTTTCTTCTGCAAATTCATAATAAGGTTGTGGATCTCTGGCTGGATCTACCAATGCCATTTTTCCATCGCTCACAATAGCATAAGATAAGTGAGAAAGTGCTTTGTCGTTATATTGTTTAATTTTCATAATTTGAATTTTAAAAAAAGTTATTGATTCATTTTTCCTGTAGCACAACTCACAAAAGATTTCGCTTTATTCATCATAGAATTTTGATTGCCTGCTTCTGGGTAACCTAATTTTGTAAGTTGAACTTTTACCTTTTCCAAAGTGTTTTTTGAATTGTATTCAAACTGAACTTTGGAGGCTTCCACATCGATATTCAGATTTGAAATATCGTCAATATTTTGTAATTTTTTGGTAATTGTACTTGCACAGCCACCACATTTTAAGTTTTGTATTGTAATATTTGTTTGCATCTTAGTTGTATTTATTCCATTTGATATATCCGCCTTCTAAATCTATTATTTTTTTAAAACCCATACCGAGCATAATTCGTGCAGCTTTTCGACTTCTGTTGCCACTTCTGCAATAAATATATACAGGTTCAGATTTATTGAAATTTTTTATTTTCGTTTCAAAATTCGGACTTAACACGTCAATATTTATCGCTTTATTTATTTTTCCTTGTAAGAATTCATTTTTAGTTCTTACATCAACAAGTTGAACATTCGGTTTTTGAATGGCAACTTTGTATTCATCAACATTGATCACGCTAATCTCTTCTGGTATCTTTGTTTTAAAAATAGAAAGCATAATTTAAATTTTCAACAAATTAAAGCGATTTAGGCGAGTCCAACAGTAACAAAAGTTACGCATTTAGTTTTAGAGCAATTTGATGGAATTGCGTTGCAAAACAATTCTGTTTTCTTTTTCCAATTGTTTCAGTAGTCTGGAAATAACCACACGACTAGTGTGAAGGTCGTAGGCGATTTCTTGGTGTGTAGTTTTGATTTCAGAATTTTCGTAATATTTTGCCTTGTCTTTGAGATATTTCAATAGCCGCTGATCCATTTTTTTGAAAGCAATATTATCTATAGTTTCCAAAACTTCCATTAAACGGTTGTGGTAACTATCAAATACAAAATTTCGCCAGGATTTATATTTCGAAATCCAAGCTTCCATATTTTCAATAGGAATCATGACCAAAGTAGAATCAGTTTCAGCGACAGCACGAATTTCGCTCACGGCAGTGGCAGTGCAACAAGATAATGTCATGGCACAAGTTTCGCCTTTTTCGAGAAAGTAGAGAAGAAGTTCAAAACCTTCTTTGTCTTCTCGCATCACTTTGATAACACCATCTAAAAGCAATGGCATCGCCGTCATATATTGACCGATGCGGATAAGTTCGTCACCAGATTTTACTTCTTTGATTATGCCAACTTCATTAATTTCTTCCAGCAGTTGGTTTTCGAAAATATGAGCGTAATTTGTTTTTATTTCTTCTAACATTCTTTAGCAATTAATATTTTTGCACTAAGATAGAGATTTCATCAAAAACTAGAATCCATTTATGGCGCATTATTTCAAAATTTTTAAACCTTATGGCATGTTGAGCCAATTTATTTACAACCAAAAACAGCGTAAAAATAAGCGATTGCTAGGGGAGTTGGGCGATTTTCCGAAAGGCACGATGGCGGTTGGCAGGCTGGACGAAAATTCTGAAGGTTTGTTGTTTTTGACCACCGACGGGAAATTCAGTTACAAAATTACGTCCACAAATGTGGAAAAAGAATATTGGGCGCAAGTGGATGGGATTATTTCTGAAAAAGAAGTTGAAAAATTATCAAAAGGCATTCAAATAAGCATTCACGGCAAAGCTTACCAAACTTTACCATGCCAAGTTAAATTGATCTCGCCGCCAAAAAATTTACCAGAACGCGCTAAAAGAATTAGAAATGAAGCACATGGTCCGACATCTTGGATTTCAATTATTTTAACCGAAGGCAAATATCGCCAAGTCCGAAAAATGACTGCTAAAATCGGATTTCCAACTTTGCGACTAATTCGTTATCGAATTGGTGAAGAGA
>JBHEPM010000150.1:4161-4394 GCA_046260295.1 Psychroflexus sp.
TGAATAATTTCATTTAAAGTTTTAGTTTATGTTTTAAAAACACACTAAAATCTACCAAAACAGAACGCCTAAATCTTTAGTTGAAATCGAGAATAATTCCTTAGACAAAATAAAATTCAAGACTTTATAGCTTTCAAAAAAACCTTACATTTGCGCTTTTAAAAAATTGAAGATTCAGACTTATGAAAGCAGGAATTGTAGGCTTACCAAATGTGGGAAAATCAACCTTATTC
>JBHEPM010000151.1:0-4331 GCA_046260295.1 Psychroflexus sp.
TAAATTGATTAAAGTTAAATCTGATATTCAACTATGTCGTGACGAAAAGGATAATTTTTTACTCAATCTTTCAATTGACTCTAAAGCTGATTATCTGATTACGGGTGATAATGATTTACTCGTTCTTGACAAAATTGAACAAACACAAATAATGAACTTTAGGGAATTCATAAAGCATATCGTGTAAAAGTATGTGATACAACAGCGCATAACAAAAACCTGCCTTTGCCGGCAGGCAGGTGGCGAGATTTCTGCTGAAACGGGAAGTTTGTGTATTTTTATGAACTTATTGTATAAACGAAAAGAAAGTGCATTTTAAGTCTCAACTATTATTATGCGCGAATCGTAATCACGTTTATATATATCGTCATTGCGAACGGAATAAAATGAAGTGAAGCAATCTTTTTATTTGAAAATCATCACGTTTTCAGTATTCAAGTTGAACTCAAATACTTAGGACTGCCACCTCGCAATGCAATTGCTCTTCGCAGTGAAGTTTACATATATCATTATTGCGATTGGAATGAAGTGATATATTAAATTGAATTTCCCATATTTTTCATTTGAGTAATTTTTGGAATCAAGCAAAGATTTTGTTTTGTAGCATCAATCTAAAATGAAAAATAGTATTTGGTTGCTGTTATTCCCTTTTTACATCATATTTTCTTTAATTTTAAAAATTCTATTTATAAACCATGAAAAATTACGTATTACTCTTCCTAGCATGTTTTTTAAGTATTGGTATTCAAGCCCAAAACCATGTTTCAGAAAACTTAGAAATCAATGATTTTGTCGACGGGACTTTGCTACAACCTGAAGGTAATTCGTCAAAAACCTTAGCCATTATCATCGCCGGTTCAGGGCCTACAAATCGCGATGGCAATCAAATTGCAATGAAAACAAACAGCCTGAAACAATTGGCAAATTTTCTTGCCGATGAAGGTTTGTCCAGTTTTCGCTATGATAAACGTATTTTTAAATTATCTAAAATGCAAATGTATGATCAATCAAAAATTCGTTTTGACGACTTTGTCAAAGACGCTGCTGATGTGGTCAATTACTTTAAACTCTATCACAACGAAGAATATGATTTCGATAAATTTATTTTTATTGGCCATAGTCAAGGCGTTTTGGTGGCACAGTTGGCAAGTCTTAAAACAGCTGTCGATGGTTTGATTTTATTATGTGGAACTGCAAAACCTATTGATGAGGTTATGGTTAGCCAAGTGAGTAAACAAGCCCCATTTCTTTATAAAGATTTGAAAGAGGCTTTTGATTCCATCAAAAAGGTAGGCTATGTCAAAGAATATAATCCTCTGTTAAAAACTGTTTTACGAGAAGACACGCAAGCTTTTTTGCAGTCCTGGATGCTGCATAATCCAACAGAAATTGCCAAAAAGATAACAGAGCCTATTTTGGTCATTGGTGGTACTACTGATATTCAGGTTCCCGGTGAAGAAGCTAAAATTTTAGCTGAAAGCTTTCCCAATGCCAATTATGCCATCATCAAAAATATGAACCATGTCTTGAAAAACGTTGAAAGTATTGGACAAGAAAACCTCAAATCGTATAATAATCCTAATTTGCCTTTACACGAAGACTTAAAAATTGAAATTCACAATTTCACACAAAAACTCCAATGATGTACAAACTGATTGCACTCGATATTGATGGCACTTTACTAGACAAAAGTAAACGTGTTTCCTTACAAACGATCAACGCTATTAAGGCAGTTTCAGCAACATCTAAAATTGTTTTAATTTCATCTCGAATGCCAAATGCCATGCGTCATTTACAAGAAGCCTTATCCATTGCAGATATGCCTTTAGTAGCGTTTAACGGTGGTCTGGTATTACATGGCAACGACATATTATCGCATACTGGTATTGATTTTAAAACGTTTAGAGATGTCTTGGATTTAAATAAAGATTTGAATTTACATTTGAGCTTGTACCACAATGATGAATGGTATGCTCCTCAAGAAGACCATTGGAGCAGGCGAGAAGTAGCTAATACCAAAGTAGAGCCGGTGTTCAAATCAAATGAAAGCGTCTATAAAGATTGGAGACCATACAATAAAGAACCACACAAAATCATGTGCATGGGCGTTGAACATAAAGTTGAAGAATTTTACCAAAGGCTAAAGGATAATCTTGAAGATAAACTGCATCTGTACCGATCAAAACCAACGTATATAGAAATGGCACCGCATGCCATATCAAAATTATCAGGCCTTATAGTTTTGACCAACAAACTTTATCCAGATATTGAGTTGAAAGACATTCTGGCTTATGGTGATAACTACAACGATGTGGAAATGATAGATAAGGTAGGCTTAGGTGTTGCAGTTGAAAATGCCAAAGATGAAGTGAAAGCTGTAGCTAATGAAATCACAAAAAGCAACCTTGAACACGGTGTCGCTGTTCACCTTCAAAAATTATTTGATTTATAACTTTAGTATTTTCATAGTTTATCTATTTTTAACCAAAATTAAAAAATGGATGATTTGAGAACTGCACCAATTTTTACAAATGATGCCATTGTATTAGGCTTATTGTTGTTGGTTCTTGGATTGATTTTTTACACTTCCACACTTCAAAACAAATTCTGGAAAACCTTTTATAAATACATTCCGGCTTTATTGCTGTGTTATCTCATTCCAGCCATCCTAAATTCAGTGGGATTGATATCTTCAGAATGGGAAGTCATAAACAGTTCTGGAGCTGTTGAAAAAGAAAAATCACAATTGTATTTTGTAGCGTCAAGATATTTATTACCAGCATCTTTGGTCTTATTGACTTTAAGTATAGATTTAAAAGCTGTAGCCAACTTAGGTTGGAAAGCATTGTTGATTTTTTTCGTTGGAACCATAGGGATTGTGATTGGTGGACCGATAGCCATTTTGATCATGTCTTATATTTCACCAGAAACATTAGATGGTACAGGACCCGATGCCATTTGGCGAGGTCTATCAACACTAGCAGGAAGTTGGATTGGTGGCGGCGCCAACCAGGCAGCAATGCTAGAAATTTTTGAATATAATCCTAAAAAATACGGTGCTATGGTATTGGTAGATATCGTGGTTGCAAATATATGGTTGGCGATTATTCTACTTGGAATTGGTCAGCGAAAAGCTATCGATAAATGGTTGAAGGCCGATAATTCAGCAATTGAAGAATTGAAAATCAAGGTTTCTGCTTACGAAAGGAGTGTATCAAGAAAGTCTACTTTATCTGATGTCATGATTATTTTAGCTATTGGTTTTACGGGTGTAGCGCTTGGCCATTTGTTTTCTGAAGTTATATCTGGATACTTAACGGCTAACTTCGATATTTTTAGCGATAAATCATCAGCCTTGAGTTCTTTTGCAGGAGAATTCTTTTGGATGATTACCATTGCAACAATCTTTGGGATTGTGTTATCCTTTACAAAGTTGAAACGTTATGAAGGTGTTGGAGCTAGTAAGTTTGGATCGGTCTTTATTTATATTTTAGTGGCAACGATTGGGATGAAGATGGACTTGACGACGGTTACAGAAAACCCAGGATTGATTGGTATTGGCTTGATTTGGATGAGTATTCATGCGTTTTTATTGATTTTAGCCGCTAAACTCATCAAAGCGCCTTATTTCTTTTTAGCGGTTGGCAGTCAGGCTAATGTAGGAGGAGCGGCTTCAGCGCCGGTAGTGGCTTCCGCTTTTCACCCATCATTGACCAGTGTTGGTGTCTTGCTGGCAGTGTTTGGTTATGTGGTCGGCACTTATGCAGCCCTGGGTTGTACGATATTAATGGAATTGGCATCAAAAATTTAAAAATGAAATACAGTTTATTAGTTCTAGTTGTGCTTTTAGCACTTTTGAGTTGCGACAACAAAAAACCTGATTTGACCATTACTGGACAAGTCAAAGGTTTGAAAAAAGGGAAACTCTACCTTCAAAAAATTAATGATACGTCCATTGTCAATGTAGATTCGGTTAGACTCTACAATGACAATAATTTTAAGTTTGAAATTCCAATCAAGCAACCTCAACTCATGTACCTCCAATTGCAAAGAGACACTGTAGAAGTAGCTGATAATTTTATTGCCTTTTTTGCAGACAAAGGGGAACTTCAAGTCAATGCGGACCTCGAAGCGTTTATGAATGCTAAGATTGCAGCCAACTATGAAAACCAAAAGCAATTTGGTATTTATTCCGAAAACATCAAACGTTTTGGAGATCAAAAGCTAGATTTGATAAAAGTAGAACTCGAAGCTCGTAAGACACAAAATGAAATTCTGCTAGATAGCTTAAATGAAGCTTACAACAGAATGAATAGAAGACGGTATTTATA
>JBHEPM010000152.1:0-657 GCA_046260295.1 Psychroflexus sp.
ACCCATGACATTGTAAAACGAACCTTGCATTTCTGTAATTCCAATTTTGCCAATCCATTCCTGAATGCCATATGCGCCGGCTTTATCAAAAGGTTTGTAATGCTCAATATAATATCGAATTTCAGCATCACTGAGTTTTCGAAATTTCACTTTTGTGACATCGTGAATCACTTGTTCTTTGTCTTGCGTTTTGATGCAAACTGAAGAAATGACTTCGTGTGTGGCATCCGATAAAGATGAAAGCATTTCAAACGCATGATTTTCATCTTTGGGTTTGTTCAAGGCTTGATTGTCATGCCAAACTATGGTGTCGCCTGTGATTAGCAAATCATTAGGTTCTAAATCTTGAAACTGGTCAGCTTTCAGTTTCGCAAGAAAATCACTGATTTCAGCATGTTTTAAATCTTTACTGAAATCTTCATCAACCGAGCGCAATTTTATTTTGAAATCAACGCCAATGGCTTTCAAAATTTCTTGTCGTCTTGGCGAACCAGAAGCCAAAATCACATTTTTTTGATTGATTTTTTCTAAGATCATTTTATATGAATTTAAAAATTAACATCGTCCCTAAACCTAATAAATAAACGTAGTTCAAATATTTTTTCAACTGAAATAATTCTTGTTTTGAACGCGTTTCCAAAACTTTTTTTGAAATGA
>JBHEPM010000152.1:667-4274 GCA_046260295.1 Psychroflexus sp.
GCTACAAATACATAAAACATCAGTAAATTCTTGTCAATAAAATAAGCCAAAGTTGTGCTGATAATTAACAAAACTGAAATAATGATAAGAAAAAAAGCAACCAATTGACTGCGTTTTTTTCCAATCAGAATTGGCAAAGTGGATTTTCTAGCAAAATAATCCCCTTGTATTTCTATGATATTTTTGAGAATTAGTGACACGAAATTCAAAAGAAACAGGCTTAAAGCAAAGATTGAAATAAAAAACACTAAAAACGGGTGATTCTGTAAGTTAAATATTGAAAAACCAATAATGATAATTGAAAATGCGCTTAGAAAACTCTTGACGAAATTTCCCAAAATCGCCAAATTTTTGAAATAAATGGCGTACGCTAAATACAAAATTACACCTAAAATAATACAAGAAAACAACAACCAATTTTTATTTGAATTCACCAGAAAAGCAAAAGCTAGGGCAGAAATCAAACCCAAAGCATTGAATAGAAAATACAAAAACAGGCTGATCTTCTGACTGAATTTATTTGGAATCAATAGCTTTTCAGGATTATTGATTTGAATGGCAACAGAATTATAAACTTGGTTTACAATATTTGCAGCGGCTAAAATAAAAACCAGTGCCAAAATCAATAATGCAAATTCAAAATTGTCAATTTGAATTTCAAAAACAAAATAGGGCAGAAGACAGAATCTCATCAAAAGTGCCATTAAAATGAGCATGGCTATTTTTTTCCATTTGATGAGATTCAGAAAAGACATATTAAGGTGTTAAAATTTCCATTTCCCTTGCGCTTTCATGACTTGTTCCAGCAAATCGCGGACACAGCCTTTGCCGCCATTTCTATGAGAAACATAAGCTACGGCAGCTTTAACTTCTGGCACAGCATCTTGCGGACAAGTCGGCAAACCAATTAATCTCATCGGATACAAATCTGGAATATCATCGCCCATGTAAGCCACGTGCTCAGGATTGATATCGTAAACATCGAAAAATTCATCCAAACAAGCCACTTTATCGTCGATGCCCAAATGAATATTAGTCACGCCCAAATCGCGTAATCTTGTGCGCACGGCTTCATTTTTTCCGCCAGAAATAATTGCGATTTCATAAGCTTGATTCAAAGCGTGTTTGATGGCAAAACCATCTTTCACATTCATGGTTCGCAGCAAGTCGCCTGAAGTTGAAATTTGAAGCGCACCGTCTGTCATCACGCCGTCGACGTCAAAAACGAAAGTGGTAATTTGGTTCAATAATTCTTTGTAATTTTTATTCATTTTGCTTGATAATTGCGTTAGTAAAAAGTTGGTAAATTGTTTTTATATTGTCATCTGAAATTTGAGACAAATGTCGATTTATAGTTTTAAAATCTTGTCGAGCCGCTGGTCCGGTTTGTGCTAATTTTGGACTTTGCGTTTGTATTTTTTGTGCGGTTTCCAAAATCAAAGCTTTCAAAATATCAAATGGAATGTTGTCTTTACGGCAAATTTCCTCACCAATTGCATACAAATGATTGGTGAAATTATTTACGAAAACAGCCGCCAAGTGCAAGCTTTGTCTTTGTTTTGAATCGATTTCAAAAACTTGTGTGGACACCGATTCAGCTAGATTTTTTAAAATTTCCAAACCCGAATCTGTATTCGATTCCAAACAAAACGGAATGTTTTTATAATCCAATTCCGCATGTTTAGAAAACGTTTGTAAAGGGTAAAAAACGCCTGAATTTTCGATGTTTTGCAACAAAGGAAAGCTTCCGGAAGTATGTGCAATCAAAGCTTTTTTGTGTTTCAATAGTTTCGCATAGTCTTCAATAACATCGTCTTTCAAACACAATAAATAGACATCGGCATCTTTCAAATTATTAATTTCTGTGCAGATGTCAACTCTATTTTTAAAAAAAGACAGCGATTCAATTCGATGGTTAAAAACCTGAATAACTTTGGCGGATTCGGTAGTTTCAAATGCTTTAAACAAATGAGTGGCCACATTTCCTGCGCCTAAAATTACGATGTTCAACATTGCATTTATTTTGAATCAATATTACAAAAATAGATGCAAACCCGATTCATTTTGAATTTATTTTGAACATTAACAAATCAGTTTTGTAATGTATTTTCATGATTTTACTTAAAATAAAGATTTTCATTTGACTTTAGTTTTAAAAAGATGATTTTAAATAAAAATAATTCAGTATTTAGCATATATTTCATATTTTATTTTCATTTTAAGATTAACACAAATTCAACGTTCGTAATCACCACTTTGCCACGAAAATCTTAGTAGTTTCATTATCTTTGCGCTCAATATATTTTTTGAATTATGTTAGAGAAAAAAATTAAAGATATACTGTTTTCTACAAGATTAATGGCAGTTTTATTCATCGTGTACGCTGTTTCCATGGCTGTCGGGACTTTTGTTGAAAACTCTTTCACTACAATTACCGCACGCGAATGGATTTATGACGCTTGGTGGTTTGAAGTTATTATGGTGTTTTTTGTTATCAATTTTATCGGCAATATTTTTAGATATAAATTATTGCGTAAAAAGAAGTTGACCACTTTAACTTTGCACCTCTCTTTCATATTGATTTTAGTCGGTGCTTGGGTGACGAGATATTTGGGTGAAGAAGGCATTATGCCGATTCGTGAAGGCGAAGTCACAAACACCATGCTATCTGAAAAAACTTTCCTTTCCACTTACATCGACGGTGAAATAGAAGGCGAACCAAAACGCAAAAATCAAGATCACCCAATCAGATTGGGACCAAAAATCACCAAAGGAAAAACCATAAACACAGATTTTAACGGCGACCCTGTTAAATTTGAATTTCTAGAATACATCCGAGGCGCAAAAGAAGGCGTGGTGGAAAATGAAAACGGCGATTATTTTTTAAAAATTGTAGAATCCGGAGACGGCAGTCGTCACGATCATTTCTTAGAATCTGGCGAAGTTGCCAATATTCATAATGTTTTGTTCGCTTTCAATAAACAAACTGATGGCGCAATAAATATTGTGGGCAGCAACGAAGTTGGTTTCAAAATAGAATCTCCATTTGAAGGCGAATGGATGCGAATGGCAGACCAAAATACTGGAGATTTGGTTAAAGATTCTATCCAAGATTTGCAGATGCGCTCGCTTTACAACATTGGCGGCATGCAGTTTGTAATTCCCGATCCTGCAATCAAAGGGAAATACGATTTGGTAGAAAAAGAAATGGTCTCTGATAACGATCCAGACGGCATCAAAGTGAAAGTTTCTGCGGGAAATGAGAGCAAAAATATTTCGCTTTTGGGTGGAAAAGGTTTTCAAATGGATATGAAAAAAGTAGAAATTGGCGGTTACGATGTTTACTTGCGCTACGGCAGTAAAGATGTTGAATTGCCGTTTTCTTTGAAACTCAACGATTTTATCGCTACAAAACATCCCGGCACGGAAGATCGAAGACAACCGAGCTACGAATCTTTCAAAAGTAAAGTAGAAGTGGTAGATGGCAGCAATTCTTATCCTTACGAAATTTATATGAATCATGTTTTGGATCACAAAGGTTATCGATTTTTTCAATCGTCTTTTGACCCAGATGAACAAGGTACAATTTTGTCGGTAAATAATGATT
>JBHEPM010000153.1:0-361 GCA_046260295.1 Psychroflexus sp.
GATCAAGGCGCTGCGGAAGCCATTAACGATGGAATTGTGTATTTAATGGCAATTCCATATGTTTTAGTTGGCGGTGTTTTGTATTTTGTCTATCGTTCATTCAAAAAGAAAAAATCATAAACTTCATAGCAATGAAAAAAGTTTTTCACCTTTCTACTTGCGATACTTGTAAGCGAATTCTAAAACAAGTCAATTGGCCACAAGAAGTTACTTTTCAGGATATCAAAAAAGAACTTATTTCTGAAACTGAATTGGAATTTCTAAAAGAGAATTCGGGTAGTTATGAAAGTTTGATGAACAAACGCGCCCAAAAGTACAAACAAGAAAATCTGAAAGATAAAAACCTCTCTGAAGCCGATTT
>JBHEPM010000153.1:371-4260 GCA_046260295.1 Psychroflexus sp.
ATATTCCATCGTGTGTTGCTGAATTGCTTCCGGATCAGGATAACCATATACTTTAGCCTGGCTCAGGTTTCTAACATGCTTCAGGTAATCCGGTTTACTGCTTAAATCATCGAGCCGATTTTTAGCAACCGGCATTTCTTTCACACTATACTTTTTTAAAACGTCCGGTTGTTGTTTATGAAAATTCAGTTTTCATAGGTAATTCCAAGAAAAACATTGCCGCTTTGACTTCTTTTTTCAATGAGTAAAAGAGTTTTGGCGATTTTAGCCGCCTTAGGTGCAACTTGTATTTATGGCGTCAACCATACTTTAGCCAAAGGTTTGATGCCGACTTATGTTCAACCTTTTGGTTTTATTTTGATTCGAGTTGGCGGTGCTTGTATTTTATTTTGGCTCATCAGTTTGTTTATCAAAAACGAAAAGATTCAAAGGCGACATTGGCCAAGAATATTACTCAGCGCTGTTTTGGGAATGGTCATCAACATGTTGTTGTTTTTCAAAGGACTCAGTCTTTCCACACCAATCAATAGTTCTGTAATTGTTACCATTTCACCGATTTTAGTATTTATTATGTCGGCTTTGCTTATTCGTGAGAAAATCACAATTCTTAAAGCTTCGGGTGCCATTTTAGGTTTGTTGGGTGGTTTGGCGCTGGTTATTTTTGGAGCAACTCAAAGTTATAGTGCGCCAAATATTCCACTCGGAAACGCATTGATTTTCGTGAATGCTTTGTCTTACGGATTATATCTTATTGTGGTTCGGCCTTTGACAAAAACCTATCATCCTGTCACATTAATGCGCTGGTTATTCTTGAGTGCAGTAATCATCAATTTGCCAATTACGTGGCAAGAATTCAGTCAAGTTGAGTGGCAAGCCTTGCCATTTTCTGCAGTTTGGCGAATTGGATTTGTAGTTTTAGGAACAACTTTTCTGACGTATTTGTTGAATATTTATGCACTCAAACAACTTTCTGCCTCCACTTTAGGTGTTTTTGTATATCTACAACCAGTTATTGCCATCGGTTTTGCTATTATTTCTGGGGCGGACCAACTCAATTTTCTTAAGATAATTTCTGCTTCACTGGTTTTTCTAGGTGTTTTTATGGTTTCCAAAAATCCCGCACGACGGCAAAAACGAACTTAATTTATTTATTTGTTGAATTCAAGATTTAAGTTGAGTGTTTTTTATTAATTTCATAAAAAAATTGAATTTATGAATGATAAAATATACGATTTAATCATCATTGGCGGTGGTCAAAGTGCTTTGGCCTGTGCTTTCTTCCTCAGAAGGAAAGATATAGACTATATTATTTTGGATGACCAAGAACAATGCGGTGCTTCTTGGCAGCACTCTTGGGAATCACTCACCTTATTTTCGCCTGCAGAACACAGTTCTTTACCAGGTTGGCAAATGCCAGAAACCGAGAATGAATTTCCTACAAAACCTGAAGTTGTGGATTATTTATGTAAGTACGAAGATCGATATGATTTCCCTATAAAACGGCCCGTAAAAGTAACTTCGGTAGAGAAAACTGATGGTGTTTTCAATATTGAAACCGATAAAGGTAAATGCAAGTCGAAAAGTGTTATTTCTGCAACAGGAACTTTTCAAAATCCATTTATACCTGAAGTTCCAGGTAGAAATAAATTTGAAGGCGAGCAGATTCATTCTTCAGAATATCGAAAACCTGAAAATTTTAAAGATAAAAGAGTAGTCATTGTGGGCGAAGGCAATTCCGGCGCGCAGATTTTAGCTGAGGTTTCTAAGGTAGCGGAAACCTTTTGGTCTACCCAAGATGAACCCGAATACCTTCCTGATGATGTGGATGGCAGAGTATTGTTTGATATGGCTTCCGCAAAATATTATGCTGAAAAGAAAGGCGAAAAATTCGATAGTTCTAAATTCAATCTTGGAAATATTGTAATGCTGCCATCAGTCAAAGATGCCAGAGCGCGAAATGTTTTGAATTCCAAAGGACAAATCAAAGAAATAACAGAAAATTCTGTCGTTTGGGAGGACGGTTCTTCGCAAAAAGTAGATGTGATTATATGGTGCACAGGATTTGGATATTCTACAAGTTTTCTCGAAAATTTAGTTTCTATAGACAATAAAGGCAAAGTTCCAACTGATCAAACAAAATCCAAAGAAACCGATGGATTATGGCTGGTCGGTTATGGTGGTTGGACTGGATTTGCATCAGCAACGATTATTGGCGTTGGTCGTTCCGCTAAAAAAACGGTTAAAGAAGTCAGTGAATATTTAAAGGTTTAGGTTTGTTTGGATTTAATTTAGAACTCACATTTAAATTCAAAATCAATAGATTTTCGCTGTAAGCTGTATGCCGAAAGCTATAAGCTAAATTGCGTTGCCTAAAGCTTAACGCATAGAGCATAGAGCTGATTATACGAATATTCGACTAAACGATTTAACCAATTTTGAAATAAAAAATATCAGATTTGAAATTTGAAATCCTACTGCCTACTGCCGATTACACCATTACTCCATTACACGAATCACGATTACACAATTCAATCAATTTTGAAATAAAAGATAACAGATTTGAAATTTGAAATAATCTAGCATAAAGCCGATTATACCACCACTCTATTATACAATTATACAGTCAAGTGTAAAAAAAAATAGAATTCCTACTGCATCCTGCTACTACAACATTAAAGCAATTGTTAACTTAAGCCTTGTTAATTAATAAACAATTGTTAACAACATGTGAACTAAGTCGTTTTATAAGTTGTACCTTAAGATAGTTATGATAGTCTAATCGGTCATAATCACTTGTTATATCAAAAATGAGTTATCAAGTAAAATTCAAAAGCATAAGTGTTTGACTACGACATTTTGATGCTGCATGAGTGAACACTACTAAAGCAACATACGATGGGATGCCGTGCATAGCGGTATAATATAAAAAATGGCATACCATGAAATTATATATAAAAAATATAGTGAATTTGCTTGGCGAAGAACAAGTAAAAGAGGAACTGAAAAAACTAAAAATACATTTTGGGCTCATTGACAGTGGCATGGTCGAACTATTTGATCATCTAGATCCAAAAAAACACAATAAGCTTAAAATTAATCTAATTACACATGGTTTAAAACTTCAGGATGCCGGTAAAGTGATTCTAGTTGAAAAAATAAAAAGAAGCATTGAAGAAATGATTAGGTACACCGATGGAATGCCTATTAAATCCTATTCTCTCTATTTAAGCATGGGGTTACATTACGACTACACCTACTTGTCGAATATATTTTCTGAAGTTAATGGATTCTCGATCCAGCAACATATCATAGAAAGTAAGATTGAACGGGTAAAAGAATTGTTTCAAAGTAGCGATCTTTCACTATCTGAAATCTCATACCTTTTGCACTACAGCAGTGTTGCTCATCTGTCGTCACAATTTAAGAAAACAACGGGGCTTTCTCCTTCCTGTTATAAACTCATCATGCACCAAGAAGAAGACTCTTTTGAAACAAATTGATATGTTTGGTCTTTAATTGAATCTTTAAAGTTTTAGATCATGCTATTTTATGATCAAGCTATCTTAATTTATGGATCATTTCTACATCTAAAGACTCTGATTCTGTTATCAAAATTTCATGTGATTTTCAAACTACGTCATGTCAAAATTAAAGCCTAGTTAAATTTAAATCCTCTTCTCACTATCTACAGTCATTTTTAAAGCAATAATTAAGATTTCTACACAATTTTTTCAAGAAATACTTAAAAGAGTTAATTTCAAAAGTGTTTGAAAAGCCCTTTTTCAAGCTTCAAATCCGCTCCTACTCTACAAAATATTTACTGTTAAAAGTATTTTACAATGTGTGAATTATATAACATTGATAAGTCTCCTGTGCTCCAATTTTGCAG
>JBHEPM010000154.1:0-564 GCA_046260295.1 Psychroflexus sp.
CTTCTAACGACAAAGTTTTACTGCCTTTTTTAGCTGAAGCTTTAATTGAAATTGAACCTGAATTTCAAAATAAAATCCGTTTTACGGAAAATAAACTAGAAAATTTTGACGCCGTAATTGCTACTGGAAGTAACAATACTGCGAGATATTTTGAATATTATTTTAAAAACAAACCCAATATTATTCGGAAAAACAGAAATTCCGTGGCGGTTTTATCCGGTCGTGAAACTAAAAACGAACTAAAAACTTTAGGTGAAGACGTATTTCGATATTTTGGTTTAGGCTGTAGAAATATCTCCAAATTATTTGTCCCGAAAATCTACAAATTTGATACCTTTTTTGAATCGATTTTCGAATATAAGACTTATATTGACCATCATAAATACGCCAATAATTACGATTATAACAAAGCGGTGTATTTGATGAGTAGTGTAAAATTATTAGATAACAATTTTCTTATTTTGAAAGAAGATTCAAACTACGCCTCGCCTATTGGCTGTTTGTTTTATGAAACTTATGAAAATGAGGATGAACTTCAAAATAAATTGGAATCTGACAAAGAAA
>JBHEPM010000154.1:574-4247 GCA_046260295.1 Psychroflexus sp.
TTCGATTTTACAGAAACAGATTTTGGAAAAAGCCAAAGTCCCAATTTATCAGATTATGCAGATGGCGTGGATACTTTAAAATTTTTATTAGCATTGAACTAAACCAAAACAATATGTCAAGAAAACACAATTTTAGCGCAGGACCATGTATTTTACCTGGAGAAGTTTTTGAAAAAGCATCTCAATCTGTCATAGATTTAGACAATTCGGGCTTGTCGATTCTAGAAATTTCTCACAGAAGTCCTGCTTTTGTGGAAATTATGGAAAAAGCCAGACAACTTGCTCTAAAACATTTAGGATTAGAAAATCAAGGTTACCAAGCTTTGTTTTTGCAAGGTGGTGCCAGCATGCAATTTATCATGAATGCGTTCAATCTTTTAGAAAATAAAGCGGCGTATTTAGATACAGGTTCTTGGTCTACAAAAGCCATTAAAGAAGCTAGAATTCTCGGTGATGTTGAAGTTGTAGCCAGTTCAAAAGACAAAAATTTCAACTTTATTCCTAAAGATTATAAAATTCCTTCTGATGCAGATTATTTCCATTGCACCAGTAACAATACAATTTTTGGAACGCAGATGAAATCTTTTCCAGAAACTGGTGAAGTTCCCATGATTTGCGACATGAGTAGCGATATTTTTTCACGTCAAATGGATTTTTCTAAATTCGATTTAATTTATGCTGGCGCTCAAAAAAATATGGGTCCAGCCGGCGCTACTTTAGTGGTTGTGAAAGAAAGTATTCTTGGTAAAGTATCTCGCCAAATTCCTTCAATGCTGAACTACCAAACTATGATTAGTAAAGACAGCATGTTCAATACGCCACCAGTATTTTCGGTTTACGTTTCAATGTTGACTTTAGAATGGTTGGAGCGAAACGGGGGTGTTTCAACAGTCGAAAAGAAAAATCAAGCTAAAGCTGATTTAATTTACGGTGAAATTGACAGAAACCCATTATTCCAAGGATTTGCAGCACAAGAAGACCGTTCTATGATGAACGCGACTTTTACTTTAAAAGATGAATCTTTAAAAATTAAATTTGATTCACTTTGGAAATCTGCAGAAATCAATGGCGTGAATGGTCACAGAAGTGTTGGCGGTTATCGTGCGTCAATGTACAACGCATTGCCACTCGAAAGTGTTCAAGTTTTGGTCGATGCGATGAAAGAATTAGAAAAACAAGCTTAAAATAATTTATAATGAAAATATTAGCAAACGACGGTGTTTCTGAAAGTGGAGTCAAAAAGCTAAAAGACGCCGGACATGAAGTCATCGAAAAAAAAGTTGCCCAAGAACAACTCATCGAGTATATTAACGAAAATGAAATAAATGTTATTTTGGTTCGAAGCGCAACGAAAGTCAGAAAAGATATTATTGATGCTTGCAAAAGTTTAAAAATAATTGGTCGCGGTGGTGTTGGTTTGGATAATATCGATGTGGATTATGCACAATCCAAAGGCATCAAAGTCATCAACACACCAGCCGCGTCTTCAGAAAGTGTGGCGGAATTGGTTTTGGCGCATATTTTCAGCGGCGTGCGTTTTCTGAAAGATGCCAATCGAGAAATGCCGCTGGAAGGCGATAAAAAATTTAAAGCACTGAAAAAGTCTTATGCCAAAGGTTCTGAGCTCAAAGGCAAAACACTTGGCATCATCGGTTTTGGAAGAATTGGTCAAGAATTGGCTAAAAAAGCAATTGGTTTGGGCATGAAAGTGATTGCTTTTGACGTTCAAGAATTTTCGGTAGATTTAAAATTAGAATTTTATGATGGACAAAGTTTGAGTTTTTCGATTTCTACTGAAAAAATGGATACAGTTTTAGAAGAATCAGATTTTATTAGCGTTCACGTTCCTTCGCAAAAAGAATATGTCATTGGCAAAAAAGAGATTGAAAAAATGAAAGACACAGCTGGAATTGTAAATACAGCGCGTGGTGGAGTAATAGATGAAGTTGCACTTGTTGAAGCTTTGGATAACAACAAATTAGCTTTTGCAGCCTTGGACGTTTTCGAAAACGAACCAGAGCCACCAGTTCAATTGTTGATGAATCAAAAACTCTCTTTAAGTCCGCATATTGGCGGCGCAACTGTTGAAGCTCAAGACAGAATTGGCGTTGAATTGGCAGACCAAATTATCAGCATTTCAAAAACATAATTATGAAATATTTTTTCAGTTTTTTTACCCTATTCATTTGCTTTTCCTGCTTGAGTCAAACCCAAAGCGGTAAAGCTTCTTTTTATGCTGATAAGTTTGAAGGCAGAGAAACAGCAAGCGGCGAAATATACACGCATTCCAAAGCTACCGCTGCGCATAGAAAATTGCCTTTCAACACAAAAGTAAAAGTGACCAACTTAAATAATAATCGCAGTACAATCGTAAGAATTAATGATCGCGGTCCGTTTATTCGTGGACGAATCATCGATTTGTCGCAGTCGGTCGCAGATGAACTTGGCGCTTTGGAATCTGGAATTATTGAAGTCACTATTGAAGTTTTGGGTAAAGACAATGATTTGAATCAAGTTGAAATCCAAGAAGAACCAGCTGAGCATCCTGAAGAAAAAAGTGACCAAATAATTGCAGAAGCTAGTCAACCTGAAAATGTCAATACAAAACTCCAAGAAAAAACTAGCAAAGCCCCAGTAATTAAAGAATTGTACAAACTTGATATTGAAAAAGTTGAACCGAATTTCTTCGGCGTTCAAATTGGAAGTTTTAGAGAAAATTCTAATCTTTTGAGATTAGCAGATAATCTGAAAGTTAGTTATGATGAAACTGCGATTATTCAAATTAAAGAATTGAATGACAGCAAAATATACACGCTTATTTTAGGTCAATTCCAAAACAGAAAATCAGCAGAGCGATTTTTATCCAAAATTGAAAAAAAATATCCAGATGCGTTTGTGGTCACTTTGAAAGAATCCAATTGATTTAAACTCAAAACATGAAGTTTTTATATCTACTTTTCTTAGGAATTTTATTTTGCAGTTGTTCTTCAACTCGACAAAATTCAAATGACAAAACTTCAACAAAAGCAACTGCTGAAGACACCATTCGTATTGCTAATGATTCTTTAGAATACGAAGTCATTATCTTTGAACCTGGCTTCAATACTTGGCTTCAAACCCAAAGACCGCGAGGTTATTATTCCCAAAATTATTTAGAGTTAAAGAACAACTTTTATGTTACTGAATTCAATACCCGCGTCAATTCTGCATCTCAAAGAAATTCTAATTTATATACGATGCGCATAGATTATAGCCCAAAAATTGACTATGGTTATGAAGTGAATTATCTTTTGTATCACTATTTTTTATTTTTTGAAGAAAAATACAATCAGAATTTACACTAAAGATTGTAATTTTGCATTTATGAAGAAATTAAAAGAACGCTGGGACATAGAATCCAACTTTCAATTGGTTATTATTTTAATAGTTTTTTCCATCACTGGTTCTCTATCGGCTTATTTAGCTAAACCGGTTTTAGAACTTATACATTTATCTCGAACCGATTTTCCAGAACATTTTTTTGGCGGATTTTTGTATTATTCACTTCGAATTTTACTGATTTTTCCAATTTATCAAATTTTGTTAGTTCTTATTGGATTCATTTTTGGCCAATACAAATTTTTCTGGAATTTTGAAAAGAAAATGTTATCCAGACTTGGGCTGGGTTTTTTAT
>JBHEPM010000155.1:0-455 GCA_046260295.1 Psychroflexus sp.
GGCCATCATATTGGCATTTTCTGAGTCATCAGGACTTATAACATAGGCAAAAATTCCGATGAACAAACACAATACGATGTAGCAAAAACTTAAAACGCCCCAAATATTCTTTTTGAATTTTTGGAGCGCAATAGTTTGTAATGACTGGTTTTCTTTCAAATCTTAAACATTGTTTACTTATTCTTTTCGAGCTGCCAAATCACTGTTTTTTGAATTGGCTTTCAAGTCATCTAAGACATTTAGCGCTTCTTGTACATACACGTCTTTAGCTAAAGTTTCATGCCATCTTTTGCGTTTTTCTGCTAGTGAGGAATCTTTAGAAATTAATTGTTGCTCGTATGGAAGCGATTCGAATAGCAATCCTGTTTCATATTCTGAGATGTCTTTGAATTTTTTGGATTTTTCCTCTACCAACTTCACCTGAGCTTTAAAGTTATCATAATTCAAACTGAAAT
>JBHEPM010000155.1:465-4213 GCA_046260295.1 Psychroflexus sp.
CGATTTCACCCATTGTGCATTTTCATCGATGAGTTGGATTTGTTCATTTTCTGATAATCTTTCACGACTTTCCTTAATAATTTCATTTAAATCGCTGTATCCATTCCACTTTTTGAAACTGGCTTCAGTTATTTTGTCCCATGGCATTGGGTTTTCGTAATCACGCTCACCGATATCTATATAAGAATAACGATCTGGAACAGCAACGTCACTTTCCACACCTTTCAATTGTGTGGAACCGCCATTAATTCTGTAAAATTTCTGAGTTGTAATTTTTAAAGCGCCCATATCTCCTAAAGAACTATTTCTCATCCAGCGATTCAAATCGACTACATTTTGAACAGTGCCTTTACCATAAGTTTGCTTGCTACCAATAATTACAGCTCTTTCGTAATCTTGCATGGCTGCGGCTAGAATTTCTGAAGCTGAAGCGGAGAGTTCATTGACTAAAATGACGAGAGGCTTGTCCCAAACAATTTTTGGGTCTTTGTCACGTAAGATTTCCGTATTGTTTTTAGCGTCTTTCACCTGTACAATCGGTCCTTTCTCAATAAAAAAACCAGCAATATCCACGACTGTGGATAAAGAACCGCCTCCATTGTTTCTTAAATCAATAACCAAGCCTTCGGCATTGATATCTTTTAGGTGTTCTAGTTCTTTTTTGATGTCTGAAGCGGCGTTTCTCTCGTTATAGTTTTCCATATCGAAATAAAACTTCGGTAAGTTGATGACACCATACGTAGCTTCATCTTTTTTGACGGTTGAAGACTTGGCGTAAGTTTCTTCAATTTCAACCACATCTCTAATAATTTCTATAGTTTCAATTTTGCCATCTACTTTTTTAACGGTCAAAACTACTTTTGTCCCTTTTGGTCCTTTGATTAAATCTACCGCATCATCCAAACGCATTCCGCGAATGTCAACTGATTCATTTTCGTCTTCTTGTTTAACTTTCTGGATGAGATCGCCGACTTCTAATTCGCCATTACTCCAAGCTGGACCGCCAGAGATGACTTCAACGATTTTTACATTGTCTCTTTGTTTTTGCAATCTTGCCCCAATTCCTTCTAGTTTTCCAGACATGGAAATATCGAATCTATCTTTGTCTCTTGGTGCAAAATAATTAGTGTGAGGGTCGAACTGACTCACTAATGAATTTATGTATAAACCAAACCAATCTTTACGTTCCAAATCAGACATAGTGTCAAAATAATTTTCTATAGATTCACGAGTAATTTCTCGGGCCTCGGCTTCCAATTCATCTTTGGATTTGATTTCTATATCCTCACCGTTTTCGAGAGCTGTTTGTTGTTCTTCAATTTTATCGTGATAGGTAGAAAGTGTTGTAAATTTAAATTGTTTGCGCCATCTGTCTTTGAGTTCAGACTTAGAAGCAGGAAACTCACGTTCTTCATAATCGGTGTTGATCATTTCATCTTCAGAAAAATTGAAAGGTTTCTCTAATAATTCTTCATAAAATGCTTCGGATTCAGCCATTCTTTCTTTGAGTCTTTCAATGGTTAAATTGAAAAAAACAAGATTTTTGTTTTCTAGCTGATCGTCAATTTGAGTTTTGAAGGCTTCAAACTCTTCTATATCGCTGGCTAAAAAGTGTCGTTTAATTGGGTCTAAACCTTGAATATAATCTTTATAAACAGCTTTTGAAAAGTCATCGTCAACGGCTTTCATATCAAAATGTCCTTCTTTGATGACATAAGCGATAAGTTCTAGGAGGACTTTGTCTTTATCTGAATCTTCAGCGTCAAATTTTTTCGTGGTAAAACTACACGAAGTTACCGACAGGATTGTCAGAAAAAATAGGGCTATGAGGTTTCTTCTAATTATGGTTTTTTTCATTTTCTTCTTTTTCATTATCTACAAATTTATAACAAAATAATATTCTTACAATTTACAGGAAATATCATACCATGAATCTAACTTGAAGCTAATAATTTGTTAAACGTATTTCAGAGGGTTAAACTCCTATGAAATGTTTATTTTTGTCGCTTTAAAAATAACTTATGGAAAATGGAAAACCTTTAATTTTGGTTACTAACGATGATGGAATTACTGCACCTGGGATTCGTCATCTTATCAAAATTATGCATACTATTGGCGAGGTTGTTGTTGTGGCTCCAGATCGTCCGCAAAGTGGTATGGGGCATGCTATTACTATTAGCGATAATTTGTATTGCGACCCTGTAACTATCGATAAATATTCTAAAATCAAAGAATTTTCTTGTTCTGGAACGCCTGCAGATTGTGTGAAAATTGCAACTCAAGAAATTCTGAAACGCAAACCAGATTTATGCGTGAGCGGCATCAATCACGGTTCAAACTCTTCAATTAATGTAATATATTCCGGAACCATGAGTGCTGCTGTTGAAGCTGGCGTTGAAGGCATTCCCGCGATAGGTTTTTCTCTGACGGATTATTCTATGGAAGCTAACTTTGATCCGACAACAAAGTGGGTAAAACGCATTACAGAAGAAGTTATTAAAAATGGATTGCCAAAAGGTGTGGTACTGAATGTGAATTTTCCAGCAGTAGACAAAATAAAAGGAGCGAAAGTTAGTCGTCAAGCAAAAGCACACTGGCGGGAGCAATTTGACAAGCGGAAAAACCCACAAGGTCGCGATTATTACTGGTTATCTGGAGAATTTGTGAATGAAGACGGGGGTGATAATACAGATGTGGAGGCTCTCGATGCTGGTTACGCTTCGGTTGTACCAGTTCAGTTCGATTTGACAGCGCATCACTTTTTAGATGAAATTAAAACTTGGAAAATCAATGATTAAAAAAGAAATTTTGATCGGACTACTAATTGGTCTTTTTGCTAACCTAGCAGGCATGTTTTTGTATGTCACTTTGGTAATGGAGAAAGACTTTGAAGTGGCGCTAAAAACCGCTTCGGAAGAAGGTGTTTTGGGTAGTATTATTGCTTTAGGCGCTATACTGAACTTTTTACCGTTTTTCGTATTTATCAAGAAAAAACAAGATTATCGTGCCAGAGGTGTTTTAATAGCCACAATTATCAGCGCCTTTGTTATATTATACACTAAAATATTTTAAGAATGTACACAAAATCTTTTGAAATTAGATGGAGTGATTTGGATGCCAATCGGCATTTAGCTAATTCTTCATATCAGAATTTTATGAGCCATACCAGAATGGCATTTTTGGTAGAAAGCGGCTTTTCTCAAGCGGAGCTGGTAAAGCATGATTTAGGTCCGGTTGTTTTTTATGAACACATTTATTATTTTAAGGAATTTAAACCTGAAGATCAAGTTCAGGTCAGTATAGAAATGAAAGGTTTAAGTGAAAATGGAATGTTTTTTCAGTTTGAACATAACTTATATAATCAGGATGGAAAAAATTGTGCTAGATGTGAAATGCTGGGCGCATGGATTAATCTATCCTCAAGGCAACTTACAAATTTGCCTGAGCACCTCTTGAAATCTTTAAGTCAAATGACAAAAACATCTGATTTTATAGTGTTAACCAAAGCTGACACTAGAAAATTTGACCAGAAACCAAAGAATTTGAAATGAATCTAACTTTTTACAGTTAATGGACGTAAAAAAGCAATATGTATGAAATTTAATAAATAATAAAATATTGATATTCAGAAACTTGAATATTTAACTTAAATTTTATTGCTTTTTAACAATTATAATTGCTATAAAACCAAAGATCTGTATTATATTTGTCGCAGGATAAAGTTTTTTCATAATAGATTGGTTAGTTA
>JBHEPM010000156.1:0-4127 GCA_046260295.1 Psychroflexus sp.
GTGTTGTATTGCACAATCATAGTGCCGCCATTTTTTACAAATTCAAATAAATCAGATTGTTTGTAAGCCAATGATTTGTGAATATTATAAGCGCGAATTCCCATAATCACAACGTCCAAATTTTCTAAAAGTTTTGCGCTAATTTCATCAGCTTCAAAACTTTGAATATCAAATCCTAAATCTGATAAATTTTTAGCGACAGAAGATCCTGCACCATTGATATAAGCAATTTTTTTGTCGACTAATTTGATATCAAAATTGATGAATTTGGATTTTGAATTTTCTATCAAAAAATGTTTCCCAATATGTTCGTAATTAATTTCTGAAACTTTTTGATTGAAATTTTCACCAGAAATCTCTAAACTCGGATTTATTTCAATCTCAGAATTTTGAGTAGGTGTGACTTCAAAAGTGAAACTTTTTGAATCGCCAGCTTGTTCAATTTCTACTTTGTGAAACTCAGGCTGAATTTGCCAATCGGAAGGTGCTTCAAGTTTTAAACGACCTGAAATTTGATCATCATAACTTTTTACATCTACTGAAATGGATTTGGTTTCTCCATTTTTGAAAGTAAAAACCGATTCCTGAAATCCGACTGAAACTTTTGGTAAAATTTCAAAATCTTCATAAACTTCACCTTTGACTGGATCGTTATATTTATAAATTAAAGGTTTTGTCAACGTAAAAGTTTTGCCTTCTATTTCAAAAGTGTAAGTGAAATTAATTGGTTTTGGTGTTTCTGGCAAACCGATTAAATTTGGATTATCGACTTCATAAACGCCCAATTCTCCTTCAGATTTCAACCAATATGGCGTGGTATAATTACTGTTTTCAGATATTTCAATGGATTCAGAAAATTTCAAATCTTCATTATTTTCAAGTGAAATCGGTTGTACACTAATTGTCTTGTTTTGGTTTAAACTAATAGATTTTAAGTTTACTTCAACCGGACTTCTGTGGATGATTTCAAAATCAATTTTAAGTGAATCTCCCGGATTGGCGTAGGCTGAACTGCTTTTAGCTTCAGCAAATAATCCCAAACAAGACGAAATTACTTTCTTGATTTGGGCTAATTTTTGTTCACGCCAAAATTCATCTTCAATGTTTTCAATTTTTTCTAAAGCTTGCATTAATTCAGGAATGCTTTGCCAAGGTTTTTTGAAATTGTAATGGTCTTCTACTTTATTCAGAATCTTGCCAATTTCTTTGCCTTCAGGAATTCGTGTCCAAGTGGTGTTGATGCCTTCAAATGGATTTTTGTTTGAATTTTTTTCGCCTTTGACCAATTCGATATATTCTATCTTGTCGCCTCTAGAACCGGTATTTCCAAAACCTTGAGATTTATGTTGACTTCGGCTGAGTGCCGCAATTTCGTTGTTGGATAAACCTTCAACTGGGTAAAATTGATTCACATTGATTTCTATGAAATTTGATTTATCCGCAGCTTCAAATTCTTCTTGATTGTCGTAAAACCAAGGCGAAGTATTAAAAAACAGTCGTTTTGGTTGCCAAGTTTTTAAAGTTTCAAGTTGATTTGGAAAAACTTTTGAATCATTTGCTTTGTTAAAAGCTTCAACAGAAAGTAGGGCAGAAGTGGTGTGGTGACCGTGGGTTGAACCTGAAGTTCTGTGGTCAAAACGATTGATGATAATATCCGGACGAAATTTTCGTAAAATCCGAACAACATCTGCAAGAATTTTATCTTTATTCCAAATTTTGAGTGTTTCTTCAGGAGTTTTGGAATATCCAAAATCTTTGGCTCTGGAAAAAAACTGTTGTCCGCCGTCTATTTGTCGAGCTTGTAAAAGTTCTTGGGTACGAATCATACCTAGTTTTTCGCCTATATGCGAACCAATCAAATTTTGTCCACCGTCGCCACGTGTTAAGGATAAATAAGCTGTATTGGCGTGGTAATGTTTTGAAAAATAGGTGATTAAACTCGTGTTTTCATCATCGGGATGTGCGGCTAAATAAAGCACATTTCCTAGAAAATTAAGCGATTGTATTTGTTGATAAATTTCAGAATTTGTTGGTTTTTCTGGTGCTTGAGCACGTAGAACGAAAGCAAATAATAAAACAGGAATCAAGCACAGAATTCTTTGCATAGCTTCATTTTTGCGACCAAATATAATTTTGTTTCTAAAATTTGATGTTCAATTTAGATGCTTTTAACTAATTTTAAGCTTTATTCTTTTTCTAAAATCGCATCTTTTTTCACCAAAGTTACTGGTTTTTGCAGCAATAAATTATTTGGATAAGTAACCAATTCGCCATCATCGGTGCGTAGATGAAGTTGAAAGGATTTGATATCTTCAATAATGGCTTCCAAAGGAAATTCTTTGTCATGAATTTTGATTTTATCACCAATCTTATAAGGGCAAGAAAAAAACATGATAATTCCAGAAGTGACGTTACTCAATATTGACCAAATGGCAAATAAACCAATTCCGATAACTGCAAAAACTGAAGAAAAAACAAGTGCAAGTTCCCGAATTTCCACGCCCCAAGTTAGGAGTAATGAAAAGATGGCAATAAAAGACACCAAAACATTGATGTATTTGAAAATCAGGCGTGTTCTTCCGATATTTATTTCGTCGCGTTTGGCAATTCTATTGGCGGATTTTTTTAAAATCAACCTGAATAACAACAAAACAAGAACCACAATTCCAGTCCAAATTAGTTGATTTTCATATTTGATCAGAATTTCTTCAATCATTTTTCTGAAGGTTTAAACTATCACGCAAATTTAGATATTTATTCGCATTCTTTTGCCAATATTTTGTTTTTAAACGCTTCATTTTTTTAGCTGAAGTCACCAAAGTATCTTGGTTTTTGATTTGAATTTCTTCCCATTGTTCAATCTCGAAAGGGAACTTTTTATTCTGAAAAATTTTTAAAGTGCGATTAATATTTTTGTAGTTAATTTCTGTGACTAAAAACTCATTGTCAAACTGTTTTATTTCAGCTGAATATGGTTTGATTTCAAGATGATTCAACCTAATAAAAGCAAGACTCGGTAGCAATTTTTGAGTTCCGGTTTCAATTTTTTTCGGATCGATGCGAAGTTGTGTCCAGAGTTCATTTTCGGTGAGTACAGGCGAAATACTTAAATTCTGGTCTGCTTCGCCTTCAAAATAAGAGTGTGAATTGATTTCAAAATCATTGTGATGATTCAGTTGCGCATAAGTTTGCCCACACCATTCTTGCGTACTTGATGCGATTTTTAAAACTGGGCGTTTTTCTGCCAAAGGCAAAAACGTGCTTTCCATAATACTGTATGGATAAATCCCAGTATTGAAGTTTTTGGTAGCATTCAACTTCATCACATTGATGTTTTCCGGATTTCTGTCATCAGCTTTAACTTGATCATTTGGCAAGAAATCTTCACTGACAAAAATTAAAACCGCCGTGCCTTGTCGCTGTTCGCCGTAGCGATATTGCAATAATTCATAACTGGTGATTTCAGCATTGCCGTCGTACCAATAATTTTTGAATTCTTCATTTAATTTCCGAGATTCATAAGATTCCGAAACCTTTGATTTTGTTGAATTTTCACAAGCCAAAATACCAAAGATGATGAAGACACTTAAATATTTCATGATTAGCGTTTTTCTATCAAGTCAATTCCCATTAAAATATCAAATAGATATTTTTTGCTTTGTTCCATCATAAATTAAAATTTTATTTGAATCAAGGTTTGATTGCAGTGTTGGCAAACTTTTTTATTAAAAGAAATGTTTTCTTGTCTTAGCACTGATTATTTTACTGAAATCCTCGTTTAGCTTGGCTAGATGAAATCCATTCTTTTTTCTTAAATCAATAAATGTTTTTACTAATTCTTTTTGTTTGTCAATTGTTAAATTTGTTCCTGATTTTCGACCCGTTTTTGGATGTATAAATAACAGATAAATATTTTCATCAGCAAAAATAATCCAAAGATACAATCTAAATCCAGCACTTTTTCCTGAACCTGAAATACTTATTCTTTTACGAATGAATGGACTTTTGTTTGGATCTCCACCTAGCCGTTTTGGAGAGCCTGTTTTTAGAATTTCGTCAATAGTAGTACTAAATATAGAATCAATTATTGTTTTTTCGCAATCTGAATGAGACTTGCTTTTTAATAT
>JBHEPM010000157.1:0-350 GCA_046260295.1 Psychroflexus sp.
ATTCATATCTTTATATTTGTAAAAAAATTACGATGAGTGTTAAGGAGGAAGTTTTAGAAGATGTTGTTCTTGAAGAAAAGTTGAAAGATTCGCATGAAATTGTTGTGTTCAATGATGATATTAACACATTTGACCATGTCATCAATACTTTAATCAAAACTTGCGATCACGACTTGGTTCAGGCAGAACAATGTACATTGCTCATTCATTACAAAGGAAAATGCGCTGTGAAATCTGGCGAGTTTGAAGATTTAGAACCTAGATGCAGTAAAATCTTAGAAGCTGGAATCAGTGCTGAAATTCAATAAAAAAGGTTTCGAAATTTTCGAAACCTTTTTCTTTTTTTTAAA
>JBHEPM010000157.1:412-4068 GCA_046260295.1 Psychroflexus sp.
TTGATTGGTTACAATGAAATCATTTTCATTGTATCTTTCATCTTTATAAGCCTTTTGCAAATGCAATGGAATCGGGTAATAAATTCCAAATGGAATGCCTGCTTCTTTTAAATGATTTGCCAATTCATCGCGTTTACCATTTGTGATTCTCAACGTATATTGGTGAAAAACGTGACAATCGCAAGTATCGCAAATTCCTTCAGAATTATCACATTTTTTATGAGTTTGCGTAGTTGGTGTTATAATATGCTCAGAAATTTTTAAAGCTTCAGAATATTGTCTCGCCGCATTTTGTCTCGCCGCACTAAAAGTGTCTAAATATTTGAGTTTTACACCCAAAACTGCCGCCTGAATGCTATCTAATCTGGAATTTACACCAACCACATCGTGATGATATCTTTCGTACATGCCATGATTCACAATTCCTCTTATGGTGTGCGCCAATTCGTCATTATTGGTGAAAATTGCGCCACCATCGCCATAGCAACCTAAGTTTTTTGAAGGAAAAAAAGATGTTGCACCTACATCTCCAATCGTTCCAGCTTTTTGCTGTGTGCCATTTTTAAACGTATAATTTGCACCGATCGCTTGTGCATTATCTTCAATAACGTACAAATTATGTGCTTTAGCAATTTCCATAATTTCATCCATCGGTGCCACATGACCAAATAAATGAACCGGAACAATTGCCTTCGTTTTTGGTGTAATTGCCTTTTTTAAAGCGTCAATATCAATATTATAAGTCTTTTCATCAACATCTATTAAAACCGGAGTGAGATTCAAAAGTGCGATAACTTCAACGGTGGCAGCAAATGTAAAATCTACAGTAATCACTTCATCACCAGGCTTCAAGCCTAATCCCATCATGGCAATTTGAAGTGCATCGGTGCCATTTCCACATGGAATCACGTGTTTTACATCAAGGTAATTTTCCAAATCGCTTTGAAAACTTTTTACCGTTGGTCCGTTGATATAAGCTGTAGAATTGACAACATCCATAATTGAATTGTCAACTTCATCTTTAATTTTTTCGTATTGACCTTTGAGGTCAACCATTTGTAGTTTGTTCATAGTCAATTTTAAGTTTCACAAAAATATAAATATAAAAACTTTAAAAGCCCATTTTCTTACAAAAGCTTATTTTTGAACAAAAAAATTTTGAAATTCATCTATCAGTTTTTAATTGAATTCGCTAATTTACTTCTACCGGTTCTCGGTATTTTCAGTTCAAAATTAAAAACATTTGTCAGTGGCAGAAGAAATCTTTTCGCTGACTTAGTTTCCAAAGTTGATTCTGATGACAGAATTATTTGGTTTCACGCGGCTTCTTTAGGTGAATTTGAACAAGCTGTTCCTGTGATCAATGCCATCCGCGACAAATTTCCAACACATAAAATTGCGGTGAGTTTTTTTTCTGCCTCAGGATTTGAAGTCAAAAAAAATGATCCTAATATTGACATTGTCACTTACCTCCCACTTGATAAAAAATCTTATGCTGAAAAATTCATCAAAATTTTAAATCCAGAAATCGCATTTTTTATAAAGTATGAAATTTGGCCTAATTTTTTAAATGAATTGAGCAAAGCAGAAATCAAAACCTATCTAATTTCAGGACTTTTCAGAGACAATCAATTGTATTTCAAACCAATTGGCAAATTTATGAGGAATGCTTTGCATCAATTTGAACATTTGTTTGTCCAAAATGAAATCTCTTTTCAATTATTGAAAGATTCAGGTTTTGAAAATGTCAGTATTTCTGGCGACACAAGATTCGATCGAGTTACATCTCAACTGAAAATGAATAATACACTGCCAATTTTGGAAGAATTTACAGCTGAAAGTGAACTTAATGTTGTGTTTGGAAGTTCTTGGCCAGAAGATGAAACCGTTTATCTAAATAGTTTAAATAAAGCAAAATCCGGAATTAAATTCATCATAGCACCACACCAAATCAAAGCTGAAAAGATTCAAAAATTGAAATCTCAGATTTCCAAAAATGTAATTTGCTATTCTGAAATTGACAATCAAGATTTGAAAAAAATCGATGTTTTGATTGTCGACTCCATTGGTTTACTGACCAAAATCTACAGTTATGCTAACATCGCATACGTCGGTGGTGGCATGGGAACAGATGGTTTGCATAATATCTTAGAACCGGCTGCTTTTGGTATTCCGATTATAATCGGGAAAAATTTTGATCGTTTTCCAGAAGCCAGATCTTTACAAAAACTCGCCGGACTTTATAGTGTTTCAGATGAAAATGAGTTTGAGGAAATTTTCCATAAAATGATTAGTCATTCAAATTTCAGACAAAAAACTGGAGAAATTTGTGGGCATTTTGTAAATTCTCAAGCTGGTGCGACTCAGATTATTTTGAATTCAATCGAATTTGATGATTTAAAATAAGACAAATTCTGCTTAAAAGTTCTGAAAAATACCGAACTTTTGTTATATTTGTTTTCAGATGAGATTAATCAACAGAAAAGCTTTAGAAAAATTAAAAAGGAAAAATAAAGGAAATGTTCTTTTAATTCAAGCCATTAATCAGCTTATAAAAGATATTGAAAGTCATAAATGGAAAAGTCAAACTGAAATTAAAACTATAAGACCAGATGCTGATTGTGTTCATAATGACGGATTTTATTTTTTCAACATAAATATTCACAGAACTATGGTTCTGATAGAATTTGAAGACGATGAAGCGACAATTGTATGGGCAGGTTCTCATAAGCAATATGAAATTGCATTTAAAAATAATAAAACCACAATTAGAAAATGGTTAAAATCTAAAAATTGGATTTAAGGTTATGAAAACACAATTTGACATTTCGAAATTATTGAAAACTGGAAAAATTGAGAATGAATTAGATTTTGAGAGAGCATTAATCACGGATAGAAAATTAAGAAAACTTTCAAAAGAAAATAATAAATACAAAAATATTCGTAAAGAATTAAGGGATTTAATTGAAATTTATGAAAATGAAAATTGGGCTCAAAATTCAATAATATCTGATAAAAAAATTAAGGAAAGTGATTCTGCTGAATTAATTTCCGAAAAAGAAAATATTTTCATTCAACGTAGAAAAAAATTGATAAAGCAAAAATTGAAAGAATTAGAACTAACTCAACAAGATTTTGGAAAAATTTTAGGACATCATAATAAATCTTATATATCTGAATTAATGAACGGCGTAAGCGCTTTCTCCTTGAAAGATTTAGTCATTATCAATCGATTGTTGAAAATTGAATTAACAGATTTGATCCCAACCTTTTTATCACAATCTGACATGGATTACATTTCAAAATCTGTTGAAAAATTAAAAAATCCCAATTTAAAACTTAATAATGATGAATTTGTTTTAGTTTGAATCCCATCATTTAAAATCACACAAATGTCTCTTCAATTGAATAAATCTTGTAATTCCGATGATTAAAAAAATCAGACTCATGGATAAAGCAATGTAGCCGATGATTTTTAGATCTTCAAAATTTTCATTTTTCAAACCGATAAGTGCAGTTCCACCCAAAAGTAGATACAGTGAAGTCCGTAAATAAGACAAAAGGGTGCGTTCATTCGCTAATTTTGTGCGTTCCATTGCCAAATGATCTCGCAAAATAATGCGTTCCTCATTGGTGTAATCATCTGTAAATTTGAC
>JBHEPM010000158.1:0-4046 GCA_046260295.1 Psychroflexus sp.
GTTTTATGCAATTCTTCTCTGGATAAACTCCCTTTATAAAATATTCGCTCTTTCTTCTGACATATATTTTTAACCTCATCTTCCATTGGTCCGCCTCCATAAATATGAAAACTTGAACCTTTTGGAAAGTTTACTTTTCTACAGATCTCTTCTATACCTTGAGCCACACCTATTAGGCCTGCATATACAAATCTAAATTCATTCTCATTTTTGTTTTCAGTAGTAAAGTCTATTTTAAAATCGGGAAAATTTCGATACAAAAAAAGAGTTTTATGTTGTTTTGGTATTTTACTTTTAACGTGCTTGAGGATTTCTTCAGATTGACCGATGACCTTACTACTATTTTTATAAATGAAAGATTCCATGTATTCAAGAATGTTGTAGTAAAACCCTTTTGATAAAACACCCATCTCTAAACCTGCTAACGGCCATAAATCTGAAACATTTAAAATTACAGTTTTTCCTTTTATCTTTCCTGCAAGAACCGCAAAATAACCTACAAAAAGAGGCGAACATTGTATGATATAACGGTCAGGAGTTTTTGTAAATAACAGAAAAAAGAACAAAAAAAAGGCGTAGCTCAAAATTGAAAATAATCTGACAATTTTATTAGTAGATTTACTTGCAAAGATGAAAAGCCTAATAACTGCAACACCTTTAAACTTTTCTTTCACCATAAATTTTCCCTTATATTTTTTAAATACCTTACCATGAGGATAATTGGGAAGTGGAGATATTACAGAAACTCTATAATCATGTAACTGAAGTTGATTGGCTAAAGCAAAAATCCGATTAGAAGCCGCTCCTGTCTCAGGTGGGAAATAACTTGTAATAACTAAAATTTTCTTAGACATTATAAATTTCTAATAGATGTGAAATGATGCGTTTAGCTGCTTTACCATCCCATAAATGTGGAGCTTGCCCTTTTTTCCAAGAACCAGAGTTCAAGATGCCAAAAGCTTGATTAATTTGATATGTGTCTGAGCCTACTAATTTATTTGTGCCTATTTCACAAGTCTCAGGTCGTTCAGTTGTATCTCTAAAAGTGATACAAGGAACATTCAGCATCGTTGTTTCTTCAGTTATACCGCCTGAATCTGTTAAAACAGCAAAAGCATTTTTAATAAGATATATAAAACTCAAATATCCTTGAGGTTCTACCAAGTGGAGATTATTAAAATTTATATTCAAATTTTGAAGCAATTTTTTTGTGCGAGGATGTACAGGGAAAATGATAGGTTTACCATTAGATTTTTCTACAATATTAAAAATTAAATCTTTTAGTAGCTTTTCTTCATCAACATTAGAAGGTCTGTGAAGGGTCATCACAAAATAAGATTTTTCTTCAAGCTTAAAATCATCCCAAAAACTTGGTTTTTTAAGCTTTACAAGATTATTAAATAAGGTATCAATCATAACATTGCCTACCAAAAATATTTGATCTTTTGATTTTCCAGAATTTAAAAGGTTTTTGTTTGCCAATTCAGTAGTCGTAAAAAAATAATCTGTGATGCTATCGGTTAGCATTCTATTAATCTCCTCAGGCATTTTTAAGTCGCCAGATCTTATCCCTGCTTCAACATGAGCAACATCAATATGTTGTTTTTTAGCCACTATGGCACATGCCATTGTTGAGGTAACATCGCCTACAACCAAAACCAAATTTGGTACATGGTTTTGAATTTCAACTTCAAATTTGGTCATGATTTGTGCAGTTTGTTCTGCTTGGCTTCCGCTTTTAATCTCGAGGTTGATATGTGGATGAGGAATATTCAATTCTTCAAAAAAAGTATCACTAAGATTTTTATCATAGTGCTGACCCGTATGAACCAATCTGAAATCTATTTTTTTCCCTTTAGCTTTAGCACTTTTTACAGCGTCAATGATTGGTGCAATTTTCATAAAATTTGGTCTTGCACCTGCAACGATCGTTATTTTCAACATTTTATTTAATTTTAGACACAAACTGCTTCAATTTACCACTTTTAGAACGTTTGATCTGTTTTTTTCGGTGAAACCTTATATTTAAATCAGGTTCTAGATAGCGATCTATAGCCGTTAATATTTTTTGTTTTTGATTATTATTCAATTCATGGTCAGCAACATAATCAACGTCAAATCTGTTGATGTCCTGTTGTGTGACTACAATTTCTTTTACATTTCCAGAGTCTTCAATCGCTGATTTGGTCACATAGTAAAATGTCAAAGCTGGTATATATTTGCCACTGGGCAATTTCGCAAAATCATTGGTGCGACCAGTCAGTTGTTTTAGCAGGGGTTTTCCAGTTTCTGCATCTTCATTCAAAATTCCCCTATCACCTATTTTGTAACGTATAAAAGGGTGGGCTTTATTGTAAAGCGAGGTAATGACAACTTCACCTTCTTCTCCAAAAGGTAAAGGCTTTCCGCGGTCATCTGCAATTTCAACATAAAGGGTTTTATTGTTGATGAGCCATTCATTTTCTTTATTTTCAAAGGCAATCACATCCAGTTCACTCGCACCATATTCATTGACCACATTCACACCGAATTGTTCTTTAAGAAGTTGCCGGTCCATATCAAAAAGCATCTCACTTGTAGTGATACACAATTTTAAGGTTGGGCACTCATTTTTTAAAATGATATTTTGAGACTTCAAGTATTTGCCAAACCTCACAATTGAACTGGTGTAGCCATTGATGTATTCAATGGGTTTGTTTTGAAATTTTTCTAAAAATTTAGCTAAAGCTTCATCTGATAAATCGAAAATATCAAAGCGAAACCGGCTCGCAAAATTATCTTTTAAACGCTCCTTATAATGTGGTAACCCACTTTTAGGAATTCCATAAAATCGTGCTTCAAGAGACTTGCCCATCTCAATATCATGTTGTTTATACAGGGTGATGATGTTAGCCCAGGTCAAAGCATGGGCGTATTTGTCTTTAGCAAAACTAAAAGGATGCCCACTTGAACCACTGGTTTTATTGATAAATACACTTTTTAGAGAAAAAGAACGACTCAATCGGTTTTGAATGGGTTTTTGCAGATCAGTTTTTGTCATTAGAGGTATATCCTGCCAATTTTTAAGGTTTTTTCCTTCAATAAATTCGTTATAAAAAGAATTATTTTTCTTATGATATTCCACAATTTCACTACGTTTTTTGCTAACATAAGCAGATGCATCCTTTTGCAACTCACTTTCAATTTGCAAAAGGTGTTTTTGGGCTTTTTCAATGGGAAAACCTGATAATTTTAAAATGCGTTTGAACTGATTCAAATAAAATGATTTTCATTAGGGCGACAATTTACAAACAATTATTTTTGACTCGTAACACAAGTCATAAAATCACCATGAATATTTTAGTTTTAGGCGGAGGCGGACGGGAACACGCACTAGCTTATAAATTGTCTGAAAGCCCGCAATGCGAACAGCTATTTATAGCACCTGGAAACGCCGGCACAGCAAAAATAGCGACTAATCTTGAGGTCAATCCTACAAATTTTGATCATGTAGCCAAAACCATTCAAGATAAAAATATACAAATGCTTATTGTTGGTCCTGAAGCGCCACTTGTCGCAGGGATTAAAGATTTTTTTGATGCACAGGATGGTTTTAATGATCTCATGATAATAGGGCCATCAAAAAACGGCGCTGAATTAGAAGGCAGTAAAAAACGTGCTAAAACTTTTATGCAGACCTATGGTATTCCAACGGCAGCTTACCAAAGCTTTACGGCTGAGAATCTTGAGGAAGGCAAAGCGTTTTTAGAAAGTTTAAAACCACCTTATGTACTGAAAGCAGATGGATTGGCAGGTGGCAAAGGCGTTTTGATTCTCGATAAACTTGACGAAGCTAAAGCAGAATTGACTGAAATGCTCACCAATCAAAAATTTGGTGAAGCTTCGCATACTGTGGTCATTGAAGAGTTTTTAGACGGCATTGAGCTCAGTGTGTTTGTGTTGACCGATGGCAAAAATTACATCACTTTACCCAATGCCAAAGATTACAAGCGCATTGGTGAGGGCGATACTGGACTCAATACAGGCGGTATGGGAGCCATTTCGCC
>JBHEPM010000159.1:0-464 GCA_046260295.1 Psychroflexus sp.
GCATTTTGAAGTCTAAACTCAATGCCGAAGATTTCCATATCGACTCTGCCGGAACCTCAAATTTCCATCAAGGTGAATTGCCAGACCAGCGCTCCATAGATGTAGCTGCCAAACATGGTTTGGACATTTCAGATCAACAAAGCCGACCTTTTATTCAAGAAGATTTTGATAAATTCGATTTGATTTTTGCTATGGATTCTTCAAATTATCAAGATATTTTGAAAATGGCGAGAGATGAAAATGATGAAGCCAAAGTCGAAATGATTCTGAATAAAATTTATCCAGCAGAAAATCGAGACGTGCCAGATCCTTACCACGATTCCATCAACGGATTTGAAAATGTGTACCAAATGCTGGATGAATCTTGCGAAGTTGTTGCCAAAGAACTCGAGAATTAGAATCCAAACTCATGGAAAATCATCCTAAAGAAAAAGGCAAATTATTTCTTATCCCAAATCGCTTGG
>JBHEPM010000159.1:474-3957 GCA_046260295.1 Psychroflexus sp.
ATTGTTGAAAATGAAAAAGTTGCCAGACATTTTATCAAAAAAATTGTTCCAGGTAAATCTCAACCTAATTTAGAAATTCAATTGCTGAACAAATTCACTTCAGACTTAGAAGTTCCAAACTTTTTGGATCCCTGTGAACAAGGTATTGACATGGGATTGTTATCCGATGCCGGCTGTCCTGGCGTTGCCGATCCCGGCGCTCAAATTGTGAGTTTGGCCCATCAAAAAAATATCAAAGTTGTACCATTAGTCGGACCATCGTCTATACTTTTGGCAATGATGGCAAGCGGAATGAACGGTCAAAATTTTACGTTTCACGGCTATTTACCGATTGAAAAATCTGAACGCAAACAGTTTTTGAAAAAGATAGAAAAGCAATCTAAAGATTTAGAACAAGCGCAGATTTTTATCGAAACACCTTACCGAAACAACAAACTTTTACAGGCTTTAACCAGCACTCTTCAAGCTTCTACTAGAATTCATGTGGCGGTAGATTTGACGCTTTCCACAGAATATGTAAAAACGCAAACTGCAGAAGCTTGGAAAAAAACTTCCATAGATTTACACAAACGTCCAGCTATTTTTATTATTCAAGCATAAACGATAATTTATCTTTGAAGTATTTTTGAATGCTTTATATTTAAAGTTTTCAATACCAATCAAAAGTCGAAAAAATTGGAAAAAGACGCATATAAAACAATTTTAAAACCCGGTAAAGAGGTTTTGTATAAAGAAAAAGGCAGCAAGTTTTTTGCGTATGCGTTTCCTGTAGAATCTGAAACTGATGTTGAAAACGCCTTGAATCAACTAAAAACCAAACACCATAAAGCCAGACATTTTTGTTATGCTTGGCAAATGGGGCAAAATTATGAGCATTTTCGTGTCAATGACGATGGTGAACCTGGAAATTCTGCAGGCATGCCAATTTACGGGCAATTGCAAGCTTACGAAGTCACCAATATTTTAGTTGTTGTGGTTCGTTATTTTGGTGGTACTAAACTCGGCGTAGGCGGATTGATTTCAGCCTACAAAATTTCAGCCCAAATGGCTTTGGATGAAAGTAAAATTCTTTCCAAAACCATCAATTTGGACTTTGATGTTCATTGCGAATACGACAAAATGAATTTGGTGATGCGGATGGTCAAAGAATACGATTTGAAGCTTGTTCACCAAGATTTGGCTCTGGATTGTGATTTTATAATTAGCGTCAGAAAAAACGATTTTCAATCTATTTTTGAAAAGTTCAAAGCGGTTTATGGCTTAGAAGTTTCAAGTGAATTTGCTCAAGATGAAGAAGAATGACAGATTTAAAACAACTAAAATCCGATTTTTCTGAAAGTTTGAAAGCAATTTATGAAATTCAAGAAATCAATAATTTTTTTATTTGGCTTGCTGAAGATTTGCTGAATTTGAGCAAATTGGATTTGATGATTAAAACTGAAGTTGATTTGGAACATTCTGTTTTAGAACAATTTAAAACTGCCCAAAGACGATTGCAAGTTGAAGAACCAATTCAATATATTTTAGGTTACACGGAGTTTTTTGGATTGAGATTTAAAGTCAATTCAAACGTGTTGATTCCAAGACCAGAAACCGAAGAATTGGTGCAGTGGATTTTAGACGATTATCAATCAAACAAATCACCAAAAACTATTTTAGATTTGGGTACTGGCAGTGGCTGCATTCCTATTAGTTTGGCGAAAAATTTGAGTTCTACAAAAATTTCAGCTCTGGATATTTCTACGGAAGCCCTTGAATTGGCGAAAACAAATGCAGAGCTCAATTCAGTTGAAATTAATTTTTTTCAAGCTGACCTTTTATCGCTAGATCAATTACCAATTTCTACTGAAATTTTAGTCTCCAATCCGCCTTATGTGAAGCAAGATGAAAAGCTTCAAATGCAAAACAATGTTTTGAATAATGAACCGCATTTGGCATTATTTGTAGACAATCAAGATCCGCTTGTTTTCTATAGAAAAATAGCAAAATTGGCTTTAAAATCTGTAAAAACTGAAGTTATTTACTTAGAAATCAATCAATATTTAGCTGAAGAAACCCAACTTTTATTTGAAAACTTTGGTTTTAAATCTGTTAGGTTGAAAAAAGATTTCAGGGGAAATTTCCGAATGTTGAAAGCCTTGAAATAAAGCTTTATTTTATTCGAAATCTATTTCATTTCAATTCAAATTATATTAAATTTAGATTTAAAATTTCTGATAGAAATTCGCTTACTTAATTTATATAAGACCCTGAAATTATGGATGTTCAAACTGAAATCGAAAAATTACGTCAAGAACTTCACGAGCACAATTACAAATATTATGTGTTGGATTCGCCTGAAATTTCTGACTACGATTTCGATATGAAGTTGAAAAAACTTCAAGAATTAGAAGACAAATATCCAGAATTTAAAGATGCAAATTCACCAACGATGCGTGTTGGGGGAGAAGTGACCAAAAATTTCAAAACCACAGTTCACGATTTTCCGATGTATTCCTTGTCTAATTCGTATTCCAAAGAAGATTTGGAAGATTGGTATATGCGCATCAAAAAAAATATAGATGATGAAGTTAATTTCACTTGTGAATTGAAATATGACGGGGCTTCCATTAGTTTAACTTATGAAAATGGTGAATTTCTGCGAGCAGTTACGCGCGGTGACGGCACACAAGGCGACGAAGTGACCAATAATGTGAAAACAATTCCGTCGGTTCCTTTGAAATTGAAAGGTGCTGATTTTCCAAAGCGATTTGATATTCGTGGCGAAATTGTTTTGCCACACGAAGGTTTTGCAAAACTGAATGCAGAGCGAGTGGATAAGGGCGAAGAACCTTACGCCAACCCAAGGAATACAGCGTCTGGCAGCTTGAAACTTCAGGACAGCGCAGAAGTTGCCAAACGTCCTTTGTTGTGTTTGCTTTACAACATCACAGGCGGAAATTTGAATATTAAGACGCAATTTGAAAGTTTAGAAAAAGCCAGAAATTGGGGATTTAACGTACCGAAAGAAGCCAAATTGGCTAAAAATATGGACGAAGTTTTGGCTTTTATCAATTATTGGGACGAACATAGACACGATTTGCCTTATGAAACTGACGGTGTTGTTGTGAAAGTCAATAGTTTGCAACAGCAAGAAGAACTCGGTTATACAGCGAAATCGCCACGCTGGGCGATGGCTTATAAATTCAAAGCGGAACAAGTTTCTACAATTTTAGAAAGCATCACTTATCAAGTTGGTCGCACGGGTGCAATTACGCCGGTGGCGAATTTGAAACCTGTTCAATTGGCTGGAACGACTGTGAAACGTGCCTCTTTGCATAATGCAGATCAAATAGAAAAACTCGATGTGCGTGAAGGCGACACGGTTTTTGTAGAAAAAGGCGGTGAAATTATTCCAAAAATTATTGCGGTAGATTTCACCAAACGCGATCCAGATTCTAAGCCTACAAAGTATATTGAAAACTGTCCGGAATGCGACACACC
>JBHEPM010000016.1:0-23598 GCA_046260295.1 Psychroflexus sp.
GGGCACATCTATCGCAATGCCATAAGTCTCACTCTGATTGATTTTTCTAATTAATTTCTGAACAAAATCTGGCATTGGACGATTCAAACCATAGCCAAAAATTGCATCTATACAAATGTCATTTGTGTTGAGTTCAATTTGAAAATTTTCATCTGAAATAGAATTGATTTCAATTTTAGTTTCAGATTGTAAGCGTTCGTAATTTTTAGAATTATCTTCAGATTTTGAGTTGGCATATTCTACCAAATACAAATTGACATTGTAATTTTCTTGGTATAAAAAATAGGCGATTGCCAAGCCATCGCCACCATTATTGCCAATTCCAGCAAAAATATGAATATTTTGTTTTTTTGAAGAAATGTGAGGTTTAATGGTTTCAAAAGCCTTTTTTGCAGCGCGCTCCATCAAATCCCAAGACGAAATATTTTGCTTTTGAATCGTTTTCTTGTCTACTTCTGCCAGTTGTTTTGCGTTAAGAATTTTCATCTTTTGAACTTTTTATAAAGATAAAAATTTATACTAAGAATAGATGTTAACCAATTTTTGTTCCGTTTTTAACTTTGGATTCCGGTTGAATAATGGTGATTTGTTTTTGCTCACCAACAGCGCCCAAAACCAAGCATTCGCTCATCATATTAGCTATTTGTTTTTTCGGAAAGTTAATTACAACTACAGTTTGTTTGCCTATCAAATCATCGGGTTTGTACAATTCTGTAATCTGTGCTGATGTTTTCTTAATGCCAAATTCACCCAAATCCACAAGCATTTTGTAAGCGGGTTGTTTTGCTTCTTCAAAAATTTCAGCTGAAATAATTGTACCGACACGCATATCAACTTTCTGGAAATCTTTCCAAGTTAAATCTGTTTTCATTTTGGTTTAAACACTTTTCAAATTTAAGCTTGTTTTTGTTCCCATTTCCAAGCACTTTCCAAAGCATCTTCTAGAGAAAATTTCGCTTTCCACCCCAGTTCATTATTCACTTTTGTGGTGTCGGCAAAAGCTGCGGTGACATCACCTGGACGGCGATTTGCGATTTTGTAATTCAATTTTTGTCCACTCACTTTTTCAAAAGCTGTGACAACTTCTAAAACCGAATTTCCATTTCCAGTACCAACATTGAAAACTTCAAAATTTGAGTTCACTTTATTGCTCATCAAGCGTTCTAAAGCGACCAAATGGGCTTCAGCCAAATCCATCACATGAATGTAATCTCGGATGCAAGTGCCGTCTTCAGTTGGATAATCGTCGCCAAAAACCGAAAGTTGTTCGCGTTTTCCTCCGGCTGTTTGCGTAATATAAGGCACCAAATTCTGTGGTGTTCCGATAGGCAATTCACCAATTTCCGCAGAAGAATGCGCACCAATTGGGTTGAAATATCGTAAAGAAATAGATTTTAAACTCGTATTTACGTCACAAGTATCTGAAATGATTTCTTCGCCGATTTGTTTGGTGTTTCCGTAAGGTGACATGGCTTTTTTGACCGGCGCTTTTTCGGTAATTGGCAACTCATCAGCTTGTCCGTAAACTGTGCAAGATGAACTGAAAATAAGATTTTGTTGAGGTAGTTTTGTTATATTTTGTAGCAAATAAATCAAAGTATTGAGGTTGTTTTCGTAATACATCAACGGATTTTCAACGCTTTCACCAACGGCTTTGGAAGCTGCAAAATGTATGACACCTTGAATATCGTCATGAAGTCTGAAAAAATCTGAAACTTGACTTTTATTTTTTAAATCCAATTTTGAAAATATCGGCGTTTTGCCTGTGATTTTCACAATGCCATCGATGACATTTAGAGATGAATTGGACAAATTATCTATTATGACAACTTCGTAACCTTTATTTTGAAGGGCAACAACTGTGTGAGAACCAATAAAACCAAGTCCTCCTGTAACTAATATTTTCATGTATCCTTGGGTTAGTTTATGAATATTAATATTTCGCAAAATAGTAAAAATTTACAGCCCAAAAATTCTAATTAATCTATTTTTGCCAAAAAAGTAAATGTCAAATACAAACAATTCAGTTAGACTTTTCAGATGGATTAGCACCTTGGAAGCCATTTCATTTTTATTGTTGCTTTTCATCGCCATGCCGCTAAAATATATTTGGGACATGCCAGAATATGTGAGAATCGTTGGTATGGCTCACGGTATTCTTTTTATACTTTACCTCATCGGCGGATACTGGATGTTTGAAAAACTCAATTGGTCGGTAAAAATTTTATTCATCGTTTTTCTCAGTTCAATTTTGCCTTTTGGTCCTTTTATTGTTGAGAAAAAATACTTGCCCAAAAAAGAGTAAACTACTCTCCTAGCCTATCTTTGACAAATTCAACTTTGGTCTTTCCGTGTGGTTTGGAATTTCCATTTTCATCTAAACTCACCATAACGATTTTATCTATTTTGATGATGCTTTGGCGCGTCATTTTATTTCTGACTTCGCAATTCAAAGTTAAAGATGCTTTGCCAAATTTGACGACTTCAATGCCGATTTCAACAATATCGCCCTGTTTGGCCGAACTTTGAAAATCTATTTCACTCATAAATTTAGTAACTGTTTTCTGATTTTCTAGTTGAATTATGGAATACAATGCCGCTTCTTCGTCGATCCAAGCGAGAAGTTTTCCGCCAAACAAAGTTCCATTGGGATTTAAATCTTCAGGTTTAATCCATTTTCGAGTGTGAAATCTCATATTTAATGTTTTATAAGTTGAATATTTTTTGTTTCGCTTCTTCTAAAATCAAATTGTGATCGAAGGCTAAATTACTTATTTTTTTCAAACTCACCCATTCAGCTTCCGCGGCATCGTCATTGCCTTCAACAGATTTTTCTTTAGAAATTACGGCTGCAAAAGCAAAAGTTATGGTTCGGCTTCGCGGGTCACGATTGGGTTGGTCGTAGTAATTGATAAATTGAAATGCTTCCAAATCAATCGACAAACCTGTTTCTTCCTCCAATTCTCGTTGACATGCATGGATGACTAATTCCTGATTGTCTACAAATCCGCCAGGAAACGCAAAACAACCTTGGTCTGGCGGATTTTTACGTTTAATGAGTAATAATTTGATTTCATCTTCATTTTTATGAAAAACAATGGCGTCTGCAGTGATTTTAATATACTGATTCATAATTACTTAAAAGTTTTAAAACTTTAATTTAAAAGGAATTTAATTTATTAACAAAATTTTGTTACCGGTTTGTTCGGTAGTAGCCGAACTAAATTTTAATTTTGTCTCATATTTTGAAAATAATATGAGTTCAACTTCCAAAAATAAAGAATCTATCATACAAAAACTAAGCACTCACTTTGAGGATGTTCATAATTTGCCTCCATTAGCGGCAAAAATTTATGCATTGCTTGTGGTTGCTGAACAACCAACTTACACTTTTGGTGAAATTCTAGAATATTCCGGTGCAAGCAAAAGTTCTGTTTCTGAACAACTAAATTGTTTAATAAATAAGGGTAAAGTTGAATTTGAAACGAAAAAAGATTCCAGAAAGCGTCATTTCAAAACCAATCGTAACTATTTAACGGATACTTTGAAAGATTATAAAAAACAGATTGAAAAGGAAATCGAGGTGATTGATGAAGTCATTAACTATAAAACCAATAAAAATCTAGACCGAAAGTTAACTAATATTCTTAAAGAACACTTTACAAATACACATAAAAATATTTCAGTAACACTTCAAAAAATGTCTCAAATCGAAAACATAGAAAGCGATGAAAAATAGCCTATCAGTTGCAATAATTATCATAACTAGTATTTTAGCTTGGTCTTGCCAAAGCGAACAGCAAAACCAAACACAATCGCAAACACAAACTTTACCGGTTGTTGAGTTAGAACGAAGAGAAGTTACAACTTTCAAATCATATCCAACAACTTTAGAAGGCGAAGTAAGCAGCGATATTCGAGCAAAAGTTTCCGGCTACATTACTGAAGTTTTAGTTGAAGAAGGACAAGAAGTTGAGAATGGCCAACCACTTTTCAAACTGGAGACTCGAAGTTTGAGCCAAGATGCCTCCTCTGCTCAAGCCAGAGTTAATGCTGCACAAATTGAAGTAAATAAACTGAAGCCATTGGTTGAAAAAGATATTGTAAGTGAAGTCCAATTGGAAACTGCCAAAGCAAATCTTGCAACAGCTAAAAGTCAGTTACAAAGCATTAAAGCAAACATCGGTTATGCAAATATCAATAGTCCAGTTGACGGTTATGTTGGTGATGTGAATTTTAGAACTGGGGCTTTGGTAAGTCCATCTGATGTCATGCCATTGACAAAGGTGGTTAAAACAAAGCAAGTTTATGCCTACTTCTCTGTCAATGAAAAAGAATTTTATGAAATTTCCAGAAATTATTCTGCTGATAAAAATTCAAATTTAATAGAATCTCTTCCTGAAGTGATTTTGATTTTATCCAATGGAGAAGAATATGAAATCAAAGGCAAAATTAGCAGTATTTCAAGTCAGGTGAATACAGAAACCGGTTCTATAAATTTCAGGGCAACTTTCGATAATCCAGAACAGCTATTGAAGGACGGCGCCTCAGGAACAATCAAAATTCCAAGCATTTACAAAGATGCGATTGTTGTACCGCGTTTGTCAACTTTTGAGCGACAAGGCAAAATCTTAGCTTTTCAATTTCAGAAAGATTCTGTAGTTGAACGTCCACTTGAAACCATTTCAGCAGATAAATATTACATCGTTCAGTCGGGACTTTCTGCCCAAGATACTATTGTAGCCAAAGGCGCTAATAAGATAAAAAACGGCGATAAAATAAAACCAAAACCCACAACAATGGATTCAATTGTTAACTCATTCGATAAAGTTTTTAAATAAAACCTCATGCTAAAAAAATTCATAGAAAGACCTGTTTTATCAACTGTTGTATCGATTATCATTGTGATTTTAGGGATTTTGGGTATCGAACAATTACCGGTTACACAATATCCAGATATCGCACCGCCAACTGTGCAAGTGACGGCCAGTTATCCAGGTGCCAATGCCGAAACTATTTTGGAAAGTGTCATTATTCCTATAGAAGAGCAAATCAACGGGGTTGAAGGCATGACTTACATCACTTCTTCTGCCAGTAACGATGGCAGTGCAACTATAACCGTGTTTTTTGAACAAGAATACGACCCGGATATTGCGGCAGTGAATGTTCAAAACCGGGTTTCGCGAGCGAATGCTGTTTTGCCAGATGAAGTGATTCGCGCTGGTGTAATTACAGAAAAACAACAAAATTCAGCATTACTTTATGCAGCTATTTTTTCTGAAAATTCAGATTATTCAGACACTTATGTTCAAAATTATTTGAATATCAATGTCAAACCCGAACTACAACGAATCAATGGTGTTGCAAATGTTTCAGTTTTTGGCGGTAAAGATTACGCCATGCGAGTTTGGTTGGATCCAGAAAAAATGGCGAGTTATAATGTAAGTTCATCTGAAGTTATTGCTGCCATAAACGAGCAAAGTCAAGAAGCTGCAGCGGGTTCGGTGGCGCAAAATGCCGGAAAATCCTTTGAATATGTCATAACCTACAAAGGCCGTTTGAAAACTTCAGAAGAATATGGAGAAATAATTCTGAAAACTTTAAACAATAATGAATACCTACAATTAAAAGATGTTGCAGAAGTAGAATTAGATGCTTTTTCTTACAATTCTTTATCTAGAAGTAAAGGAAATCCAGGTGTAAACTTTGGTGTTTTTCAAACACCAGGATCAAATGCTCAAGAGATTATTGAACGCATTTATGTTAAGATGGACGAACTTGAACAAAATTTTCCAGATGGAATAGAATATTTAATAAATTACGATACCAATAAATTCCTAACAGCTTCAATCAATAAAGTTCAAAAAACTTTGATTGAAGCATTTTTGTTGGTTTTTTTGGTTGTGTTTATTTTTTTACAGGATTTCAAATCTACATTAATTCCTGCCATCGCGGTTCCGGTTTCTATTATTGGTACTTTTTTCTTCTTGAATTTATTTGGTTATTCCATCAATTTACTAACACTTTTTGCTCTACTCTTGGCAATTGGAATTGTGGTAGACGACGCTATTGTCGTCGTTGAAGCTGTGTATGCAAAACTAGAAAGCGGTGCAGAAAGTGCTAAGGAAGCTTCTATTTCTGCAATGAGTGAAATTAGCGGTGCGATTGTCTCGATTACTCTAGTTATGGCAGCAGTTTTCGTTCCAATTACATTTATCAAAGGTCCAGCTGGTGTGTTTTATGAACAATTTGGCGTGACATTAATTGTTGCTATTTTAATTTCTGCGGTGAATGCATTGACTTTGAGTCCGGCTTTATGTGCGCTATTTTTGAAACCTGTAGGTGAAAAATCTAAAAAACAAAATTTACTCAGACGATTTTTTAATGCTTTCAATACTGGTTTCAATGCCTTGCTAGATAAATACGTACATTCTTTAAAATTTTTGCTAAAACAAAAATGGATTGCTTTTTCAATCTTAATTCTTGCTGGGATAGCTATTTTCTTTGCCAATAAAATAACACCAACCGGCTTCGTTCCTACTGAAGATCGAGGCGTCGTTTTTATGAATATGGAATTACCAGAAGGTGCTTCATTAGACAGAACTTACAAAGCTACAGAAATGATTTACGATCGTATTTCTGGCATTAAAGGTGTCAGAACAGCTTCACTGATTAGTGGCCGGAATTTCTTCAATGGTTCCGGAAGTTCTTATGGACAAGGCTTTATTATTCTAAACGACTGGGAAGAACGAACTTCCGATGAAACACAACTCAATGCTATCGTTGGAAAATTAAATCAAGCTGTCGCCGATATCAGCGATGCTGAAATTTTATTTTTTACACCGTCTAGTGTTCCTGGTTATGGTGCAGCCGACGGATTCGAAATGCAATTGATCGATCGTTCAGCTTCTAGTTTCGATGAACTAGATGCTGAAGCTACTAATTTTGTTGGTGCTCTAAATCAAAAACAACCTATTGCTTTTGCTTCCAATTCGTTTAGTACGCAATTTCCTCAATTCAGGATGGATATTGATGTAGCGAAAGCCAAAGCTAGTGGTATTTCTGTTGATGAAATTCTATCAAGCATGCAAGCTTATGTTGGTGGATTTTATGTTTCAAATTTCTCTCGTTTTGGTAAACAATACAGAGTATTTATTCAAGCTTTACCAGAAGATCGTGAAGATGAAAGTAGCCTAAACAGTATTTATGTAAAATTGAATTCAGGTAGAAACGCACCAATTTCTGAATTTGTAAGATTAGAGCGTGTTTATGGTCCACAAGTTGTGAAACGTTTCAATTTATATAATGCAGTGACCATCAATGGTTCCTCTAAACCTGGATTTAGTTCGGGTGATGCCATTGCTGCTATAAAACAAACAGCAGAAGCTGAACTTGGTAATAATTATGACATAGAATTTTCCGGAATTACCAGAGAAGAAATTGCTGCAAGTGGACAATCCATCATTATTTTTGCACTGAGTATCGTGTTTGTTTACTTTTTCCTAGCAGCACAATACGAGAGTTATTTGCTTCCGTTTTCAGTAATTTTATCATTACCAATAGGCGTTGCTGGAGCTTTTTGGAGTACAAATATTGCTGGATTAGAAAATAATATTTATTTTCAAATTGCTTTAATCATGCTACTCGGATTATTGGCAAAGAATGCGATTTTAATAGTCGAATTTGCCATTCAACGTCGACAAGAAGGCATGAGTTTATACGAATCTGCACTCGATGCTTCTCGTGTAAGATTGCGTCCAATTTTGATGACATCATTTGCTTTTATTTTAGGTTTGCTTCCATTGGTTTTGGCAACCGGCGTTGGTGCTAAAGGAAACAATTCTATTGGCACTGGAGCTGCCGGCGGATTATTGGTCGGAACCATCGTTGGTGTATTTGTAATCCCAGTATTGTTTGTTGTTTTCCAATGGCTTCAGGAAAAAGTGAGTCCTTCTTCTCGAGAACGAATAGAAGAATCTCAAAAAAAATTAAATTCACCTAATTCTAATTAATTTATTGAATAATGAAAATAATTTTTAAAAGCATATTCATCATAATTATCAGTTTTTCGTTTCAGTCTTGTTTTGTTGCCAAAGACTACGAGAGGCCTGAAAATATTGTAGATGAAGCAAATTATCGCACAGAAAATATAGAAACCGATACGGCAAATGTTGCTAAATTGAGTTGGCGTGATGTGTTTGAAGACGAACAACTTCAAACTTATATAGAAGAATCGCTAGAAAACAATCAAGACATACGGATTGCGCTTCAGCAAATTCGAGCGGCAAATGCCTATTTCAAACAAGGAAAAGCTGGTTATTACCCAAGTGTAAATATCAATGGAACTTATACACATCAAGAATTGGCACCAAATTCTCAATTTGGTAGTTTTTTCTCATCTTTAGACCAATATGAGTTAAATGCAAGTTTATCATGGGAAGCTGATATTTGGGGAAAAATACGAAGTAACAAGCGTGCTTTTCAAGCGCAATACTTGCAAACGCAAGCTGCGCATAAAGCTGTAAAAACTGAATTGATTGCCAATGTAGCTTCGGCGTATTTTCAACTGATGGCTTTGGATGAGCAAATTAAAACCACCGAAACCACCATTGAAAATCGTAAAAATAGTCTAGAAGTTACCAAAGCTTTAAAAGATGCAGGAAATGTAAATTCTGTAGCGGTAAACCAAACCAAAGCGCAACTTCACACAGCTGAAGCGATTTTGTTAGATCTCAAAAATGAATCGCGTTTACTGGAAAACACCATGTCTATTTTATTAGGAAAAGCTCCTGAAGAAATTGAACGCAACAGTTTGGATTCTCAAACAATGAATAATTCTTTAATGACTGGTGTGCCTTCAGGTTTGTTGGAAAACAGACCTGATGTAATTCAAGCTGAATACGCTTTTATCAATGCTTTTGAAATGACCAACGTGGCAAAAAGTAATTTTTATCCGTCAATCACCATTTCAGCAACCAGTGGATTTCAAAGTTTGAGTTTAAGTGATTTTATCTCTGGAAATTCAATTTTCGCAACTTTTATCGGTGGTTTGACACAACCTATTTTCAATCGCAGACAAATAAAAACTGAATATGAAGTAGCGCAATCTGAACAAGAGCAAGCTTTACTTAATTTTGAAAAAACCCTAATCATAGCAAGTAAAGAAGTTTCTGATGCTTTGCTGAATTATGAAAATGCCAAACAAAAAATTGAAGTTAAAACCAACGAATACGAGGCTTACCAAACAGCAGTTGAAGATTCTGAAGAATTGCTCAAAAATGGTTTGGTCAATTATTTAGAAGTTTTGAATGCCAGAGAAAACAGTTTAAACACAAAATTAGATTTAATCAATGTAGAATTGAGTCAATATAATTCTATGATAGAATTGTACAGAACTCTGGGCGGCGGATGGCAATAACGAGTTTATTTTTTCATTTTTGATTTGATGAAGAAGTCGTTTTCAATATTGAAAACGACTTCTTTTGATTTAATAGAAAATGATTTTTATAATTTTCAAATTTCAGTTCAAAATAAACTTCACATCTCTAAGTCGTAAAAGCCATTAAATTCTAAATAATCTTACTTTTGTTTAAAATTCGGATTCATGAACAAAATCTTTTACCTTTTGGTTGCCATTTGCATCTTATCTTGCCAAGATAGTGCAAAAAAAATCACAGAATTAGGTGATTACGAAGAAGTCAAAGTTGACTATGCTGAAGGCTTTTCTATAAAAAAATATGAAGATTTTACACAAATTAGTGTTCACAAACCATGGCCAGATGCAGAAAAAGATTTGGTATACATCATCGCTGATGAAAAGATTCAGTTGCCAAAAAATTTTGAATACGAGGCTTTAATTACAAAACCTATCGATAAAATTGTGGCCACTTCCACCACTCACATTCCTTCATTAATAAGTTTGAACAAAATTGAAACTCTAGTTGGTTTTCCTAATTTAGAATACATTTCATCTAAAGAAGCAAGGCAGTTGATCGAAGATGGTAAAATTCGCGATATAGGTCAAAATGAATCTATAAACACAGAAGTACTGTTGTCTTTACAGCCTGATTTGATTTTTAGTTTTGCCATAGAAGGTCGAAATAAAACTTTAGACCAAGCCCGAGATTCCGGAATTCCTGTAGTTTATAATAGTGATTGGTTAGAAGACAATCCACTGGGAAAAGCAGAATGGATTAAATTTTTTGGTGCTTTTCTTGGTAAATTAGATCAAGCTGAAAGCGAATTCAATCAAGTAGTTTCTGAATATGAATCCGCCAAAAAAATGGCTTCAAAAACTGAAAACAAACCGAGTGTAATTTCTGGCGCAATGCATCAAGACCGCTGGTATTTGCCATATGGCGATAGTTGGCAAGCCCAATTTTTTAAGGATGCCAATGCTGAATATGTGTACGATTACACCAAAGGTCAAGGCAGTATTGCTTTGGCTTTCGAAAAAGTTTTAGAAAAAGCAAAAGATTCAGAATTTTGGATTTCACCAGGGCACTTAACTTCTTATGAAGCTCTGCTAAACAACAATAAGCATTACGCAGAATTTGAAGCTTTTCAAAATAAAAACATCTATACTATGGCAAACACCAAGGGAGAAACCGGTGGTGTTTTGTTTTATGAGCTCGGTCCGAACAGACCAGATTTAATTCTAAAAGATTTAGTCAAAATTTTTCACCCGGATTTATTATCTGATTATGAATTGACTTTTTTTAAAGCATTAGAATAATTTGAAAAAAAGGCATCTAAATATTTCCATTTTAGCATTTGCATTGGTCTTAATGATTTTACTGAGTTTGTATTTGGGTTCAGTAAAAATTCCTCTGTCAGATGTTTTAAAAAGCATATTTGGTTTCCAAATAGACAATACAACTTGGCAATATATTGTTTTAGAATATCGATTACCAAAAAGTCTTACTGCTATTTTGGTTGGTTCAGGATTGTCACTCAGCGGATTGCTAATGCAAACGCTTTTCAGAAATCCACTCGCCGGACCATACGTTTTGGGATTGAGTAGCGGCGCTAGTTTAGGCGTTGCAATTTTAGTTATGGGCACTGCTCTGTTTGGTGGAATTTTAGGAAATGCTTTTTTTTCAAAATGGAGTATCATTATTGCAGCAAGTTTAGGCAGTTTGATGGTTATGTTGGCGGTGCTTGCGACTGCTAGAAAAGTAAAAGACACCATGACTTTACTCATTATTGGTTTGATGGTAGCAAGTTTAACTTCTGCTGTGGTAAGTGTTTTGGCTTATTTCAGCAATGCTGATCAACTTCAATTGTATATTTTTTGGTCATTTGGAAGTTTAGGAAATTTGGACTGGGCAGAAGTCGGTTTATTAAGTTTATGCTGGTTTTTGGGAATTATTTTGTCAATCTTCAGTATTAAAAACCTGAACGCTTTACTTTTAGGTGAAAATTACGCTAAAAGTATGGGAGTTAGTTTGTCTAGAAATCGACTGATTATTATTTTAAGCACGTCGGTTTTGGCAGGAAGTGCAACAGCATTTGCCGGACCAATTGCTTTTGTAGGCTTGGCTGTACCACATTTGGTGAGACAGATTGTGAAAACCAATGATCATTTAATTTTACTTCCAAGTGTCTTAATTGTTGGTGCTATTATCATGTTAATTTGTGATATTATCGCGCAATTACCTGGTAGCGATTTGACTTTGCCAATAAATGCGGTGACTTCTATATTTGGCGCTCCAATTGTAATTTGGCTTTTAGTAAGAAAACAAAAAATCATGTTTTGATTATGGCTGAAAAAACTAGCAAGACAAATATTTTAGAAGTTCACAATTTGAGTATAGGTTACAAAGCTCAACCTGAATCTGTTCAAATTGTACAAAATATCAATTTTGAAATAAAAACCAATGAACTGGTTGCAGTTATTGGTACAAATGGTTCTGGAAAATCAACCTTGCTAAAGACTTTGTCAAATATTTTACCGCCCCTATCTGGAAATATTTTTCTAAATAAAAGTTCCCTTCACGAAATAGACCAAAAAAAATTATCAAATCTTGTCAGCTTAGTTTTAACCAACGAGTCAATTTCAAAAAACATGAGTATTTTGGAATTGGTTACTTTAGGCAGACATCCTTACACCAATTGGTTAGGAACATTGACCAATTCAGATCAAAAAAAAATATTGAAAGCCATTGAGCAAGTAGACATGCTTGATCTTAAAAAAAAATCTTGTGATTCTTTGAGCGATGGTCAATTTCAAAAAGTTCTGATTGCAAGAGCATTGGCTCAAGACACGCCGTTAATCATTATGGATGAACCTACGTCTCATTTGGATATGTATCATAAAGCTTACGTGCTTCAACTTTTGAAATCGATTACAAAAACTTCACAAAAAAGCATAGTATTTGCTTCACATGAAATCAATTTAGCATTGCAATTGTGCGATCGAATTATTTTGATAAAAAATAACAAAATTGAAGTTGGCACACCTTCAGAACTGATTTCAAATGGCGCTTTTGAAAAATTATTTCCAAAGGATTTAATTGTTTTCGATCAAAAATCTGAAAGTTTTAGAATGAAAATCGGTTAATCATTATTTTTCTGAAATAATTTTTTCATTACAAAAATGTGAGGAAAGCTTACTGCTGCTATGAAAGCAAACATAAGCGAAAGGAAATTTCGATCATCTTTGAACCACCAAATTACAATTCCCATTCCTAAAATTGAAAATAACCAATATAAAAAAGCTCTATTGAAGTAACGTTTGAAATTTTTGAAATTAAAAGTTCCATATAAAGCTTTAATCTGATCTTTCAGCGACGGCAAACTATGCCATAAAACGAAATATATTGTAAAACCCCATAACACATCAGAAGCAAAAAAAATGACAGACAAAACTAAAAGATAGAAAATATTGATTGGCAACGATTGTCTAAATTTTATATTTTTAAAAGCAAATAAACTTCCAAGTCCAAAAGTTCCTATACAACTTATGATTAAACTCCATTTAAAATAAGTAGTTTTTACATTTAAATTGACCATATTTTGAATAATGTCAATAACTTCTTTTTGATTTAAGTAGAAAATAAGGTTCAAAATAAGTAAACCATAAATAAAGTAAAATGATAAAGTCAGAAAATTTCTATCAGTAAAAAAATCTTGCCAATGTTGTTCTCCAAAATGATAAGCGCTTATTGTAATAAAGATAACTAAAGCTAGTAAAGGAAAATTATAAAAGACTAATACAAAAAATATAATTGAGACAATATAAAATCCTAAAATCGACCAAAAGCTAAAGGACTTTGGAGTCATTTTTAGTTTATCAATCACAAAAAGATCATTTGAACCATGTAATAAACCAAAACTCAAAATTGCTAAAATTGCCAAAATATGCAGTAAATCTATAGGTAAATAAATGTTTAACCATATACTTAAAAAGCTCAACACAATTATGTAATTATAAATTTTCAAGATTATTTAGTTTTATATCATCAAATATAATTAAAAAGTTTTCATAAAATTAAAATATCTTGTTTAATTATTTACTACATTTGGTTAAACAAAAAATTTAATAACTATGAGAACTTTTATGTATTTATTGGCTGACGTTTCTAAAATCGCCAATGACGATTACGTCGGGTTTACTTTTTTCGTCGGTAGTATGGCCATGATGGCTGCTTCCGCGTTTTTCTTTTTATCACTAAGTCAGTTTGATAAAAAGTGGAGAACTTCTGTGTTAGTTTCCGGGCTAATCACATTTATTGCAGCAGTTCATTATTTCTACATGAGAGATTATTGGGATGCTTTTGCAGAATCGCCAACATTCTTTAGATATGTAGATTGGGTTTTAACTGTACCATTGATGTGTGTTGAGTTTTACTTAATCCTTAAAGTCGCAGGTGCCAAAAAATCATTGATGGGAAAATTAATTTTCTGGTCTGTGGTAATGTTAGTAACTGGATATTTTGGTGAAGCTGTTTCTCCAGAATACTCTTGGCAATGGGGTCTAGCTTCAGGAATTGCTTACTTTATTATAGTTTATATAATATGGTTTGGTGAAGCTAAAAAGTTAGCTCAAAATGCAGGTGGAAATGTGCTAAAAGCGCATAACATTTTATGTTGGTTTGTTTTAGTAGGTTGGGCTATTTATCCAGTTGGTTATATTTTGGGTACACCAGGCGGTCTATTCGGAATTGATTTTGGAGTAGATGCTTCATTCATGGATGTTGTGTACAACATTGGTGATGCCGTGAACAAGATTGGATTTGGTTTGGTTGTGTATTCATTGGCAATCAATTCAACATCTAAGGATAAATAAACAATACCTTAATTTTAAAAAGCCGAATCTATCTAGGTTCGGCTTTTTTTGTTACAATAATTTTTCAGCCAAATCTGTCAACCCTTGATTTTTAGCGTGATCTGAAGCTGTTAAGCCACGATGATCTCGAATGGAAGTATCTGCGCCGTTTTCTAATAGCAAATCAGCAATTTCTGGATTATTGAATGAAGCTGCGTATGTCAAAGCTGTTGCTCCATTGAAATTCGTAGCATTTACATCAGCACCATTTTCAATAAGAAGTTTAGCTACATTGTTGAATCCTTTAAAACAAACACCCATCAAAGCTGTATTTCCGGATGCATCTTGCCCATCGATTTCAGGTTTCAAACTCAAGATATATGCGGAAATTTCTTCATATCCGTAATAAGTTGCTAAAAGTAAAGGTGTTGAGCCACGTTCATCTTTTTCATTTAGAAAATGTGGGCGATTTTCCAAAATAAGTTTCACGTCTTCTAGGTTTTGATTTCTTATGGCATTAAATAATCTTTCTTTCATATGTATAAAATAAAAAGCATTCAAAAAAACTGAATTTTGAATGCTTTTGGATTAATATTACTTTATTTAGCTATGCTTAGGTGTTTTTCCTAAAGCTTTTCTGACACCATCGCCGTATTCAGGATCTGCAGCATCAAAATGTTTTAATTGCCGTTCAATAATTTCATCTGAAACGCCTTCCATGGCAGCTTTTATATTGCTGAACAATCTTTGTTTTTGTTCATCGTCAAAAAGTCTGAATAAATCGCCAGGTTGTTTATAAACACCGAAAGAATCTTGTTCTTCATATCGTTTAATTTCACCACTTACTTTCATTGGTGGTTTCTCAAAATCACGATTTTCAACTGGACCATTTTTAGAATTCGGTTCATAATAGGCATCTGGATTGTCGCTATTATTATCGAAAAATCGCATTGAACCATCTTTGTGATAGTGATTTACTTCAGAAATTGGATGGTTTGGCGGAAGTGCTTCATAATGCGTTCCTAGTCGATATCGGTGAGCGTCTGCATAAGCAAATATGCGCGCTTGCAACATTTTGTCTGGAGAAAAACCAATTCCTGGAACAATATTGGATGGCGAATATGCCGCGTTTTCTATATACTGAAAATAATTGTCAGGATTTTCATTCAGCTCCAACTCTCCTACTTCAATGAGCGGATAATCTGCGTGTGGCCAAACTTTAGTCAAATCAAATGGATTGTAATCAAGCTTTTCGGCCTCTTCCTCTGGCATTATTTGAATTTTCAATGTCCATTTTGGGAAATCTCCACGTTCGATTGCGCCAAATAATTCTTCTTGATATTTCTCACGTGTTTCACCAGTAATTTTCGCTGCTTCTTCATTTGTATAGAAGTCGTGACCTTGCTGAGTTTTGAAATGAAATTTCACCCAAAATCTTTCATTTTTAGCGTTAAAAAATGAAAATGTGTGTGAACCATATCCGTTCATATGCATTGGTGTTTTCGGCAAACCACGATCTGACATTAGTATAGTGACTTGATGCAAACTTTCGGGTGATAATGACCAAAAATCCCACATGGCTTCAGCTGAGCGCAAATTGGTTTTGGGATGACGTTTCTGGGTTCTTATAAAATCTGGAAATTTATAACCGTCTCTCACAAAAAATACCGGCGTGTTGTTGCCAACCATATCCCAATTGCCTTCTTCGGTATAAAATTTTAAAGAAAAACCTCTTACATCTCGTTCAGTATCAGCCGCACCGGATTCACCTGCTACGGTAGAAAACCTTGATAAAACAGGAGTTTTTTTACCTATTTTTCCAAAAAGTTTGGCTTTGGTATACTTTGTAATATCCTTGGTGACGGTAAAAACTCCTTTTGCGCCCCAACCTTTGGCGTGTACAACACGCTCTGGAATTCTCTCTCTATTTTGATGAGCAAGTTTTTCTATTAATTGGTAATCTTCTAGTAAAACCGGACCTCTAGAACCAGCTGTTTTAGACTTCTGATTATTTGAAACAGGATTTCCGCCTGTTGTCGTTAATTGTTTTTCTTTTGCCATAATTTAAAATTTTATGTAGCAATTTAATAAAAACCAATGAGATTTTTAAAATATATGATCAACAAACAATATCTTATTATAACTTATATTAATACTTATCGTAATCACTAGCATGATTCATCTATAGTACATAATTATTGTGATTTTGAATTCATAATTAAAGTCAATATATCAATAGTTGAAGTCTTTTTACCCAAATCAAATCAAGTCTTTCCAAGCTTAAGTTATTGAAAAACAAAAATCTAATTGAAATTCAACTTTAGCAATTATTAACAAACTAAATAGCAATATTAATGAACTTGTAGCAAAATATAAAATAATTTATTGGACATGCATAATACTTTTGCAACAAAATTCAAAAACAAAATGAAGTATTTATATATAATTGCTGTTTTATTTGCTTTTAACTCCACAATTGCTCAGGATATCGCTACAGATTGTGATTGTGATTATGTCATTGATAGTCCAAATGACAGTTGGCCAAATGGTAACATGAACAATGCTACAATTTGTATAACCGGTAATTTTACTTACAACGCAAGTTGGAAAAATATTGGTAATAATTCTTCTTTGTGTATTGGCGAAGGCGTAACTTTTAATTCACAAGGTCTGAACTGGCCTAATAGTGGAAATGGCATCTCTATCAATAACTATGGAACATTCAATCATGGTAATAATATAACTATTAATTTAAAGAATAATTCTGTGGTTAATAATTATGGTGATTTAACTGCTATTGTTAGATTCCAAAACGGAATTTTAAATTCTTATAATGACGCAACAACAAATTTGATTGGTGGAGATACTAATTTTGACAGCGGTTTAATCAATGTTTACGATGGAAGTATTTTGATTGTTGACAACAGCAGTTGGGAAAAGCAAATGGGAAATAATTTCACCTTAAATAATGAAGGAACCACAACTTTTGAAGGTAATCTAGCGAATTCAAACGGGTCAATTTATTCTAGTGGAGAATTAAACTTCAATCAAAAGTTTAGAAACGACGCGTATTCTGATATTACAGGTGATTTAAGTATTTCAGGTGATTTAGAAAGTAATTCTAATAATGCAAATCTTATCGTTGAAAATAGTTTTAGTGTCGGTGGAAATTTAAATGTTTGGAATGGGCAAATTACCGCTAATGGTGGTTTTGAAATTTCAGGTAACACGCAAATCAATTCTACAGGAACTATTCAATTTGGTGAAGAAATTATCTTTAACAATTTGACAAATCACGCAGGTCTTATAGAATCTAACTCAGGTTGTAATACAATAACTTTAAATGGAAGCGTTAACGGTTGGGGTGGACAAATCACCGCAAACGATGATGGAGGAATTTCTATTCCAAATTTATCCCAAATTCCAAATAACTGGATCCTTAATGGAACAATTGGAACCGAAGAATGCGCTTCAGAACCAACAGTTTGGATAGGTGTTGTTTCAAAAGATGCTGAAGACATAAACAACTGGAGTAATGGTTTTCCTACAAAGGATACTGATGTTACTATAAATGTAACACCTAATAATCCTACTTTTTCAGAAGATGCAGAAATGAAAGATTTAATAATTGTAAGCGGTGCTAGCGTATCCCAAACCAATGAATCTCAAATTAAAATCTACGGAGATTTTGAAAACCACGGTTTTTACAACCCTGGAAATTCAACTTTAGTTTTTAAAGGCGATGATGTTCAAAACTTCTCAACTGAGAATAATATTATAATTTACAACTTGACTATTGACAATGGAACTAACCTTAATCTTGTTTCAGGAAATGTTGATATTTATAACGCTTTAAATTTAGAAAGTAGCGATTTGGTTACAAATTTTAACTACAACAATCCAGATACGAATTTGGTGACTTTCAAATCGAATTCTAACACGACAGCTATTATCAATGAAATTAAAAACGGAAATACAATCATAGGTGATGTTATGATTGAACGTTATATACCATTGAATAATAGAGCCTTTAGATATATGACAACTTCAGTTAATACCTCTACTTCTATTAATGAAAATTGGCAAGAAGGTGTAAATAACACGGTAAATGACTATAATCAAAACCAAAATCCAAAACCTGGTTACGGAACACATATCACAGGAAGTGTAACTGGTGCAAACGGTTTTGATGCCACCCTAACAGGAAATCCTTCTTTATTTTCTTGGAATTCACAAAACGGATCTTGGGCCACAATTACAAGCACTATTGACAATACTCTGGAAGCTGGAAAAGCTTATGGATTATTAATTAGAGGTGACAGAAGCACCAATGTTTGGTCAAATAATACAGCTATGGGAAGCCCAACAAGATTACGTTCTTTAGGTACTATCTTATCTGGTGATGTGAATATCGACGATGATTTAAATCCAAATGCAAATGGTTTTTCATTGATTGGTAATCCTTATCAAGCTGAAGTTGATATGAAAGCAATTTTAGCAAACAGCTCAAATAATTTGAATAAAAATTTCTATTACGCCTACAACCCTAATATTGGAAACAGAGGTGGTTATGTTACTGTAGATTTAGACGCAAATCCTGTTCAATATATTCCTAATGATTTAGGAAACGGGAACAATAACAATGGAAATATCAAATACAAATTTTTACAACCCAATCAAGCAGCATTTGTTCAAACTTCTAAAGATATTCAAGCTGGTGAAAACCCTACACTGACTTTTAAAGAAGAATTCAAAACTGACCAAACCTTGACAAATCAAGTATTTAGTGTAAATTCAAATTCAAGAATTGATTTGAACATCATAAATAATTTTAACAACGATTTATTGGATGGTGTGAGATTCAAATTTGGCGCAACTTTCAATGAAGAAGTTGGTACTGATGATGCCTTAAAATTCTGGAATGATGACGAAACAATCGGAATTGAATCTGACGGTAATTATTTAGCAATTGAAAAAAGACCTTTCCCTGAAGATGAAGATATGTTTGGCTTTTGGATTGGCAACTACAGAGATTCAGATTATACAATGAATGTTAAGGTTCAAGACATGCCAAATTACAATATATTTTTAAGAGATTTATATACAAATGTTGACCACGAATTGAATGACGGTGAAAATAATATCGTTTTCACAGTCGATTCTTCAATTCCAGCTTCAGTAGATTCAGACCGTTTCAAATTAGTTTTTGAACAAACTTCATTATCTAATGATGATTTTGAATTGAACGAAAATGACTTTAGCCTCTTCCCTAACCCATCTACCGGTGGTTACTTCACAATCAAAGGAAAAAATTTAGTTACAAGTGAAACCAAAGTCGAAATTTATAATACCATCGGTCAAAAAGTTAAAACAATTGAATCTGATTTCAAAGAAGAAATTAATATCAACACTAACGAGTTAAACGTTGGCGTTTATATAGTCAAAATCAACAGTAATGGTCAACAAATCACAAAAAAAGTGATTATCAAATAAGTTTTATTAAGTTTAGGTTAAAAAAGCTGTCTTGCCATAAGACAGCTTTTTTTTGGAATAAATTCAAGTTTATTTAAATTTCAAAACTAATTTATCAATGAAATATCGTATTTAAACCTGTCTATTATTCGTTAACTTTGTACAATAAATTATCCGATGAATAAACTTCCAGTTATAAATCTTCGCGTCAACCCTGAAACTGCAAATAGTCAAGTATTGCTGAAGTCTGCTTTGGCTAAACAACTAAAGATTAGCGAAAACAAAATTCATAAATTAAAAATAATCAAACGTTCGATTGACGCACGTCGCAGGCAAATTATTTTTCAATTAAAAATAGTTTATCAAATCCAAGGAAGTACCGTTAATTGGCCACAAATTAAAAAAACAATTTATCAAAACCTTGATAAAAATGCTCCAAAAGCAATTATAGTTGGCTGTGGTCCAGCCGGATTGTTTGCTGGTTTAAAACTATTGAGTTTAGGCATCAAACCCATTATTATAGAACGCGGTAAAGACGTACGATCAAGACGAATTGATTTGGCAAAAATCAACAAGAAACACATTGTCAATCCAGAGTCTAATTATTGTTTTGGTGAAGGTGGCGCAGGTACATATTCAGATGGAAAACTTTATACACGATCTGGTAGCAAAAAACACATCCAATCCATTTTAGAAACTTTTGTTCAGCATGGTGCCGATGAAGATATTTTAGTAGATGCGCATCCCCATATTGGTACCAACAAACTACCAAGAATTATTGCCCATATGCGAGATACTTTGGTCAGTTTTGGTGGTGAAGTTCATTTTAATACAAAACTCACTGATTTTATTATTGAAAATCAGAAAATGAAAGGAATTGTGGTAAATCATGAAACCCACATATTTGCAAACCAAATCATCTTAGCCACTGGTCATTCTGCGAGAGATATTTTTTACTTGCTACACCAAAAAAATATTAGAATTGAATCCAAAGCTTTTGCTATGGGCGTTCGCGTTGAGCATCCGCAGCAGCTTATAGACCATATTCAATATAAAACTAAAAACAGACCCGAATACTTACCGCCAGCAGCTTACAGCCTTGTTGAACAAGTTGATGGCAAAGGCGTGTATTCTTTTTGTATGTGTCCAGGCGGTATTATTGCGCCTTGCGCTACCGCACCCGGAGAAGTTGTCACAAATGGTTGGTCACCATCCAAAAGAAATAATCCTTATGCAAATTCTGGTATTGTAGTCACAATTGATGATGAAAATTTAAAAGATTTCGAAAAATTCGGTGAGCTAAAAGGTTTAAAATTTCAAGAACATATAGAAAAACTATGTTGGGATAAAGCTGGATGTAGTCAAAGCGCACCAGCACAGACATTGTCAGATTTTATAAGTAAAAGAAAATCGAAAGACTTGCCAAAATGTTCCTATCAACCTGGTGTTACTTCTGTTGAAATGGATGATATTTTCCCAAAAGCCATTGTCAACCGCTTAAGAAAAGGTTTTATAGCTTTTTCTAAAAAACTGAAAGGATTTGACCATCCAGAGGCCATAATTTTGGCTACGGAATCCAGAACATCATCTCCAGTGAGAATTCCAAGAAATCCCGAAAGTTTAGAACATACAGAAATCGAAGGTTTATTCCCCTGTGGTGAAGGCGCAGGTTATGCTGGTGGCATCGTTTCTGCTGCCATCGATGGCGAAAAATGCGCTGAAAAAATATTTGAAAAGCATAACAACTTAAATTCTAACTAAAAATTACTCATTTTTTGCACTATAGCGGCGTTTTTCATTGAGTTCTTCCTCAGCTTTGAGGTCAGCAGCAGAAATTACTTTTAGAAATGAAGGATGTTGTTCTATGGCGTACTCTATTTTTTCAATAATACTTTCCACCGATTCGTTTTCATAATCAATATCAAGTGGATCTTTAATAATCATAGATTGAAGGATGTTTCGCTTTTTGATGCGAATGCCTTTTTTATCAAAAGATCGTCTAAAACCATCTATTACGATAGGAATGACAATGGGTTTGTATTTTTTAATAATGAATGCCGTTCCTTTGCGAATGGGTTTCCATGGTTTGGTAGTGCCTTGTGGAAAAGTAATAACCCATCCATCATCCAAAGCTTTTCCTATATTGGAAATATCGCTCATTTTAACTTGTCGATTCACATTTTTCCCTGCAGCTCGCCAAGTTCTATCGATACTCACCGAACCAGCATAAGCCAAAATTTTTGGCAAAAAACCACCTTTCATGGTTTCTTTAGCAGCAACATAATAAATATTGAGTTTCGGATCCCATAAATATCCAACGTTGTGAATATTATCGACTCTACCGCTCAAACTTGCATTAAACACGTGATACATCGCCACAACATCCGCAAAATAAGTTTGGTGATTAGAGACAAACAAAACGTTCGCATTAGGTAAATCTTTAATGATTTCGGAACCTTCAATTTTCATTTCATTGAAACCTCTATATCGTCTGTGGGTAAGAGCACCCATGATTCTTATCAGCCATTTCTTAAGTATCAAATAATGACCAAATGGATTTTTCTTAAATAAGCCCATGAATAAAATTTGAGAGCACAAATATACATTTTTCTAAACTTTGTCCAGTCGATTGAAAATTTCTCGTATTTCACTTAAAATCATAGCTGTAGCGCCCCAAACAATATTGCCGTCAAAATTGAAAGCTGGCACATTAATCTGTTTGGCATATGAAGCATTGATGATTTCTTGTTTGATTTTCGATTCATCTAAACAATCTGCCAATGGAATTTCCAGTATATTTTCAACTTCGTCTTCTTGCAGCACAAAAATGGGTTCATAATCTATAAATCCTAAAAATGGATGCACCAAAAAATTAGAAGGCGGAATGTACAATTCCGTTAAAGCACGAATAGGTTTGATGTTTTCAGCACAAACACCAATTTCTTCTTCTGTTTCTCTTATGGCGGTTTCCAGATATGTTTGATCTTCATCCTCGACACGTCCGCCAGGAAAACCAATTTGGTTAGAGTGCACGCCTTTATAGGTTTTTCTGAGAATAAACGCCATGTAAGCAATGTCGTTTTTGGGATATAACAAAGCTAAAACTCCGGCTTCATTTGGATTCTTATCTTTTACTGTCGATTTTTTTAATTCATCTTGACGAAATAAAGGTGCCATTTGATATTGAAATTCTTCTCCGGGCAACACATTTTTTTTTACTTTTGAAACAAAATTTAGTAAAGATGAAAACTCCATATCTTATTTTAAGCTTAATATTTATTTTGACGCTTGGCGCATGTCAATCTGACAAAGATAAAACTTCCAATGGAAGTCAAGATGAAAATAGTTTCACAGAAAAAGATATTGATGTTAAAATTCCTTCAAACGGGAAAAGCGATATGGATTTAAGCGAAATAAAAACTTTGAAACAAGAAGAATTGATTCCGTTTTTGAAACAATATGGCGTCAATAATACTGAAACTAAAGTCACCGTAACAACAGAATTCGGCGAATTTAAAATGCAACTTTTTGCTGGACCGAGACTGCACAGAGCCAACTTTGTGAGACTAGCAAAAATGGGGTATTTTGACACTACGGTTTTTCATAGAGTTTCAGAAGGTTTTGTGGTTCAAGGCGGTAATAGCGATCGTCAAGCCACGCATGATTTTAGAAAAGCTGTCGGTGATTATTTGATTCCTAATGAATTCAAAAAAATCCATAGACATAGCTATGGCGCAGTTTCAGCCGCTAAATATTCAGAACAAAATGTGAGCAATGCTTCTTCTCCATTCGAATTTTTCGTAGTTACTGCCAAACAAGGTGCGTCGCATTTGGATGACGACCACACGGTTTTTGGT
>JBHEPM010000016.1:23608-24205 GCA_046260295.1 Psychroflexus sp.
CCGTAGAAACCGACGAAAGCGAATGGCCTTTGAGCAATATTGAAATGAAAGTTAAAGTGAGTCGATAAGCTATTTCGCATATAATAAGTTTATAAAACTTACGAGATTAGCTTTTTATCAAATACAAGCAAAAAAATAAACTATGTATCCTTTTTGCAAAATTCATTTGTTTTCTCAAAAAAAATACAAAACTTTGGTTTGGCACTAATTCCGCCATAAACTATATTCACTGTTAAGCACCGGGCTTTACACGATTTGTTTTCTTTCGTTGCTCTTTAAAATATGTAACAATTTCTTCTTTAGTCATTTTGGATAATTTTTCATCCAATTTATCCTTAATATCCCGAGCCATTTTTACAGCATCAAATTTTTTTTCTGTTTTAGTTTCCATAATTCATTAATTCTCTTGGTGAGCGAATGTCCAATTGTTTATATCCGTTTTTAATATTTATGGAATTATAGCCTCGTATTCGCTCTACATTTACGATGTGCTTAAAATTCCAACTTATGAGTATGTCCGCTTGATTAATTGTAGCAAGTGCGATATGTAAACAATCTGAATAACTTGTTTTTCCAACAACATTTTCAGTTATATAT
>JBHEPM010000160.1:0-361 GCA_046260295.1 Psychroflexus sp.
GCTCTGTGACATAAAAAAGACAGAGTTCCATAATATGTGAAACTATTTGTTTATCTTTGTGTTCTAAATAAATTTAAGATTTGGAATTATTACGGAAAAATAAGCTGATAAAACTTATGACTAAAAATCGTGGTAATAAGAAATTGATTGCTGAGATTGATAAGTTGATTTCAGATATAGAAAGTGCTAAATGGACAAAAAAGACTGATATAAAAGAGTCCCGTCCTGATGCAGATTGCGTGCATAGCGAAGGATTTTACTTTTTTGATATTAATGTTCATCGCACTATGATTTTGATTGTCTTCGAGGATGATGAAGCAACTATTATTTGGACTGGCTCACACGATGAGTACGATAAGAC
>JBHEPM010000160.1:371-3943 GCA_046260295.1 Psychroflexus sp.
CGGAATCAAAAAATGATTTAATTATGGATAGATTTTCGATACAAAATATACAGAGATTAGCCTCACTAACAAGTGAAATGGACTATGAACAAGCATCTTCTTTATTTTTAAAATTACGAGTACTCGAGAAACAAGATGAATCATATAAGACAATCCGCAACCATTTGCGCAGCCTGATTAAGGATTACGAACAAAATAATTGGGCAGATGAGAATTCAATTACAGACAATCAAATAAAAGAAAGTGATTTGGCAGAAGCCTTGGTGCAAGCAGAAAATGACTTTTACCAGAAAAGAAAAGAATTGGTTAAATCCAAACTAAAAGAGGCCGGATTAACTCAAAATGATTTGGCAAAAATTTTAGGACATCGAAAAGGTTATATGTCAGAATTGATTAATGGATTGAGGCCATTTTCAAAAGAGGATTTAATTGTCATTAATCGACTTTTTAAAATTAAGCTGGAAGACTTAATTCCAACATTCATAAAACAAGACAGGGCTTTTCATATTAAAAAGACTTTAGAATCATTATCTCATAACAGAATAAAATTAACAAAAAGGGATTTTGATTTACAAATGGTCTGATAATAAGTAAACTACGTTTGCTAACAGCAAAATATAATTAATTGCGGTTTACGTGCTGATAATCAGGGTTTACAGCCCGCATCAAACTCGCTGCTTTTCGACAGGAAAACACCACGCATTCCGCAACTAATCATATTTGCGGAACGATGGCACAATGCAAAAAGCACAACATACCAAATTAATTTCGTGAAATTTCTTTTTTTAGGAGAAGTCACGTATTTATAAGAAAATAATATTATTACAATTTAAAAAAAATATGGATACACAAGATTTAGAAAAAATCATTTCACTACTTAGTGACAGTGATTATCTGACAAGATATTATGAGTTAGTTAATTATCCCAAATCGAATTCTCACAAAATTAAATGTATTGAGATTTCTTTTTCTCCTGAATTATTATTAGAATTTGAACAAATCAAAAAATTCAAGAGCAGCAATAATAGATATTTTAAGCACCCAGCTGATAGTAACATACCATGCCAAGCTCATTATCATATTATTGGTTCAAAAGGAAATTATGAGATATATGCTGTCAACTTGGACGGCTGCGCACATCATAGACAAAATAAAAACTATGAGATACCAAAAAAAGAAGCTGATGAATTGCGAAGACTTGGAGTTAAAATAAGACCAAATAATATAATTGAAATGATTGAAGCTTCTGACTTGAAACAGGTTTTGAATGAAGATTATAATCGATTTTCTTATTTTATTATGATACTATAAAATGCACAGTAGCCAATAAACAGGACTCTGAGCGGTCTGCAAGACCCAGCGATGAGTCGGTGTTGAACTACATTTCATCCACATGCCGATTTGGGAGATTCAATGTACTTATCGGCCTTGCTGCCGCGCAATTCTTTATCGCATGATTTGCAAAAAAATATAACTTTTACAGCTTCAATCAAATTTGCTACACGATACAATCGTGTAGCAGCGGGGCAGAATGCAAAAATGCGTGAATGCTTGAATAAATAAGAAAAGCAGGAGTTAAACGTCTGATGTAAAACCTGAACAAACCGGATAATGAACAAAAAATAAACCGATTGGAGGTATTTCGACTACAACTTCCGATGCAAATAAAATAGTAATTTTATTGAGTAAAATTATCAATACTGATGAAATTATGAATAGTGCAAGCATTGCCCCATGTGGCGTAATTTGTGATTTATGTCTTGGTTTTCAGAGAAGCAAAAATAAATGCGTCGGCTGTAACAGTGCTGGTAATAAGCCATATCACTGTACAGTTTGCAGTATAAAATTATGCGCCGAAAAGAGGGGTAATGAAAACTTGCTTTGTATTGAATGTGTTAAATTTCCCTGCCGGCGAATTAGAGATTTGGATAAGCGTTATACAATGAAATATGGCGAAAGTCCAATCCAAAATCTGCTTAGAATAAAAGAAACAGGATTTGATTCATTTATAAATCTTGAAAAAGAAAAATGGAAATGTTTAAAATGCGGACATTTGTTATGTGTTCATAGAGAGGTTTGTTTGATATGTGGAAATAAAAATGGTTATTTTCCTCAGAAACAATGAATTACAACGTCAAATGCACCACCTTCTTCGTTTCAAAGAATTCCTCGTCAAACCAGTCGGATAGATTTTTTACAAACACACGGTTTTTAAATGGTTTTGTTTCTTCCTGCAAGTCGCCGCCTTTTAAATATATAATGCCGTTGGGCATGGCGTTTATCTGTTTTTGGGCGATGTTTTTGCGCACCCACGGCACAAATTCGGGCAATCGGGTAACGGCGCGGCTAACCACAAAATCGTATTTATCGGTAAGTTCTTCGGCGCGGATTTGCTGAGCTGTTGCATTTTGCAGTCCCAGCGATTCTATTACACTATTCACCACCTTTATTTTTTTCCCAATCGAATCTACCATGTGAAATTGGGATTGCGGAAAATAAATGGCCAGCGGAATTCCGGGGAAGCCACCACCCGTGCCAACATCCAGAATTTTTGTCCCAGGTGTGAAACTGATGAGTTTTGCGATGGAGAGTGAGTGTAAAACATGGTGTTCGTAAAACTCAGGGAAATCTTTTCGCGAAATCACGTTAATCTGTGCATTCCATTCGGCATATAACGGTTGCAGTTGCTGAAAGAGCGCTATTTGTTCAATGTTTAATTTTGGAAAATATTTTGTAATGATGTTCATTTAATGAATTAATGATAGTCGTTCATTTCGGTACTTTCAATCAGTTTAAACAACATCTGGCGTGCCCTGAACAACTGTGCTTTAACGGTACCGAGCGGCAAATTTAATTCTTTGGAGATTTCTTCGTACGACAATTCGCGGAAATATCTTAACTCTACCAATGTCTGATAATGTGGTTTTAAACGGCGCACTACTTTATGTAGTAAAATTGCTTTTTGTTTTCTGATTAATTTTTCTTCGGGGTTGAAATCTTTTGATTTTAGCCTTGCTGTTTCGCTGATTTCAATTTGTTCGCTATCATTTTCAAGCGAAATAGTAACTCCTTTCTTCTTGCGTAAAAAATCGATACAATTATTCGAAGCAATTTTAAAAAGCCAGGTGCTGAATGCATAAGTAGGCGAATACTGGTGAAGGTTTTTAAATGCTTTTCCAAAAGCTTCGAGCGTTAAATCCTCAGCATCGCTGCGGTTATTCAGCATTTTGAGGAGCATAAAATAAATGGTGTCTTTGTAACGGCTTAACAATCGGGCAAAGGCTTTCTCGTCACCTTTTATGGCTTTCCGAACCAGGTCGTAATCCTGAAGCGCTTTCTCCGACAAATTTAAACCTTCACTTTCCATTTTTGTTTTTGACGTCGATTGTTAAAATACCAGCGGTAAAATAATTTAAAATAAGGAATAATCAAATCGTAGAATAACGAAGATATGAATATTTTGCGTTCTTTCAAACGATTTTGTGTAATTTTTATGATAAACAAACGGGCAATAAAAATGATTAGCAGTAAACCTGCAATAACTGGCCAAAGATCAAATAATAAGATAAATA
>JBHEPM010000161.1:0-3937 GCA_046260295.1 Psychroflexus sp.
AAACAGGTACAAAAGGAGATTATTCAGGAAGTCAGATCTGTTTGTGCCAAAATGCTGGGGGCGCCGCAATCAGATTATGATATCATCTTTACTTCCAACACCACCGAAGCCATCAATCTGGCAGCCGAAAGTTTGAGTCGCGAATTAGAAGAAGACATCGAATCGGTAGTACTCAGTTCGTTTCTCGAACACTCTTCCAACGATTTGCCGTGGCGCATGTTTCAAAACCATTCACTGTTACGGCTATCGATTGACAAAGAGGGATTTTTTGATTTGAATGAACTGGAAAAAAATTTGGTTGCCTACAACCACGATGGAAAACATGGAAAGAAGCGAATCCGCCTGGTAGCTTTGAGCGGTGCCTCGAATGTACTTGGTACGTATAACAATCTGGCGGAAATCAGCCAAATTGTGCACAAATATGGTGCCCGGTTGCTGGTGGATGCCGCACAGTTGGTCGCACACCGAAAGGTTGACATGGAAGGATGCGGAATTGATTATCTCACTTTCTCTGCCCACAAGGTTTACGCACCCTTTGGCAGTGGCGCGCTGGTGGTTAAAAAAGGATTGCTTCGTTTTAGTACTGCCGAAATGGAACTCATCAATTCGTCGGGCGAAGAAAACGCCGGTGGTATTGCCGCTTTGGGAAAAGCGCTTTTGCTTTTACAACGAATTGGCATGGACGTGATTCAGTCAGAAGAACAGAAATTGACGAGGAAAGTGATACACGGTCTGGCACAAATCGCCGAAATCCAGACTTTCGGGATAACAGACACGGACTCACCAAAGTTTAAAGAAAGAGGTGGCGTAATTGCATTCTACCTGAAAGACAAGGTTTCCAGCGGGATAGCCAAAGAACTGGCCATACAGGGTGGAATAGGAGTGCGGTACGGTTGCCACTGTGCCCACATTCTTGTAAAACACATACTCGGTGTTGGCCCGAAACTGGAGAAGTTTCAGCGCATAATTGTTACTGTTTTTCCCCGGTTACAACTGCCGGGTGTTGTACGGGTAAGTTTAGGTATCGGAAACACGGAAGAAGAAATTGATACATTCATTCGGGTAATGGATAATATTGCCAAAAAAGCAACTAAATCTGCCGGCAAACAAGCCGATTCCGGACAAAAAAGTTCTCACGGTTTGCCTAAGGGTGAAGTTCAAAAACAGATGAATGAATTTGTAAAGGAAGCATCTCTCAAAGTTTATTCTGAATTTTAATAGAGTTGCCAATTGTTTCAAACAGTGGAAAATGGCAGAGTTTATATCAGATATAAAATCCTTTAGACAGGCTATATTTTTAAAAACCATTTCCGTATATTTGAAAAGCATATTGGTTGTGTTTTATCTAATAGTCATTCTTTTAAATTTAGAATTGAATTAAAACGGAATACAATTTACTCTTTCAATTTCCAAAATGAATTAAATGTGTGGGGGTAAGGAAAAACATTTAGTAAGGATGATTTAGAAAGGCTTATAGCAAAGGGCAATGCAGAAAACTACCAAATTCTTTATTAAACTGGCGAAGAGGTTTCAAACAGTTTTTTAAATCACATTTTGATTAATTATATTTTTAAGTATGGATTACAAGTACGACATATTTATTAGTTATAGACGATTAGGTGATACACGAATTTGGATAGAAACTTATTTTATCCCTCTACTTAGAAATCATCTAAGCCAAGAATTGGGACGCGACCCGGCAATATTTGTTGACTCATTAATCGAAACCGGAGACTCTTGGCCAATTATATTAGGTGAAGCATTGTCATCTTCAAAAGTAATTATACCATTATGGACAAAAAAATATCTTGAAAGTCATTGGTGTACATGTGAAATTGGTCACATGTTAGAGAGAGAACGAAAATATGGATATAGAACAACTGTTAATCCCAATGGACTGATTTTTACAACTGTTATTCATGACGGCGAAACAATGCCAGTTCAAATATCTACAATTCAAAAAATAGAAATGCAAGAGTTTTTTAAATTGACCCTAAATAAAGATGGTCAAAGGCATACAGAATTTGAAGATAAAGTAAAGCTACTTGTTGAAAAAATAGCCAGGACTATAGACTCTGTTCCAAGATGGAGAAAAGATTGGCAAATTGCTGCCGTTAATAGCTTTGTTACTCAACTTCATTCTAATATGGAATCAATTCAAACAAAAATTCCAAAATTTTCAAATTTATGAGCAGCATTATTACATTCTATTCATATAAAGGAGGTGTGGGGCGAAGTATGGCCTTGGCAAATATTGCCTATGAATTATCGAAAAGAAAATTCAAAGTATTAGTTGTTGATTGGGATTTGGAGGCACCAGGTATTGAAAGATTCTTTAGCAGTTTTAAAATTGAAAATTCATCAGAAGGATTACTTCAATTGTTGTTAGCATACAAAAATGACAGTAATCCTAATTATCAAAACTTCTTATGGAAAATTAATACTTTACATGAATTTCCTATTTCTTTGCTTCACAGCGGTAGAGATAAAGACCCGGCTACCTATTCTTCGTTGCTTCAAAGCTTTGACTGGACTGTTTTTTTTACAAATGAAAAAGGTGGTTATCATTTGGAAAGTCTAAGGACAGAGTGGCATAATGATTTTGATTTCGTTTTAATTGATAGCAGAACTGGCCTTAGTGATTCAAGTGGAATATGCACTATTATGATGCCGGATATTTTGGTTCCAATGTTTACGGCAAACTATCAAAGTCTTTTTGGCGTTCGTGATATTGTTAAGTATATCCAAACAGCAAGACAACGACTTGAGGTTGATAGGATGGCTTTAACAGTTCTTCCAATACCTTCAAGATTTGGAACCAGGGTAGAATTTAAAGAATCTCTTGAGTGGCTTGAAAGAATTGCAGATATATTGAAAGATTGTTACAGCGATTGGTTACCCAAATGGATAGAGCCAAAATATATTTTGGAGCAGATTAAAATTCCTCAAATTGATTATTTCAGTTTTGGTGAAAAGCTGGCAGTTGTTGAACAAGGTACAAATGATCCCGAAGGTATGGGATTTATCTTTTCAAAAATAGCTACCCTTCTTTCCTCCGATTTTAGCGACATTGAAAATTTTGTTGGCAAAGAATATTATCAAAAAAGGAAAAAGGAATATGAGACGAGCAATCTCTCTGATAAAAATCAAATAGAACCAGAATATTTATACGATGTATATTTGAGCTATCCAAGAGAAGTATATCAATGGGTTAAGGAATTACTTATTCCTGCACTTACTGAATATTTGAATGATGAATTGGGATACAAACCCAGACTATATTTTGATATCAATGAAATTAATACTGTTGAATCATGGACAACCTCAATTAATACAGCTATTCAGAAATCGAAAACATATATTTTTGTGATAACTGATTCAGGACTTGATAGTACATTCCTGAATGTGGAATTGAATTCTATTTTAACTCGTGAAAAAAGCACAAATAGAAATCTTTTGTTTCCTATTACTTACAGTCATTCAGATTCACAAATACCAGATTCATTACCAGCAATTCTAAAATCAAGAGAGATTATAAATTTTAGTAATTTCAATTATGAAGATACCAATAGAAGCACAAAACTTCGTTCAAGGTTTGGTCAGGAGATTGAAAAATGACGAAAGTAAATCAACAGATAGCATTGAAGAATTATTGCAACTTGCAAAAGAATATGAGGATGTCCGAAAAAGGATGCCAAGTAGCAATATCAGAACAAGGGTCATGGAAAATATCGTTGAAAAAATGAAATCAGTTATAAATAATCCGACTGGTGATATCTTATTAACATTAACCAAGAGTGAATCTCCCGGAGAAAGACTTGCTGCAATTGCTGTGCTGCAAAAGTTTCCTAATCTCGATTATATAAATTGGCTTTCTGAACACGTTGGAGGTATTGAAAAACCATTTTTAGGTTATCAGGCATAAGTTGCATTATAT
>JBHEPM010000162.1:0-3934 GCA_046260295.1 Psychroflexus sp.
GAATATTCCCAACGCCAGTGTGATGGTGATAGAAAGTGCAGAACGTTTTGGTTTGTCACAACTCCACCAATTGCGTGGTAGAGTAGGGCGTGGCGCGGAACAGAGCTATTGTATTTTAATGACCGGCCACAAACTTAGCGATGATGCCAAAACTCGACTAGAAACCATGACCCAAACCAACGACGGTTTTCAAATTGCCGAAGTTGATCTAAAACTCCGTGGCCCAGGCGACTTGATGGGAACCCAGCAAAGTGGACTACTCGATCTCAAAATAGCTGATGTGGTTAAAGACAATTCAATACTAGGCAATGCACGACATCATGCGATTAGAATCCTTAAAAAGGACCCTAATTTAGAAATGCCCGAACACAAAATGCTAAAACAACGGTTTATAGAATTGACTAGAGATAAATTTAAATGGAATTATATCAGCTAGGGATCGATGTGGTTGAGCAGATGCGAGTCAATTCAGTTTCTGAATTTCACCTTTCATAAAACAAACCGCTTGCCCTGCGATAAAGACCCGATCACCTTGCAATCTGCATTTCAAATCGCCCCCTCGTTTAGAAATTTGTTTGGCAGTAAATTGCAATTGGTTCAATTTTTTTGCCCAAAACGGCACTAGTGTGGTATGTGCTGAACCGGTAACGGGGTCTTCATTAATGCCGAGTTGAGGTGTGAAAAATCGGGAAACAAAATCCACTTCATTGCCAACTGAGGTCGCGATTACACCTCTGCTTTTGGAAGTGGCTATTTTAGATAAATTCGGTTTTAGTTTACGTACTTCTTCTTCATTTTTAAACACTAATAAAATGTCTTCTTTGCCTTTGCAAGCTTCTATAGGTTCTACATCGAAGAGTTCCAGGTAATTAGAAATACCGGTTTCTTTAATCTCATCCACAGGAAAATTCAATTCGTATTCATCATTGTTTTTTTGTACTTCCAGGAGTCCGCTTTTGGTTGAAAAGCAAATGGTCTTTTCGTTGAAATTTAACTCTTCAAAAATGACAAATGAAGCTGCTAAGGTGGCATGACCACACAAGTTAACTTCGGCAACTGGTGTAAACCAACGCAGTTGAAACTCATTTTTGTGTTGAACAAAAAAGGCGGTTTCTGAAAGGTTATTTTCAGTAGCAATTTGTTGAAGTAATTCATCTTCAAGCCAATGGGTTAAGGGTATAACGGCAGCTGGATTACCTCCAAACACCTTGTTGGTAAACGCATCGATTTGGTATAAGTTGAGTTTCATTGGTTCTTTTGATTTCATAAGTCACTGTAATAAACTGATTAATATTTAGTCAACCTATTTCAGGAACGTTCATTTCTCCTAAAATCTTATCATTTATTCCATTTGTCGTTATATTATCAAAATTTATGACACATAAGTTAATAAAATTGGAATTTCATAACGATCAAGACTTCATATTCAAAGTCTTTCTAAATTTACCAAAAATATAAACATGAAAAAACTTAAAATAGTAGCAATCCTACTTGTCGCCATTCAAATTTCATCCTGCAATGGTTACGATGACGATGGATACGTAAATTCTGATAACAAATCGCTTTCTTACAATTTAAATCAAGTCAATTCATCAGGCATATCAGGAAATGCGAGATTCATTGAATTGGAAAATGGAGATATTCAATTGAAATTAACTCTCAATAATTTAGAAGCAGAAGCAAATCACCCTGCACACATACATTACAACTCAGCTGATGAGTCTGGAGATGTTTATGTAGCCTTAGAAAATGTCAGCGGATCAACAAATAAAAGCATAACTGTATTTAACCAAGACATTGAGGGCAATCCATTGAACTACAATAACCTTTCTACTCTTGATGCTCACATTAACGTTCACTTAAGTCCTGAAGATCTGCAAGTGATTGCACAGGGAAACATAGGAAATAATGCAAGTTCATCTGGTGGAGGCGGAGGATATTAAGAAGATAATGGCGGATATTAATAAAAAGATATGGTTGAAGTATTAAAATTTTATACAAGTTTCTGCCCTCCTTGTCACGAGGTTTCTAGGCAATTAAGAGGAAAAGAAATGAAAAAAATTAATATCAGCAAAACACAAGAGTTAGCGACAAAATATAATGTGAAAAGTGTTCCCACGCTTGTGTTTTTAAAAGATGATGTAGAAGTATACCGACACAATGGGGTAATAACCACTCAAGACTATGAAAATATTATTTTAGACCTTAAAAAATAAACTATAATCTTAAGATCCATAAATATGGAACACTAATAAAGTTCACAATGAACCCAAAACTCCATATTGGCTAACGGAAATATACGTTAAGATCACAAGGCAAATATTTTAAATGCTTTCTTCATGAGGTTGTATTGAAAATGCAAAATGATATCGGAAAACAAAAAGTTATTCATGTGGCATAACAGTTTGGTGTTAAAACTTCGAGCTTTGTCCGTTTATCTCCTGGGCATAATCCATAATCAAAGTGTTTATGGATTTATTCAACCCAAATTATTCAGTAGAAAGATCATTATGCTAATTTAAGCTGACGAAAATACTGTTTCCCAGTATTTTTCAAATCGTCAGATTTATGCTGACCTGTTGCGTCAGTACCTGTGCTGACCCAAAAGCGTCAGTATTATGCAATGCTTTTCCATTGCATAATTACGGTTCAATGATTTCGTAGTCAATACTTATCTTTCTTAAAGCCCTTAAAGCAGAACCAGAATTTTTGTCTTCTATCTCGATATCTACTGCATCTCCTTCTAAGAGGATATCAGTGAGTTCGTTCGACAAGGATTCATCTACGTGAGTTGAAATTTCAGCAATACACTTTGCTATTGCCCTTTTATCTGGTCTCTGAGCATCACAAGACAATAAATTTAATTTCATAATAATGATTTTATGCAATATACTGGACTTTCAGCATTAATTTAAGCCGTTGTGCATCATTATTTAGGATGAGATATGGGGTTTTTGTTAAAGGTACAACGGAAAGTATTTTTTTTAACTGTTTCTAAGAAAGCGAAATCTTTGATTTTTCTATTATAAGGTTATAAGAAAATAGATGTATCCGCTTTAAAGCATATTGTTTCTATGTGAAACTGAACGGTTCGCGGTTATGAGCAGTTGGGAATTTCTTGCCCTAACTTTTCTCCCAAAGTTTCGGGAAGCACTCCCGATAGCCATCGGAATTGATTTATACTTTTACTTTTCAATTTAGCACCTAATCACCAATTACTTATAGCCGACTTAAGTGTGGTTTTTTATTCGGTTAATCTGTTTTTCAGATCCATTCGTTCGTGTAAAATTCTAATTACTTCAATTTCGTTTTCTGAAATCAAATGATAGAAGACTATGTGCTTTCCAGATTTTAGTCCGAGTAAGTTTCTGCTTATTCCAGAGTATTCCTTTCCAATTTCTGGATTTTCTCCAATCCCTTTACAAGCAAACTTTATAGTTGCATAGTATTTGTCAGCTTGGCTTTCTGACCATTTTTCAAAAGTATAATCCCAAATGTCATTCAAGTCATTTATGGCTTCTTGTCTCAATATAACTTTAGCCATTCTTTCTTTTATCTGCTTTTAGCTTTTCAAGGTTTTCGTCAAAGTCAAAGTTTTCAACTCTTGGGCTATTTAATCCTTCTTGTATTGCATTTTTTAAGGCAATGACTTTACTTTCCTCATTTTCCAGTAGTCGAAGTCCAGCTCTGATTACCTCGCTCACATTTTTATATCGACCAGCAGATACTTGACTGCTTACAAATTGGTCAAAATAATTTCCGAGTGATATGGATGTATTTTTCATTTTTAAAATTTTCATCAAATTTACCAAAAATTGGTAAAAACTTCAAATTTATTCGTTTTTCTCAAATTACACCCAACATTGGTTTATAAACAACTAATTGTTTATATGCTCATTGCAAAATTTAAATTTTTAACGATACAATATAATAA
>JBHEPM010000163.1:0-3870 GCA_046260295.1 Psychroflexus sp.
GTTCACCGATTTGCAGTGAAAAATTAATATCGAAGATACCACGACCGTTGGGATATGAAAATTTGAGATTTTTGACTTTCAACATGAAATAAATGTAGAAAAAAAATCGACATACAATTTCATTTTCAGTTTTTTTCTGAAATTTATTCGAATCAAGTTAATTTCTAAAAGACTTGTTAAATGATAAATATTTTTCATTAAATTGCAAACACTGACAATCTAACTATCAAAATTATAGATAAATACGACATTTATGAAAACAACATTATTTTTACTTAGCTTATTATTTAGTGTTTGCGCATTTTCGCAAACCAGCCAATTGGAAAATCATACTTGGTATTTAGATCATTTGATTATTGACAGCGAAACTTTTATCAATCCAGCGCCACACAATGAATTAGAACAAGTTATTGCTGATTTTTCAGAGGAGGGTTTTCAAACGATGATTTGTAGCTCATTGATGGCAAATTTAAATTATGACGATAATCAAAATACTTTCACAATTGCATTCTATTCTCAAACAATGGAGAATTGTGTCTCAAGTGAGAATTCAACTTTTGAAAATCAATATTTTAATGAGTTCTTCTTGCTGAATGAAAGTCCAACAGAGCAATATAATTTTCAATATTCAATAGGTGATGACGGTACGAGTTTAAGCATTGTCAACCCAAATGGCGATGTCGCATTTTTCTGGAATGAAGTTTTAAGTTCGTCTTCATTTGATTCTAAAAAACTCGCGATTTATCCCAATCCAAGTGAAAGTTATTTCAGCATAGAAGGTACAGAAAATTTGTCGATTGAAAAACTGAAAATCTATGATTTACAAGGAAAATTGATTAAAACTTTAGATTCAAATTCTGAAAACACCTACGATAGTTCAGACTTAAATCGCGGTGTTTATATTTTGAAAATCAACGGAGAAAAAGGGGTTTTTAATCAAAAGTTGGTGGTGGAGTGATTTCACAAAATCATAAGTAAAACAGTTTCAAACACCAATAAAAAAGCCTCAAAACGAATGTTTTGAGGCTTTTTGTACCTAGGGCGGGAATCGAACCCGCACTCCCGAAAGAACTGGATTTTGAATCCAGCGCGTCTACCAGTTCCGCCACCTAGGCATTTTCTGAGATGCAAAAGTATAAAATATTTTCTTTTCAGAAAGAAATTCTTTCAAATATTTAGCAACAACTTCATTTATTTATCTAAATTTGCACTCCATAAAAATAATATCTCTCAAAAGGTCAACAAGTTATGGCAGATGTAGAAAAAGTGGCAAAGATTTTTGCCTGTTCTCAAAGTACAACTTTAGCAAAGTCTATCGCAAAATCCTATGGTATTCCCCTAGGAAAAGTCAATACTTTGCATTTCAGTGATGGTGAATTTCAACCTTCATTTGAAGAAAGTGTCAGGGGTTCGCGCGTTTTTCTTATCGGTTCTACTTTTCCAAATTCAGATAATTTGATGGAAATGTTGCTGATGCTCGATGCTGCAAAACGTTCTTCAGCCAGACACATCACTGCCGTCATGCCATATTTTGGCTGGGCAAGGCAAGACCGAAAAGACAAACCTAGAGTACCGATTGCTGCCAAAATGGTCGCCAAAATGTTGGAAACTGCTGGTGCGACTAGAATTATTACGATGGATTTACATGCTGACCAAATTCAAGGTTTTTTTGAAAAACCTGTGGATCATTTGTATGCTTCTACAGTATTTTTACCGTATTTAAGACAACTAAAATTAGATGATTTAGTGGTTGCTTCTCCAGATATGGGTGGTTCCAAAAGAGCTTATGCGTATTCTAAATTTTTAGAAAGCGATGTGGTGATTTGTTACAAACAACGTGCAAAAGCTAACAAAATTTCCCATATGGAATTGATTGGCGAAGTCACCGATAAAAATGTAGTTTTGGTTGATGACTTAGTAGACACCGCAGGAACATTGACGCATGCTGCCAACTTGATGATGGAACGCGGTGCAAAAAGCGTAAGAGCCATTTGTACGCACCCGGTTTTATCAGGAAATGCCTATGAGAAATTAGAAAATTCAAAATTAGAAGAATTGATTGTCACCGATAGTATTCCACTAAAACAAGACAGTCCAAAAATAAAAGTATTAAGCTGTGCAGATTTGTTTGCAGATGTTATGAAAGCTGTACATTACAACAAGTCCATCAGCGAAAAGTTTTTAATGTAGTTTAATTTAATTTAATATTTATGAAATCGATTACGATCAAAGGATCTAAAAGAGAAAGCGTAGGCAAAAAAGCAACAAAAGCCTTACGTAATGCTGGAGAGGTTCCTTGCGTTATTTACGGAGGGGAAGAAATTACTCATTTTTCAGCGTCGGAAGTATCTTTCAACAAACTAATTTACACCCCTGACGTTCATACGGTGATCGTAGATATGGGTGACAAAAAGTTCAACGCTGTACTTCAAGACATCCAGTTTCACCCAGTAACAGACGATATTCTTCACATAGATTTCTATGAATTCCACGAAGGACAAGAAATCACTATGGAAATTCCTGTTCATTCTGAAGGTATTCCTAAAGGTGTGAAAAATGGTGGTGTTTTAAGGTTCAACTTAAGACGTATGATTGTGAGAGGACTTGCTAAAAATCTTCCTGATTTTATTGTAGCTGACGTTACTCCACTTAAAATTGGGCAAAAACTTTACGTAACTGCAGTAGCTAGTGAGAATTATACAATTCAGCATCCAGACAATACTGTGATTTGCCAAGTAAGAACATCTAGAAACGTTGCTGCTATTGGTGTAGATGAAGACGAAGAAGATGAAGATGAAACAGGTGAAGAAGGCGAAGCTGAAGGAGAATCTAGCAGCGAAGAAGAAAGCAAAGAATAAGTTTTTAAAAAACATGTTCTAAATTCAAGTAAAAAGGCGACTAAAAAATTAGTCGCCTTTTTTATTGTTGAATAATTCAGTTTCTTTATAAATCTGAACCAGATTCATAAATCTAGCGAAGCCACAATTTGTTTCGCCAAAAACTTTTTGCCGAAATCTGAATTCAGATAAGACAAATCTTCTTTATTTGACATAAACCCAAGTTCAAGCATCACAGCTGGACAATTCACATTTTCTAAAATGAAAAATCCAGCGGCTTTAATTGGTCGAACTTTAAAATCTTTCTGAGCAAAAGTTTCCAATAATTTGGTAGCATAATAGGTTGATTTCATCAAATGGTCATTCTTGTTTACAAAAACTTCAACGCCACTTTCTGCCTCATTATTAGAATAATTGGCATGAAGTGAAATTACCAAATCCGGTTTTAAAGTTTTAATTTTCTCAACACGTTCACTTAAACTTATATATTCATCGGTATCTCTCAACAAGATAATTTCGATATTTTTATCAACAACTAAGGCTTTGAGTTGTTTAGACACATCCATCACGATTTGTTTTTCAGACACAAATTCATCATCAGCGCCACCATGACCCGCATCGATTACAACACGTAGTTTTTCTTCCGGATTACAATCCGTGGCGTGACCGAAATTGAACGCCAAACACAAACTAAAAATAAATACAAACTTTTTCATAATGAAACGATTTAAATAATAACGATTAAATTTAGCAAAATATTTTAAAATGCAAATATTTTGTTTACAAAATCAGAATGTAACACAAAAAACCGTCTCAAATTATTGAGACGGTTTTTAAAGCTATAATTTCATGAATGAATTATTTAGAATTCACCATCCATTCAATGCCAAATTGATCGGAAAGTCTTCCGTAGTAAGCACCCCAATTTGTTTTTTGAAAATTGGTATGGACTTTTCCATTTTCAGATAATTTGTCAAATAGATTCTTTGCTTTTTGATTATCTTCCAAATCGATACTCATTTGAATATTTGTG
>JBHEPM010000164.1:0-3854 GCA_046260295.1 Psychroflexus sp.
AATGGCTTGTAAAGCGCCGCCGCTTGTAATATAGTCTTGAATAATTTCTTCATCTATTTGTTTAGTATTGCCATAAGGTGAGTTGGCTTTTTGTACGGGTGCATCTTCTGTTATTGGCAACTTTTCAGCTTGACCATAGACTGTACAAGACGAACTAAAAATAAATTTAGGCTGAGTAAGTTTTCGACTTTCTTTGAGTAAATAAACTAAAGCGGCAACATTATTTTCATAATAATCCAAAGGTTTCTCAACGCTTTCTCCAACTGCTTTAAAAGCAGCAAAATGGATGATTCCTGAGATGTCAGTATTTTTATCAAAAAATTGACTCATAGCCGATTTGTTGCGGATATCAATTTGATGAAATTCAGGTGTTTTTCCTGTTATTCTAGTGATACCTTCTAGTACATCTATACTTGTATTTGATAAATTATCAATGATGATGACATCATAACCTTTATGAAGTAATTCTACAACAGTATGAGATCCAATATAACCCAGTCCACCGGTTACAAGTATTTTCATTTTTCAAAAATTTTTGATGCAAATTAAGAACTTTAAAATTAAATCTATTGGTATCTTTGATTAAAAAAATAAGTCATGTCTTTAACACCTTCAAATATGTTGAAATTGGGTACAAAAGCACCTGATTTTCGATTGCTTAATGTTAAAACCAATGAATTTGTTAGCCTTTCTGATGTTAAAGGTAAACACGGAACGGTGGTCATGTTTATTTGCAACCATTGTCCTTTTGTGAAACATGTGAATGAAGAATTGATCAGGTTAGCTAACGACTACAAAGTCACCGGATTTGGTTTTGTAGCCATCTCTAGTAATGATGTTGAAAATTATCCTGAAGATCATCCTGACAAAATGGTTGAAGTTGCTGAAAAACAAAACTATCCTTTCCCTTATTTGTATGATGAAACACAAGAAGTGGCCAAAGCCTATCAAGCTGCCTGCACGCCAGATTTTTATGTGTTTGATGAGAATTTGGAATTATTTTATCGCGGACAGTTAGACGATTCCAGACCTAAAAACGGTTTGCCACTAACAGGTCGAAATTTACGTGAAGCTTTAGATGCCTTGCTAAACAATCAACAACCTCCTAAACTTCAAAAGCCGAGTATGGGTTGTAATATCAAATGGAAAGATAATCATTCTAAGTATATGCCTTAGACTTTATCAATTTCAATTTTTTTTGATAATTATAAGTAACCCAAGTTTCAGAGCTTTTATTCCATAAATTTTAAATTTGCAATAGTCTCAACTAGCTTTTTTTGTTGAATAAATTATCCTAAACAAATTTATTTATTGACAATCAGTTTTTCTGTAATTTGTTGTCCATTTGTGTTATTCATTAATTTTATCATGTAAATACCGTTTGCTAAATTTTCAATATTCAATTCGTTCAACTTCATATTTGAAAGTTTTATTGAGGAGACTAATCGTCCGGTTACTGTAAAAATTTCTGCTGTTCCATTTTCAAAACCCTCATCAGTTTTCAGGTAAACAATATCACTAGCTGGGTTAGGGTATATTTTCAAATCTTTTAGAAAAGCAATGTTTGTAGAAAGATTGCCTTCAAAATAACTTTTTGACAAATCAAAAGCATCAGAGCCAATTTCTTGCCCCATTATTCTGCCAGGAATATCATCAATTGGTGGGTGAATACCACCCCAGATCCGGGATAGGCTACATTGATCCGCAGCATCTTTATAAGTTGCCCATTGTAACTGCACATCAACACTTGGGCCTTCTTCAAATTCTAGAGATTGATTTGCTTGATAATCGAAAGTACCCATGCCACCCGGGAAAAAGGGGTCTCCAGTAAAACTCTCAAGAACTTTTGCAGCTGCACTAGAAAATGTGGAATGTCCAGAAACGTAACCCGCAAAATTTGGGGTTACAAATGTGATTTTTTGATAAGGAAACCAATTCTCAGCTAATATCCAATCTACTCCGGCTACATCAATATTATCATCTTCAAGAATATCATGGCCTCTCCAAGCTTTGAGTTTAATTTTTCCTAAATTTTCGTCATTTGGTCCAACAAGTGGGTCACCTGCTTGAACTGTTTCTATAAAATTATTGACCAGAGGAATACCATGCGGGTCGTAGTTTGGCAAGCTTGTATCAGAACTTTGACCTTGATCAGCCATGTAGCGTATTGCACTGATAGGTCTTATGTAGTCATAATAACCTTTCACACCCCAAGCTGAAATTGCAGCGTCATGTAAAGCACCACCTAAAGCTAAATAAATTTTTACGTCCCATTCAAGGTCGCTTAAAATATTACCATTTCCTTCAAACTTTTTAACTAATTGTGGATTTTCATTTAATTCGTTTAGGATTGAAAACCAATGTCCAGGCGGTGTTTCTGAGTCTGGGCCATCCGCCCAAAATTCGGCAAGAACGCGAGCGTAATCTCCAAGGGGAATCATTTGGGGTTGATAGGGTTGACCATTTGCTGGATTAAGAGTATGCCCAGGACTTGAGTCACCACCATTTTGCCAATCATAAAAATTTTGATATTCGGCAAATGTTACAGGGTATGATTGCAAATTGCCTATTGATGCTGGAGAGATATCAATAAATGGTGTATTAATAGCATCTAAATGTGATGACCAAGCATTTGTGAGTGTAAAGTTCCACTTGTATGGATCACTTAATCCTTGTCCATCTTGAATAGAATAAGGTTGCCCCGGATCGTGGTAAACCCAAAAATCAAAATCATCTGTTGGATATATTGTAAGATCTTCATTTTTTAGGGCAAAACCGTCAACTTGTCCCCATTCTGCACTGAGAAATTCTGGCGTGTTGGTCGCAATAGTATTTCCGGATTGGTCAACAAATGTCTCTAAAGTAAGAGGCTGCCATCTATTGGGATTTGTAAGCGTTGGGTTTCCTGGAACTTCAATGTCCAAAGGTTGATTAACCGGTGAATAAAATTCATTCTCATAGTCATTAACTTCATTAGAACCGTCTTGCAATCCGTAATTGATGATTTCTTGAGCGATATAATTTCCTAATGCTCTAGAATCTCCTGATGAATAATCTGTATTTGTATAATTAATGTCATAACCATAAGAACTCATTAAATTTTCAATTGAAGGCTTAATATCGGTTAAATATCCAGGCGAAAATTCAAAGCGATGATTGATTAACCTATAAACTGCAAATGATATAGCCTTTTCAATAGCTTCTGAATTGGTCTCATTTGAGGTAAATCCATTAAAAGTGCAAGTATAACCATTTAGGGTGTTACCCAAAAAATATGTTTCGCTTTGGGAATTAAAACTTGCCCATATATCATACATGGCAACTGAGGTGTGAAAAAGATTTCTGGCATGAACAGTAGGGCGTGCAAAATCATTTCTTATGGCATTTAAAACTTCTTCATTCCATTCTTTTGCAACTGATTGTGACTCTATTGTGTTTATAAATGTTATAAACAACAATGTGCTTAAAAGATATTTCATAATTGATTAGTTTACAACAAAATTAATCAATAAATTTTAATCAAGATGTGGCTTTTAAAATTATAGATTTTAAATCATATTGAATTGATGGTAAAAACTATATTACATTCATTAATTCTAAGATTGTTCATGTTCTATAAGGTGATATTTTTTTCTTTGTACCTAACTTCATTATTACTCAGCAACAAGCATTAGGTAAAATTATAATCAACAACAATTTAAATTTTTGAAGTTGAGTATAGGATGTAATATTAAGGAGAAGAATTAACTGATAAATTTTATCTCCTATTAGGTTTTATTAGAAGACTGAATAATCATTCTTGTTTATTTCTTATTTCATTCCTTCTCATAGGCATTTTATCTATGGTTTTATAA
>JBHEPM010000165.1:0-3805 GCA_046260295.1 Psychroflexus sp.
GGTCTTACCAAACTTTGCATTTTGAGTTTGACAGCTTGCGACTTGCTGTCACGATTGTACTTCATCAAATTCTCAGGTTTGTTTAGTGCATTTAAAGCTTCTGTAAAATCTAAAACTTCAACTTGCAAACTGTGTTCGTTGGCGAGTTCCAACTCATTGCCTTTTTCACTCTGGCATGAAAAACATATCGGAAGCCAAAGGACTAAAACGATTACTTTAAGAAAATTACTTTTCATAAGTCATTATTTTTAAAAAAATGAATCTATGTTTTACATCCTAGCAGATGATTTCTTAGGCTAACCTAGTAAAGCTCAACGAAAACACTTATATTTGTAAATCTGAATTGGAATGTAAGTGTTTTCTAACATTCTCGGTGAGAACCTCTACCTTGTAGGGGTTTTCTCTTTTTTAATACGTTTAAAACATTGACATATTTTTAAGTTAACACCTCAAACCTAAAAAAAAAACATATTTAAACAGCGAAAATGTTAAACTTTGTCTTTAAGTAAACATTTACGGTTTTCCCGTAACATCTTTACGGTCGAACCGTAAAAATCAGCATGTTTTTTTGTTAAAAATGACTGGTATGAATTAAAAATATTTCACAATTATCTTTCAATCTTCAACCTCCCAATCTTTATTTGTTCTGTAAACCACACCTTTGAAAAGCGCCACCAATTCGTCGTCTTTTTTGAGGCTTACGATTTGGAAACCCAGTTTATTTTTGGTGACTTCCAGATTGGTTTCAGCGGTGATGTAATCGCCTTCTTCCAAAGCTTCAATATGATTGATCGAGGTTTCAATTGACACGGCAAATTTTCCGTAGGTGTTGGCTGCAAAACCAAAGGCAGTATCTGCCAATGCGTAAGTAATTCCGCCGTGGGCTTTCTGCATAGAATTCAGCATATCTTTCCGAATTTTCAAACCGAGTTTGCAATGCCCAAGTTCAACGTTTAAAATTTCAATACCCAACCACGTACTGAATGGATCCAGAGATAACATTTTATGCGGAATGTTTAATTTATTTGCCATTGTTCAATTTTGTGTTTGTCAATTCAACAACAAATAAACACATTTTTTATGCTGAAATTTGATTTTAAAAAACTAATCCTCCAAAATTGATGTCAAAAATGTTCTCACCGCTTCGGTTTTATTCAGGTAATATTTGGCATTGGTTTTCTTTAAACCAACTTTGATGGATGTGATTCATCAAGAATTGGTCAAATACAAATTCGATTCTGAAAACAAAGAAGAACTTTGGACCATTACCAAAGGTATTGCTTGGGTTGTGACTCACCATTGGAAAGCGCCTGACAAAGGGATTTGGGGATTTCGTAATGAAAATCTGGATGTGCCGCCACATCCGCATATTGGTTTATCGACTTTGACTTTTCTATTCGAAGTTCACATTCAGCACAAAGACAGTTTGGGCAATGATATTGAAATTGCGCCGGGCGCAGTAAATTGGATGACTGCCGGAAAAGGCATTGTGCATTCTGAACGCAGGCCAGATTAACTTAGTCAGAAATCAAAACAATTGCATGGTTTGCAAATTTGGGTGGCTCTGCCAAAAGATTTGGAAGACATGTCGCCACAGTTTACGAATATCGACAAAAACGACATTCCGAGTTGGCAAGACCAAAATGCAGAATTCAGGCTGATTGCCGGCAAAGCTTTTGGCAAAACCTCGCCAGTGCCAGTATTTAGCGAATTATATTTTATAGAAATCAAATCTAAAACACGCACGACCATTGACATTGGACAATATTCATATGGCGAAAGCGCTTTGTATATCTTGGAAGGCCAAATTGAAAATGACGGTATTGCATACGACCCCAAACGGATTTTGGTGACCAAATCCCCAGAATTGTGCAGTTTTGAAATGTCTGAAAACACTACTATTTATATTTTTGGTGGCAAAAAGTTTCCTAAAGAACGCTTTATTCATTGGAATTTTGTTTCCAGTGAAAAGAAAAAAATTGAAGCTGCTCGCACACAATGGCAAAATCAGGAATTCGATAAAATCCCTGGAGAAACCAGTTTTGTACCTTTGCCGAAATAATCAGTTGAGACATGCATTTAATTTTAAATAAATCTAAAATTTTATGAATATTGAAGAATTCAGAAATTATTGTTTGGCAAAACCTTCTGTTACTGAAGATTTTCCCTTTGATGAACATGTTTTAGTATTTAAAGTTTGTGGAAAAATGTTTGCGTTGACTTCACTTAAAAAATGGGAATCCGGCGATCACAGCATCAACTTGAAATGCGATCCTGATTATGCCATAGAATTGAGAGAAGAATATCCAGATGAAGTTTTTCCGGGTTACCACATGCACAAAAAACTATGGAACACAGTGGTTGTGGATGGACCAAATCTTTCAGAAAAATTGCTCAAACACCTCATCAATCACAGTTATGAATTGGTGGTGAGCAAGTTGCCAAAAAAAGATAGGGTTCAGTTGAAATCTTAAAAAACAAATTCATTTCCGATTGAAGTTCAAATTTTCAGAATCTGTAAGCTTGGTAAAACCTAAATCCATTTTTAAGCTTATTTTTGTGACTTAATTTTATCTGAAATGTCGCAAACTAAAACCATATACCAAACTAAAATTCAAGAATTCGGATCTGAGTTAAAGCAAGTCAAACAGCAGCTTTTTTTCTCCAGCATGTTGCGTTTATTAGTTTTCGTACTGGTTGCTTTTGCTGTATATCAGTTTTGGTCTTCCACTAGAATTGTCATTGGCGCCGTCTTGATTGGCGTTATTCTGTTTGTTGTTTTGGTGACTCGCCATAGCAATATTCAGTATAAAAAAGCCAAACTAAAAGCACTCATCGACCTCAACCAAACTGAAATCAAAATCCTAAATCGAGAATTCGCTGACCGTCCAACTGGTGAAAATTACAAAGATTCATTACACGAATTCAGTCAAGATATTGATATTTTTGGAAAACATTCCTTTTTTCAATATTTGAATCGCACTTCACTGAAAGAAGGCGAATCTGGTCTGGCAAAAATGCTGACTGCCAACAACACCGAACACATTGAACTCAAGCAAGATGCCATCAAAGATCTGGCTGAACTCATCGATTTTAGACAAGACTTTTCTGCTGATGCCAAATTGGTGGACACAGAAACGCCAGCGGCAAGCATTGTGAACTGGATTACCAATTACAAAAGCTTCGTCCCTAAAATGATGTCTTGGTTTCCGATTGTGTTTTCAGTGCTTTCTGCGGGAGTAATTAGCATTTATTTTTTAAATTATATTTCTGGCGCACAACTTTTACTTTGGTTCATCATTGGACTGGTGATTAGCGGGATTTATCTGAAAAAAGTGAATGCGTTGTCGGGTTATGTCAGCAAAGCGCAAAGCACATTTCAGCAATATTTCAAACTGCTGAATATCATTGAAAATGCCGATTTTTCATCGGACTTATTGAAAACTTACCAAGACAAAATTAAAACTGAAAGTGCGACTGCCAGCCAAACCTTGAAACAATTTTCAAAACATATTGACGCTTTGGATCAGCGTAATAATTTTCTACTTGGCATTTTTCTGAACGGTTTTATGTTGCGCGATTTAACGCAAGCTTTAAAAATTGAAAATTGGATTGCACTTCACGCTGACCAAGTCAAAAACTGGTTTGAAGTCATCGCCCAAATCGATGCGTTGAATAGTTTAGGGAATTTTGCTTTTAACCACAAAAACTATGTGTTTCCTGAAATTAAAAGCGGCGACTTCCTGACCAAAACGCGTGGTGCGGTGCATCCGCTCATCGATCCTGAAGATGCAGTGACTAATGA
>JBHEPM010000166.1:0-3773 GCA_046260295.1 Psychroflexus sp.
TAAGAATTATTATACTTATGCTTTTATCTAGTTTAAAATTTTAGTTTTACGCTTAATCTTCTAATCTCTTTTTATACTGAATTATTAATTCACGCTTGGTTTTCAAGTCTGAAATTTTAGCTTCAAAACTTTTGATATTGCTGAATTTTGGGGCGACCAATTTGTTTTTCGACAGATAATTGCATGCCAGAATATTGAAAAAGTTGAACCCTAAAATCAAGGTTTGTAGTTCGGCGGTTTAGAATATGACTGGTGCCACAGATTTTTAAATTTTCTTCATCCTCATATTCGTCGATGATGTTCACCAAACCTTCTAAAAATGATTTCAAAATAAATTTGGTGCGTTCACTCCCACTCTGTTTACGATTCAGCATAAAATAATAATCAAATAAACTGCTGCCGTGAATATTAACTGTGTTGTTTTTGGGCTGTTCTGCCAACAACATGGCAGAAAAGTAACGTAATTTTCCATTTTTAACCATGCTCGGCACATCGATGAACGGTGCCAAGATCGTGATGCTCACAAAGAAACTAAATGCAACAATAACAAACAGATTCAATACATAGGCTAAAACAGAAAAAGGCAAATTGAAGAGTAAAATTAGCGCGATTAGCTTGAGATAAAATTTAAGTTTTTGTGATTTTGTTTTTTGGTAAAACGGATGATTTTTAGGCGGTAAATTCATTTCTGGAATATTCTGACTGATTTGATTTTAAATTTCGGTAGCGTTTATCATTGACGCGAAATTGCCAAAAGGCTTTTAAAACACCAAGCACTAAATTGATGCAGAACATCAAAATAAGGCTTTTTTCCCAGCCAGAAAACCAGCGAAATTGATGTTCTTTAAATTCAAAAAATAGCATAAATACTGTGAACGGCAAAGCCCAATATAAGAATCCTTGTTTGAAATAATACAGTTTTGGCTGCGAGTGGTATTTACTCCAATATTTGAGGAATTTCTTATCGAGTTCTTTATTCAATGTCTTGGATATTTCGATGATTTAAAAAAATAAACTTACAAAATTCTGTCTATAAGCCTAAATCTTAATTTTGATCTTTTGTAAATTTAAACTCTCCACCACCTTGTTTAAGCAGCATGCTTTGTTTTTTCGGATTGAATTCTAAAACCACATCCGCTTGTTTGAATTCAAATTTATGTTCTTCAACCGCTTCAAGCGGAAATGCAGATTGTCCGGTGGCTTGTGCTAATAAAGTGCCTTTTTTCTTGGTAATTGTGATTTTCATTGGAAATTGTGAAGAAGAATACACGCCTAAATAACGCTCCAAATCTTCCAAGTTGACTTCGTAATCAGAAAACTCAGGAATGTTGTACGGCTTATCGAAAACTGCGCTGAGTACTGCTATAGAAATATCATTGTTATTATAATTGGTTCCATTTGAAATTAAAGCGTAAGACAAGTTTCCGTCTGAAAAATAAGAAAATACACTGCTAAATCCATCGATACCGCCGGTATGTCCATAACCGGTTTTGTCATAAAATGGAATCTGAACCAAGCCAAGTCCATATTGTCTTTCTAATGTTTTCATCGTGTTCAGACTTTCTTCATTTAGAAGCTTTCCCGTGAATAAAGCATCGCTGAATTTCACCAAATCGATAGGTGTAGAAACAATTCCACCCGCTCCAAGCGGAATCGACATATCGGTTTCATTTTCAATAGTCCAAGTATTCATATAGGAATAGGATTTACTTTCATTGTCAGCGGTGTTGATTTTTCCGCCTAAATAAGTATTGTCCAAACCGATGGGTTTTGCAATTTGATTTTTCAGTAATTCAGCGTAAGAAGACTTGTTAGCCTTCTCCAATATAAAAGATAAAAGAATGTAATTTGAATTGCTGTACTGCGATTGACTTCCGGGTTCAAAAACGCTACCACCATCAGCAATAAGACTCAGCAATTCTTCTTCTGTTTTAGGTTGGGTGTGCCAAGACAAATAATTTTGATCTGCTGTGAAATTATGAATTCCGCTTTGGTGATTGAGCAAATATTTGATTGTGATTTTATCTGAATTTTCAATATTTGGATAATATTCATTTAAAGTCTGATTCAAATCTAACTTGTCTGCTTCCACAGCTTTCAAAACCAAGACTGCCGTGAAAGTTTTGGAAATAGAACCTATTCTATATTTTGTATTTTCATCGGCTTCGGTGTTTGTTTCAAAATCTGAAAAACCAAGAGATTTTTTGTAGATGATTTCACCATTTTGAGAAACGGCTACGCTTCCCATAAACTTATTATTAGTGTCTAGTGCATCGAAATAATTGTCCAATTTAGTTTTATCGAAATCTTGCGCAATAGCAATTTGGCTTACGATTCCAATAAGCAATGTGATTAAAAAAGTTTTTTTCATTGGTATAGTCGTTATAAAACAAATTTAGATAAAATATACCATTATCAATGAAGTATTTATGTAATTCATATACGGATTCAAATTCATATTGAAAATCTTGGATCCTAAATCGCTTGATAAACTAGGTAAGTCGTGTATGCAATAAAGCTTCCTAATAAAACAAAAGCCTCCCAACGGTCTATTTTTTTTCTTCCACCGGTAAACATAGCTATAAACAAAAATATAGTTCCTCCAAAAAGCAAATACAAATCTGTATTGAAATCGGTATTAAATTTCAAAGGATTTAAAAGTGCGCTTAATGGAATAACCAGTAAAAAATTGAAAATATTTGAGCCGACAACATTTCCAATAGCAATGTCGCTATTTTTCTTAAGCGCCGCCACAACAGAAGTTACCAACTCTGGCAAGGATGTCCCAACGGCAACAATAGTTAATCCTATAATTTTTTGACTTACGCCAAGATGCGTGGCGATTTCTGTAGCATTATTGACGACCAACTGTCCGCCAAAAATCAAACCCAACAAACCAAGTACAATTAAACCTGTAATTTTAAGGCGACTCATTTTCTCTATTGGTATATCTAGGTTGCTTTTGTCATTTTTCATCTGTTGAAAAACATAAAACAAAAATCCGGCAAACACGGCTAAAAGGATCATGGCATCCCACCTTGAAACTTCTGATGTACTGGAAAACAAAAAGGAATTTGCCAGTAGAAACAAAACAATAACAGCAATGGCCGAAATTGGGATTTCTTTCCAAACTGTGCTCGATTTGACGCTGATTGGCGCAATAATGGCAACAATTCCCAGAATTACAAATAAGTTGAAGTTGTTACTGCCAATGATATTTCCAAACACAATATCAGTCTGGTCTTGTGAAGCTGCGACTAAATTTACGACCAATTCTGGTGCAGAAGTACCAAAGGCAACAATCGTTAAACCGATACTCAAATCAGAAACATTGTATTGTTTTGCCAAAGTAGATGCGCCCCGAACCATCCAATCTGCGCCCTTGATTAAGAGTACGAAACCAATACAAATCAACAAAATTGCAATAAGCATAATCAAAAATTTACGGTCTAAAAGTAATCTATTTTCAAATATGAAAATTAAAGTGAAATTAAATTTAATTCATGACCCAAATTTTTTACTGAAAACCTTTCAAATCTTAATTCGAATGAAAGAAAATCATACAAATCTTGTGTCTTTTTTAAAAATAAATCTATTTTAGACTAAAATTCTAAAGCAAAATCATGAAAAAAATTTACACACTAATTATTATTGCCTTCATTTTTGTAGGCTGCAAAAATGAAGCTAATGAAAACAAAGAAATTGAAGCCTACAAAAGTGGTAAAATTGAACTTTTGCCTGTGTCCCACGCTAGTTTTGGGATGACATGGAAA
>JBHEPM010000167.1:0-2928 GCA_046260295.1 Psychroflexus sp.
TCTTAAGGCTCCATCCTTTTCAAATATCCATTCTATGTTTTTCCAATTTCTCAATGTTGCTCTTAAATGTGTGGTAACGTTTCGCGCATAACATAAGTGGCGACTTAAAATGCGCAAGTTTTTCGGTTAAGGTTTTACGTTTATAAAAATACACAAAACTCCCGTTTCAGCACAAAACTCGCCATTTTTGTTATGCGCTGTTAAGCGTAGTTTTTCATTACCATTACGAGTAAACCGCCAGCAATTGTAACGTTCTACTTTTCGTTTGTCATTTTTCAGTTACAATTGTTTTGCAAAATTGCGATTTTTAGTTTTCAAATTTTCAGCTCGCTTTTCAGAGTATCAATTTCAGAGTTCGTTTGTCGGCAAACTTTATGATACCCTCATTTCTTTAGACCGCAATATCTAAAAGTTACTTGAACAAAATTTCGAAGTACTCAATTTAACATGAGTTTTATCTTACATCACAAGAAAAATGGTTTAACTTTAGTACAATTAGTAGAATTAAAATCATTTAATTCCAATTTAGAGATTTGTTCGGATGTTGCGTTTTCAATATGAATGAGTTTTGTTAATTTTTTTTCATTTTTATCGTATACTTTCGATACACCATAAGGGAACACTTGACTTGCAAAGAGGGCAGGTTGAATTCTCCAATCCAAAGTGGTATCGATAACTATAATAAAATTACCATCCTCGTGAACGTATGCACTTTCTGAAGGTTTGAGCTTGAACATATCGGTTTTTTGCATTTTTTTGAAGTTGACAGGTTCAAATTCGTAACATTCATCAGATGACACATCCTTCTTGAGATTTCCTTGTCGATATGAGAACACGAAATCTTTATCCTCAAAATCCACGGATATACCGGGATCGAGATCGGGGAAATTATAACTATCCAAGAGAAGAACATTTGAGTTTGCTATAAAATTTTCTTGAAAATTATCAAATGCGGATTTAGCGATTTTTTCTTGTAAAGAAATATCTGTTTCAAAATCATTTGTAATAAAAGTCTTGTATGAAAAGAATGAAGGCATAAACTTATTAGATTCATGCTTGAAATTTTGTAGAGAAGAATCTTCGGCAACTGAAGAAAGTTGATTAAGTGATAAAAACACGATAACTAAACCACTAATAAAATTTAATACAATGGTTTTCATAATATTCATCTTTAAATTATTAAAATTAATAAAAACAGAGCCATTCTGAACGTAGAGTGGCTCTTAAAATTGTAATACTATTTTCAATTATTGATTATAGCTTGATTGATTTCTCTAACAAGAAACTGTTCAAAATCATACGGATTATCAATATCCACTCCATCGAAGATCGGCAATTCATTAATTGTACCATCACTATTAGAAGTCAAATCTATATCAAAATCAACCGAGCCAGAGCAAGAACCACTGAAAGTTAAATTTCCACGTACTCTGGTAACCTCTTTATCCAAAATGCTAAAACTAACTCTAATATTATAAGTCATAGTGCAATCACCAATGCGTATTGACCCATTTATAGGGATGTCAATAAAATATAGCATGTCTGAGACTAATTTTATTTCTTCAAATGAACAGTCGTTTACCACATAGCCGTCTGTACTTTCTGCAACTCTATTCAGCTCGCTAGCAGCATGATTGGGTGACCATACTATTAAAAGTAATACTACAATAATTTTTTTAAAATTTTTCATCATAATTAAAATTTTTAGATTAAACATTACTAAAATTACGACTTGTATTTTTTTTTTTTGTTAAAAATAAATTAAATTATTAAATTTTATAAATGTGACACTTAAATCAGCAAATCATAAATACAACTTTCTTCATTTGCATGATTTTTCATTTTTCAGTTGATTGGTAGAATAAATATTATTTTACCTAAGTGTCTTCTGAAAGCAAATTACGCTTAACGGTTCGCGCATAACATAAGTGGCGACTTAAAATGCACAAATTTTTCGGTTAAGGTTTTACGTTCTTAAAAATACACAAACTTCTCGTTTCAGCACAAATCTCGCCATTTTTGTTATGCGCTGTTATGTAAAGTGTTTACGTGCTGCTTGTCTCCAAACTTGCTCTACTCCTATTTTCAGATTATCTTTTTACACAAAATTCGATTTGAACTTTATCTTAAAATTCTGCACAAAATTCATTCTTTATCTATCGAGCAAAATCTAAATTATGGAAATCAAACGTTTGTCGTTTATCTTTCCAGCGTTGTGCAATTTTGTCAATCAAATTCTCATTGTCGCAATTCTATCAGTTTTTTTGCTTTTCGATTATTAATTTTTCTGAGTTTATTTCTTTCAGCTAAAATTTTGGCGAGCTTGAAATTTCAATTTAATCGACTGACTTTGGAAAGCAAATTCCAATAATTCTATCAGATATTCATTTATCAATCACGAGTAATTTCATCCGCAATAAAGTTGATTTTAGTTTCCAATTTTATCTAAACTTCAAATGTTCAATTGAAAGCAAAATTTTCTTTTTACATTTTACATAACGGTTAGTATATGAAAAGTAGGCGATTAAGAAGCATTGAACTTTCGGTTAAACGCGAAGTTTGATACGAGTCAGAACCCTTGAATTTAGCAATATTTCGCCTATTTTTTATATACATTGTTGGGGCACGTTTTCATTCAGTTTGGTTTAATTAGTTCGGTTTTAATCGTCATTTTCGGTTCAGTTTTTCATTAAATATTTTCACGTTCAGATTTTCAATTAGCTATAATTTTCGTTTTGGCCTTTAGTTCAATCAAATGCAATTCAATCGAAAATCGGCATTTCATTTAACGTTTCGCTTTACCACACAGCTTTTAAATTCCATTATTTATTTCACCTTAAAATTCAAAAAAAAAAATTCGATTTGTAATTTAGTTCAAAATTTCAAAGAGTCAAATTTTATTGGTTTTAAATTTCGTCAGCGTCAATT
>JBHEPM010000167.1:2938-3736 GCA_046260295.1 Psychroflexus sp.
GTTAAATTCGTGTATGAGCATTAAAAAAAACAAGGCCAATGAGCCTTTTATCTTTGTTATAAATAAATTACCCAAAACCAATTGTGGGATTAAAATTATTTTTTTAACGGACTCATTTTTCGTTGATATTCCAAAAAGATTTCCGAGAATATTTAAGAAAGAGGTAGATGTCGCACAGCAGTGCGTTACGGGACATAAGCTGCTTGAAACTTATCAAGTATTTGGCATCGGCAGAGCCCTTTGTGATTTTTTCATTTAAAGGTATTCCGCAAATAAAGAAATTATCTTTATCGACTGATAAGTAGAAGTATTTGCTATTAAAAAATCTACACTTAATCTTGTAACACCTTACCCGAAGCGTCTTTTAATGAAAGTCTTTGCTTACACTTAAAAATAGTCTGAGTGGTTATGTTGTACTTTTCAGCTAAGTCTTTGAATAAGCAGTTAGAGTTGTTATGGAGTCGCTGGCAAATATGTATATTCATTGCGGCTTTGAAATGGTAGATTTGCATAGTTAATTTCTGTTTTTAAATAAACAAAAACAATCAACTTTTCTCCTTTTCATTCTTTGCGGTTAAGTTTCGGCTACGCTTTCACTTCACCACAAGGGATTGAAGACTGCCATCAACAATGTTATGTAACTTTACATCTAGCGATTAAAATGTAGGCCGATACCTAAAAAAAACCTGACTTTATTAGTGTCATTTACCCAAGATATATCAAAATTTATAGGGCCTAATATTGAATAGTAAGAAAACATTGCTCCAGCTGATGCCAATAAACTAGCTTGCTGTGAAT
>JBHEPM010000168.1:0-3667 GCA_046260295.1 Psychroflexus sp.
AATAAGCACAATACGCTAATGCAAATATTTTCGACAATACTCCATAAAAAAGAATTAGCGCAATGGGGGAATACGATTGTTGTATGCCATGCTGAAAAAGCCGACCGCACAAACAGCACATTTGGTTTTTGCCGACACACAAGCCAACCGCTAAAAAAACCAAAAGAGCTGTTTCTTGCCCACGCTCGAAAAAAAAGTTTAAGAAAGTAAAAAATATTCCAAACATTTTATTAAATTTGTCAAAAAATGACAAGTCTTATGAAAACCACTTTTGGAGAGTATATCCGACTTTTACGAAATGAAAAAGAACTGACTCTAACTCAACTTGCCGCTAAATTAAATTTAGACTCTGCAAACTTGAGTAAAATTGAGAATGGGAAACGTGACTTTGACGAAAAGCGATTACCTAAACTTGCTGAGATCTTCAAACTCGATTTCACAGAATTGCGGAATGAATATGTTACCGACCAAATCGGCAAACAGATTTACGAAACAAATTGCACCAAACAGCTTTTACAAGTTGCAGAAGAAAAAGCAGAATATAGGAGAACCTTAAAAGAAAAAGTAATATGAAAATAGTATCATTTTTTGCAGGAGCAGGTGGACTTGATTTAGGATTTCAAAAAGCAGGTTTTGATGTTATTTGGGCTAATGAGTATGATAAAGATATTTGGGAGACCTACAAAAAGAACCATCCTAAAACAATTCTAGATAAAAGAAGTATTGTTGATATTCCCGCTGACGAAGTTCCAGAATGTGATGGAATTATTGGCGGACCACCTTGTCAAAGTTGGAGTGAAGCAGGTTCAAAACGTGGGATAAATGACAAACGTGGGCAACTCTTTTTTGATTTTATAAGAGTATTAGAAGCAAAACAACCAAAATTCTTTCTTGCCGAAAATGTTAGTGGAATGCTATTGAGTAGACATAGCGAAGCTTTGAAAAATATAAAAGAAATGTTACAAAATGCAGGTGTTGGTTATGAATTATCATTCCAAATGCTCAACGCTTCTGATTTTGATGTTCCGCAAGACAGAAAAAGAGTGTTTTTTGTAGGCATTCGCAAAGATTTAAACTTTAAGTTCCAATTCCCAAATCCAGTAAAAGAAAAGATTACGCTTGAACAGGCGATTTCAGATTTAAAAAATAATGTTGTTCCAGCTAAAGATGGAAACAAAACAAATAAGGAAAACTGTAAAGTTCCAAACCATGAATATATGATTGGTGGATTTTCCTCAATGTTTATGTCGAGAAACAGAGTAAGAACTTGGAATGAACAATCATTTACAATTCAAGCTGGTGGAAGACACGCACCAATTCATCCACAAGCACCAAAAATGAAATTTATAGAACAAAACATTCGAGAATTTGTGAAAGGAAAAGAAGATTTATACCGAAGATTAAGTGTTCGTGAATGTGCAAGAATACAAACCTTTCCAGATAGTTTTACATTTTACTACAATCATATTGCAGCTGGTTATAAAATGATTGGAAATGCCGTTCCAGTTAATCTTGCAAAACATATGGCTTTGAGTATAAAAACTCAAATTGAAAATGTAGAAACGCAAACTACTAAAATCAAAAAGAAACAATTAGAATTAGAAAACACATTATCGTAAAGTATGGCAACTCAAACAGTAAATGGAAAAGCCTTTGAATATGCTTTACTTTTAGAATTTTATGAACGTCTAAATAAAATTACGAGCGTTTCAATCACAGAAAATGAACCTTATCAAAACGCAAAAGGATGTTTTGATAGTTTTGCTGAAGTTGAGCAAGACACTTTTAGAATCACTGCAAGTACAGCTATTAATTTTTTGATCGATATTGAGCCTAGACTTTCAAATGGCATAAACAAAGACGATATTTTAGTTCTTGAAATTGTAAGCGACCAAGCGGGTCAGACAGGAGATGTTCGTGATGTTCTTATAATACGTTCTTTGCAAAAATGGGAGATTGGAATTTCAGCCAAGAATAACCACAGGGCTGTAAAGCATTCTAGATTATCATTAAACATTGACTTTGGAGAGAAATGGTTAGGAGTTCCTTGCTCAAAAAATTACTTTGATGAAATCAAACCAATTTTTGATATGTTGGCGAATCTAAAAGCAACGGACGGATCAACAAAATGGACTTCGATTGAAAATATGCATCAAGTTGTTTACATTCCAATTTTGAATGCTTTTAGAAAAGAGCTTTTGAGACTTGATAAAGAAAACCCCAATATTGTAGCTGAAAATCTTGTTCAATATTTAATTGGTAACCAAGACTTTTACAAAGTTATCAAAGGAAATCAAAAAGTAGAAATTCAAGCCTACAATTTAAACGGAACTTTAAATTTGCCTTTTGAAAGTATTAAACCAAAAGCAAGAATACCTAAATTAAGATTGCCATCAAGACTAATCGAAATCGTTTACCAGGATAATTCGACCACGACTTTGTTAGTTTCGTTAAATGAAGGTTGGCAGATATCCTTTAGAATTCATAATGCAAGTTCTAGAGTTGAACCATCATTAAAATTTGACATTAATCTTGTGAGTGCACCACATACGTTATTTGCAACTCATATTATAATTGCCTAATGCCAACGCTTAAAACCATACACATTGCCAAGTCACACCAGCCAACGCTACACCAAAACTTGTCAAAGAGTATGGTTTTGCCAACGCTGAATGACAAGCAGGACGTAAGAAAGCCAGCAGAGAACAGCGCATATAGTTTATGGCGGAATTTGTGCCTAATTCGAAGTTTTGTGTATTTTTAAAAAATGAATTTATAAACTGAAACTAATAGCGTATTTGCCCGCCACAAACCATATACGCGAACCGTTGTGCAAAAGCTAAGAATTTTGTTTTTGGAAAATAATTGACGAATCTTAAATTTCCGTTTTTCGAGTATGATTTTCAAAATGATTACGTTAATTTGATTCTGGAAATTAGATTCTGATTTTTCTGCAAATGATAGTTGACAAGTTCGAAAATTCTGGAATTTTTGGTAAAGTCGATTCGATTCTGATAATGGAAATATCGGATTAATTTGATTTTCAGAAATCGATGATAAATTCGATAAAACAGGCGATTTTAATACATTCGATTTGACTCTGACGACAAAAATCTGAGATTAATTTAACTCGGATTTCAACTGATAAAAACGAAATTTCTGAAACGAAAAATTTGATTTTAAATTGGGATTTTGTGATAAATCGAAAAGTAAAAAGCCATTGCACAACACTGCATATCGCTCATTGCGGAGTTTCTGATAAAATCGAAGTTTTGAGATTTTTTGGAAGTTAAAATCAAAAATCGAAAAATAATTGCTAATTTTCCCGCAACGAGTCGATATGCGAGACCGTTATAGCCAATTTAAACCCTGAAATAAACAAATATGAACAGAAGAAACATTGTAATTTTAGTGATAATTATTTTTACGACTTTTTACTCTTGCAAAGTTGGCAGATTTATCATTTATAATTACGCTGACATAAATGACCATAAAAAATTTCCGTCACGAAATATTGAGAAAGGAAAAAGCGAATTTCAATTTCCAAAGTCAAAAGACGGGAAAGTTCCAAAGAAAATTGGAGTTAACGGCAAAAGCTATCAATTTGAAAAATATTTAAAAGATAACAAAACTGTAGCATTTTTGATAATTCAAAATGATACTATTC
>JBHEPM010000169.1:0-3343 GCA_046260295.1 Psychroflexus sp.
ATACCAATTTGAATATGAAAAGCCGTTAAGAAAACAAAATTTATTTTTTCTTATATGACGCTGTGATTGATTTGCATAGCTGGGCTACGGAAATCATGAACAAGGAAATAGAAGGAAAAATAAATGCGTTTAATAGCGTTATTTGATGTTTAAATTGGTATGAATGATATTTGAGACGAGTGGCAAGACTTTACGATGCAATTTTACTGCCGCTTTGACTTCCAGAAAATCACTTCAAGTGAATCAGTTTTTAGGCTTATAAGTTTGAAACGCTAAATTTGAAATTACTCCATGCCCGGAAAATGTTCTACTTTTTTGACTTTTAAGTCGGGAAACTGTTCAACCACTTGAACTTTAAAATCCGGGAAATTTTCAACTTCCTGCCATTCACCGCAGTCGTTGGGGAAATTCTCCACAAATTTCACTTTGATGTCTGGGAAATGTTCCACATATTGAATTTTGATATCTGGAAAATTGTTCACAAACTGAACTTTGCCATGCAATTTTATGCCGTCAAATTCACAGTTTTCAAAATGTTTCGGAATATTTTCAACTTCAGCAATAGATTCATTAGACTGACTTGTATTCTGAACTTCAAAACTTTCTGAATTCAAAACAAAACCCACAAAAAGCAAGGCAAGCAAACTGAGCAGGAAAAATATCTTTTTGTTCATGTTTTGAATTTAAGAAAAATCGCAATATCAAAAATAATATTTGGTGCTTTTTTGAGCATTTGTTGGCGATCTTTCTGGTTACTATTACCTGTGAAATTCGATATTAAATTATATTTATTTGATATTCAGTTATTTATGTGTTAGAAGAGAGCTTTTAAAACTACTTATTTTTAGTTTTATCAAAAAATTAAAACATTTCTCTTAACTTTGAAAAAGACAATTCAAGATTATGAAAACATTCAATTGGGGCATCCTGGGTTTAGGAAAAATTGCCCACACTTTTGCTGAAGATTTACTTAGAGTTCAAGATTCTAAACTTTTTGCAGTTGCTTCACGGACGAAAGATAAAGCCGATGCTTTTGCACAAAAATTTAAAGCTGAAAAGGCTTATGGCAATTACGACGAATTGATTGTTGATCCAAAAGTAGATATAATTTACATCGCCACGCCACATGCCTTTCATTTTGAATTGGCCATGCATTGTTTAAAGGCAAAAAAACATGTCCTTTGTGAAAAACCGATGTGTCTAAATGCCACGCAAACCCGTGAATTAATTGAGGAAGCCAAAGCACAAAATTGCTTTTTGATGGAAGCCATTTGGACGCGTTTTATGCCAAGTACGAAAAAGTTGTTGGATGTGTTAAAAAACAACCGAATTGGCAAGCTCATTTCAATTGAAGCCGATTTCGGTTTCAAGCCAGAATTTGATACTGAAAGCCGGTTATTCAACAAATCTCTTGGTGGCGGTTCCTTATTGGATATTGGTATTTATCCAGTATTTTTGAGTTTGTTATGTTTGGGAAATCCAGACAAAATCAAAGCCATGGCTCGAAAAACTTCAACTGATGTTGATAGTTTTTGCAGTATGTTGCTGGGGTTTTCAACGGGCGAAAATGCAATTTTGAAATCAACTTTTGAATGCAACACGCCAACGGAAGCAAGTATTTACGGGACACAAGGAAGTTTAAAATTACACCGCCGTTTTCACCAATCGGAATGCCTGGAAATCTTTGATGAAAATCAGAATTCCGTAGAAAAAATCCAACTTCCCTACAAAGGCAATGGCTATGTTCATGAAATTGAAGAAGTGAATGCTTGTATCGCAAATGCTAAAACAGAAAGCGATTTATTGCCATTGGATTTCAGCTTACAACTCGCCCAAGTCTTGGATCGCATAAAAGCAGACATCGATTTGAGTTATTAGAGTTTCTTTTGTAAACATATAAACAGCAATTCATTTTAAACTTTAACATTTATAACTAGTGCGAAACGTTTATTTTTTTTTAAGTTTGCTGAAAACATATTAACAATGAGCGTTTTCTTCTAATTAATTAAAAAGAGAAAGTCTCTACCAGGTAGAGACTCCTCACAGAAATGCATTGAAAAAACACATCTCAAAACAGAAATACAAAGATAAGTTTTTTCATTAGATCTCAACTTCTTTTAAGAAGATTAAATCCTTGTTATGATTTAAAACTGATAGTTTAACTTTTTTAAATAATTTTAAAATGAAAAATCTATTTTTACAATTTTGATTGTTAGTATTAGTTTTGCTGCAAATAGTAAAACTTCAGAGATAACCTTAGGAGGTATAAACTGCGATCATCTAGCTGAACAAACTTTTAGAACACATTACCAAATGGGAGAAGGTCTAAGTTGGGATAATTCTATGAAAGTTGCAGAGGCAAGCCATTCAAACTGTATGGATGATGATAATGGACATGGATCAGACTGGTCAAAAGTTAAAGCAACAATAAAAAAACACAATTAATAGAAATAAAACCTGGCTTTGCCAGGTTTTTAAATTTTACTTATGAAAATTTTTATTTACTTCATATCATTGCTTTCATATTTCTATTCATATTCTCAAAATTTTTCTGGAGAGATAGAATATGGTGTTGATTATATTGGATTTTCTAAGGATACTTCAAAAATTGAATCAATAGATTATAAGGAATCTTTTCTGAATTTTGAAAATCAGAGTAAATCATATTTAAAGAACGACAAAGCATTTACAAAGTTAAAATTCAACAACCAATATGCCACTTATCAAATCATTGAGAATTTAGAAATGGACGATTCAAATAATGCTGTGATAGAAATTGTGGCTTTACAAACTGATAATTATTATATCGATATAGAAAATTCTAAGAAATATCAATATGGCAAATTTAAAGGTAAAACGGTTTTAGTTGAGTTTGAAAGAGATTATTCTTGGGAAATAGTTGACGAGTATAAAAATATTTTAGGATTTAGGTGTCAAAAAGCCGTGAGTAAAGTTGGAGATCCTTATGAATTTGGATTTGCAGAAGCATGGTTTACTACAGAAATTCCAGTCTCAATCGGACCACATTCTTACACAGATTTGCCAGGAATTATACTTGGTTTAAAAGTAAAAGGCAGGCATATTTATGCGTTAGATATCAATATTAGTGAAAATGATAATTTGAATTTGGAAGAAAACCTAGAAACTTTTACGCAAGATGAATATCGGGAAATGAAGAAAAAAGGATATTAATTTTAAGTAGAATTTAGTTTGCCTTATTACTTTAAAAGCATCTTTAAAAAAAACAACGTTTAAAATTAACGTTGTTTTTTAAACCAATCATGCTGAAACACATATGAAACTCAACATTTTTAAATTGCTATTCCTGTTGTTTGTTACATCT
>JBHEPM010000169.1:3353-3638 GCA_046260295.1 Psychroflexus sp.
TTCTATGGTGAAAAGCAGTGTTGTAAAATCTGAAAATGAAGCCAAACAAATTTTAAAATCAGACCGAACACTGGCAATTTTGAATTTCAATGCCAGTGAAAACAAGGTGATTTTCAAAAAAGTAGACATTATGGATGTTGACGATCAGAATGATATTCATCTAGCTATGATCGGTGTCAGAGATTTTGAACATGACTTAAATACAAATCAAGTTCAATTAACTGAAAATGAAAAAGAAGTAAATTCAGATGATTTAGAATGGGAAATTGTAGAAGAATACAAGAC
>JBHEPM010000017.1:0-303 GCA_046260295.1 Psychroflexus sp.
CTTCTGAGACTTCAACTTCAAAATCAGATTCAGGTCGGGTAGATTCTGGCGCATTTAATTTCGGCTGAAGTTTTTTGTTTGGATTTTCCACTTCTAGCGGAATAACGCCAAACATTCTGACTGGCAAATCGTTTTTGGTGTGTTTGTGGGCTTGCAATAATGTAATGCTCACGTACACATTCGGTGCCATATTTTCAGTAATTTCCAGATTGGTGGTCGTCATTCCTTTTTGTGTATCCACCCATTTTTTGCTTAAAATCTCTGTGCCATTTTCCACGGTCAACAAAGCTTTTCCTTCACTTC
>JBHEPM010000017.1:313-24052 GCA_046260295.1 Psychroflexus sp.
AATCAAGTCAGAACTCGGAGTATTTCCAGAGTCGTTTCTCCACCAATTGCTGTAAAAATAATAAACATCGCCAGTGCTGTGACCGCTGTTGGTATCTGTAATTCTAAATAAATATCTGCCGCGATCTTCATCTGGAATATTAATTGAAAAAGTTGCTTTTCCAAGTTGATCACCAGTGATTTCAAAACTTTTGTAGGCTTGGTGTTTTTTGGCTTGTTCAAATTCAGATAAATTGTCGCGTCCACGATTCCACCACCAACGCCAGTTGATTTTGTAAATTTTAACTTCCAATTGGCGTCGACCTGCTGTGTTGCCACTTTGGTCGAGACTAATAGTTTCAAATTCAAGATTTTCACCGGTATCAAAAACTTTGTTGGGTTGTTCTTTCAAGGATTTCAGGCCGACATAATGACTAAATGGCGAAAGTTTTTTTGATTGGACATCAATAGAAAAATCGCCGCCGCCTTCAAACACTTTGGTTAGGAAATTGGCTTTCAGCATGCCTGGCGCTTTGGTGTTGATGTTGAATTCAGGATAAAAAGTGTCTTTCCCAAAACCATCAACTTTTCCTTCAATTTTGGCGAGTTCTTGACTTTCAAATGAACGGGTTGGACTGTTAAAATTGTAATTTTCGAATTTTTCAAATGGCGTTTGCAGTGTTTTAATTTCAGTTTCAACTTCAAAATCTAAGTTTTTGGCTGTTGCACCGGTGAGCCATTGTGTTTGTAGCTGAAATGTGTTTACAGCATTGGCTTTCAAAACTTCATTGGTTGATGATAATTTTATTTTCAGTCGGTTTGGTTTGACGCTGGCAATTCTCAATGTTTTCTGAAAATTCACATCGCCTATGCTTAGGTTTGCAGTCCAGTTTCCAGTGGGATCGTTATCTTCAGTTTGAAGTTTGAAAGCGTAAAAGTTACCAATACTTTGATTTTTTACTTCTTCATGAATCAGTCTGCCGCTGGGATCGGTAAAACTCAATTTTACAGGATAATTTTCAGGAATTGGATTGGCGTGATCATTCAGCACAAATGTGAGAAAAATATCGTCGCCAGGTCTGTGCACGCCTCGTTCTGTATATAAAAATCCATCGATGCCATTTTTTACGCTTTTACCAGAAACATCAAAATTACTGGTTTGCAGCGCTTGGTTATCATCTATTTTAAGGTAGGCAAAATCGCTTTGATAATTTGCTGTAGCGAAACTTAGATATTCTGAAGTTTCTAATTCTGCAAAACCATTTTCGCCGGTTTTTACAGTGGCGATGTTTTGTTTTTGGTAATTGAAAACTTTTATTTCAGCACCGGAAATTGGTTCAGCGGTTAGAATATTGCTGGCTGAAAACAGATATTTTCCGTTTTCGCTTTTCTTGATGATTATGCCCAAATCTGATGCCAGTAAATTGCTTGAAATAAAATTATCATCGTTATAAAAAGCATCGTGACAAGGATTTTCTCTTTCTCGCCAATTGTAAGTATAACTTCGTCTTCGGTTAGATTTGTTGTTCCAGAAATTGTTTTCTTCTTCGCCAAAATCTTCTGTTTTTGTGTTGGTGTTGACTTTGAAATTTTTGATTTTTTCTTCGCTAGATTCGTCACAATTGTAGAGCGAATAAGCTTTATTGAAACTGATTTCAACTTGATAAATACTGGCTTTGTCGAGTTCAAAAATTTTTGCCAAATCAATAGCGTGTGCTGTCCATTTTCCGTCATGGTCAACTTTATTTTCTATCAGCGGAATGGTTTTTTTAGCAATCAATCTACCTGATTTTTTGATTTGGTAAGCACTTGTATTGTTCAAATCGCCATCTTGTAAAAAATCCAAAATATTGTTTTCGTAAATTTTGATAATGCTGACATCAACCGCCAACAAATTCACGGCTTCAAAATAAAACGGATTTTCTTTGGCATTGGGCAAAATAACACCTTCTGAAATCAATTTTACGCCGGGTTTTAGTTGTTTAAAAGTCACGAATCCAGAGAATTCTTGGGTAAGTGTTTCGTCTTTTTGATTGGTGATGTTTTTGTTGATTTTCAATTCTACATTTCCAGAGAAATTTTGTTTGGGATAAATATTGAGCAAATTGCCATCAACTTCAAAATTGAAATCATTTTTGCCGTCGATTTCTATCAAGCCAAGGAAATTTTGCGAACTTGAAATGCGTTCAGAAAAATTGATGCTGAGTTTTGGATTGTTGCCGGTTGAGGTTTTCACCTCCAAAACCTGAAAATCCATTTCGCCTGGAATGTTATATTCGTATTCGCCAGAAGTTTTGGCACCAACTTCGCTTCCATCCCAAGATAGGATAAGTTTTGAGCCAGTTTTGTGGCGACGAATGCTATCTATTTTGAAGCTGAAGAAAGTATTTTCAGTATCCTCATTTTCAAATTTTATTTTTAAATCTTTATCTTTTTGCTCTGCTGTTATGGCTTTTTTTAAATCTTCAGAATTCATCAAATCTGAAGTTTCAACAACGGCATTTAAATATTGCCATTGGTCGTCGTAAGATTGTAAATCTTTGAAACTAATTTTAAAATCTGGTGTGATGGTTTCAAAAGTAAATTCGAAAACTTCAAATTCACTTTCCAAGTCATCATAAAATTTCTCTAAATTAAGTTCAACTTCATATTTTTGACCAGATTGAAAGTATTTTTCAGGTTGAAAAACTAGGCGTTTGCCGTCAATAATTTTCAGTTCACCGTCTATTTTTGGTGAAATTTCCAGATATTCTTGAGGTAGTTTTTGCGTGCTAGAATATTGATTGATAATTTGTGGAAACTCAATGATTATAGGATCTGCAATAGAAATTTGTCCGGAAGTAAATTGTGAAACAAAAGTTTTAAATTTTTCTTTATCCTCATCTTCAGAATCGTTTTGATTTGAACAGGAAAAGAAAAAAGATACACAAAAAAACAGGAGTAAATACTTGAAGTTTTTCATTTTTAAAATCAATTTGAAGTTGATGAAATATGGCTTTGAAGTTATTAAAATTTTGTGAAAATGAAGTGAATTTTGTCTTGTAATTCAGTCACAAATTTCTGAAGAAGTTGAAATCTGCAGTTTTAAATTCAGACTAAAAAATGAAATTGATTGAATCTGCTTTTAAATAAAAATGTATTTTTCAGTTTCAAAAATTCATTTTAGCATGAAAATAATCAAAGAATTCAAGGAATTTGCGGTCAAAGGAAACATGTTTGACATGGCAATTGGAATCATTATCGGGACGGCTTTCGGCAAAGTTGTATCCTCACTTGTGAATGATGTAATAATGCCATTTATCGGATATTTATTGGGTCGCGTCAAGTTTGAAAATCTCAAGTTTACGCTTCAAAAAGAAATTGAATCTGATGGCGAAATTATCCAAGAATTAGTCAGTGTGAATTATGGTAGTTTCATTCAAGTTATCACCGATTTTGTAATTATTGCTTTGAGTATTTTTGTAGTAATCAAAATTTTTAACCGTCTAAAAACCAAAGCAGAAAATGAAACCGACCAAACGGAAACAACTCCAAAAAACATAGAATTACTGGCTGAAATCAGAGATCTTTTGAAGGACAATAAACCCACTTAAATTTCTTAAGATTTTTGAATTCTTTCACTTTTTCAAAATAATAAGTTTGCATTAAATTCCGATTATATTTGGAAGAATCTAATTTTCTTGACAAAACAGCGTTTAGGCTATTGACAAACTTTGTTATATTTACGAATTACAACCTAACAGCATATGAGTTTTATTACGGCAAAAGAAATTGCAAAAGGCTTGAATTTGAACAAGTTTGGTGTCCTTGGAAATTTGATGGGACAATTCATCATGCAAGCCACAAGAATTTCAGATTTGAACAAAATCTACGATAAATACACTCATCTTGAGGGCGTTGAATTCATCGATGCCATACTTTTAGATTTGGGCGTTGAATTCGAAATTCCAGAAAAAGATTTAAAAAGAATTCCAAAAAACGGCCCTTTTGTAACGGTTTCCAATCATCCGCTCGGTGCTGTTGACGGTTTAATTCTGTTGAAATTACTTTTGGAAGCCAGACCAGATTACAAAGTTGTGGCCAACTTTTTATTACATCGTTTATTGCCATTGAAACCTTACGTGATGCCTGTCAATCCTTTTGAAAACAGGAAAGACGCAAAATCCAGCGTTTCTGGTTTAAAGGAAGCATTGGCGCACATCAAAGACGGACATCCATTTGGCGTGTTTCCCGCTGGCGAAGTTTCTACGCATATCGATGGAAGAAATATTGTAGATAAACCTTGGACTTCCGAAGCCATGCGCTTGATTAAAAAAGTAAATGTGCCGATTATTCCAGTGTATTTTCATGCAAAAAACTCAGCTTCATTTTATCGTTTTGCTAAATTGAACGATTCTTTGAGAACCGCAAAATTGCCTAGCGAAATGCTGAAGCAAAAACAGCGCAATATTAAAGTCAGAATCGGCAATTCCATCAGTATTTCAGAACAGAATGAATATGAAAATTTAGAAAGTTTTACTACTTTCATTAGGCAGAAAACTTACTTTTTGGCCAATGCTTACGAAAAGCAAAATTTACTGAAAAACTTGCCAAAGCAAATTAAATTTCCCATAAAACGTCCGCCAAAAAACATTGCCAATGAAGTATGTTTAGAAGACATTGAAAAAGACATTCAGGCTTGTCGAGATCAATCCAAACGTTTGTTAGAAAGCAATAATTATGAAGTTTTTATTGCTGAAAGAAAAGTAATTCCAAATATTGTATTAGAAATTGGCAGATTGCGCGAAATCACTTTTAGAAGTGTGGGCGAAGGCACCAACAAAGCGATAGATTTGGACAAATATGACGATTATTACCAACACATGTTTTTGTGGGACAACCAAGCCCAAAAAATAGCTGGCGCTTACAGAATGGGACTTGGACGTGATATTTTTAAAAAATACGGTGTTGATGGTTTCTATTTGAATGAATTGTTTCGATTTGAACCCGAACTCTACAAAACTTTAAGCGAATCCATAGAAATGGGACGCGCTTTTATCACCAAAGAATACCAGCAAAAACCAATGCCGTTATTTTTGCTATGGAAAGGCATCGTGCATTGCACATTACGTTATCCAGAACATAAATATTTAATTGGTGGCGTGAGTATCAGCAATCAATTTTCAAATTTTTCAAAATCCATGATGATTGAATTCATGAAATCCAATTATTACGATCCTTATATGGCACAATTTGTTCGTCCGAAAAAAGAATTCAAAGTGAAACTGAAAGATGCGGACAAGGACTTTGTGTTTGATGCTACCCAAGCCAATTTGAACAAATTCGATAAAATCATAGATGAAATAGAACCTAGCAATCTCAGATTGCCGGTTTTGATTAAAAAATACATCAAACAAAATGCAAAAGTAGTGGCGTTTAATGTAGATCCATTGTTCAATAATTCTGTGGACGGTTTAATGTATATTCGTATTGAAGACATTCCCGAAAGTACCGTGAAACCAGTTATGGAAGAATTTCAAGCCGAACTGGAAGAAAAAAATAAATCTCAAAAATAAAAACTATGGCATCCATTTTTTCTAAAATTATTTCAGGTGAAATTCCTTCACACAAAGTTGCAGAAACCGATGATTTTCTTGCTTTTTTAGATATTAATCCGAATGCAAAGGGTCATACTTTATGCATTCCAAAAAAGGAAGTCAACAAAATTTTTGATTTAGACGACCAAACCTACTTAGATTTGATGGCATTTTCTAAAAAAGTGGCTCATGCTTTGGAAGCTAGCGTAGATTGCAAACGAATCGGCATGGCTGTTGTTGGCTTAGAAGTACCGCACGTTCATGTGCATCTCATTCCGTTACAAAGCATGGACGATATGCGATTTGAAAAGAAAGCATCTTTTACAGATGAAGAATTTTCAACTTTAGCAAAAGCTATTGCGGAAAATTACAAGGCTTAATTATGCAGGAAATTGAACGCAAATTCTTGGTGACTTCTAATAATTTCAAGGAAGAAGCTTACGAAAGTCAGTCAATTTCTCAAGGTTTTTTGAATTCAAATAAATCAAGAACGGTTCGGGTCAGAATTTATGGAAATTCTGGATTTTTAACCGTCAAAGGCGAATCTTCATCAGATGGAACGTCTAGATTTGAATGGGAAAAAGAAATTTATGTAGAAGAAGCACAATCACTTTTGAAACTTTGTGAACCCGGAATTATAGAAAAAACACGTTTTTTAGTAAAAAAAGACCAACATGTTTTTGAAATCGATGAGTTTCATGGCGAAAATGAAGGTTTATTTGTTGCCGAAATTGAACTCAACTCCGCTGATGAGAAATTCCCAAAACCAAATTGGCTAGGTGAAGAAGTTACTGGAGATCCAAAATATTATAATTCTGTGTTGAGTAAATCACCTTACAAGACTTGGTTAAAATAAAAAAACTCCCGAAAATTGGGAGTTTTTTGTTTTATTGTTGATTTTTTGCTTCAATACTCAAGGTGGCGTGTGGCACAAGTAAAAGCCTTTCTTTTCTAATTAGCTTTCCGGTGACACGACAAATGCCGTAAGTTTTGTTTTCTATTCTGATCAAGGCATTTTTCAAATCACGGATGAATTTCCCTTGTCTAATTGCCAATTGAGAATTGGCTTCCTTGCTCAATGTATTGCTTCCATCGTCAAAAGACTTGAAAGTTGGAGCTGTGTCCTCAGTATCGTTAGCACTTCCATTTTTGAACGCCTGTTCATACAAATCGAGTTGATGCTGGGCTTTTTCTATTTTATCTTGAATCAATTTTTTGAATTCTGCCAAATCAGCATCAGAATATCTTTCTTTAGTATTTGTTTCTGCTGTCATGTTCATTTGTTTTTTTCGATTTTCAAAACGGTGCTCACATCATCAAACTCAATTGGTAATCCGTCCTGAATTTCGGTATTAATATTTAAATTATCGGTTAATGTTTCAGTTTTTATATAATCTATATTTTGGTTAACGGCAGTTTCCAATTGCTTGTCATATTTCAAACTCACGTTTATTCTGTCTGTCACTTCCAGCCCAGAATCTTTTCTTAAATTCTGAATTCTGTTGACCAATTCTCTAGCAATGCCTTCGTTGACCAAATCTTCATTTAAAGTAACATCTAGCGCAACAGTCAAGCCATTTCCGCTTGAAACTAGCCAGCCTTCAATATCTTGTGAAATAATTTCAACTTCATCCAAGCCAATTTTTGTAGCGGTGTTTTCAATCTCTAATTCGATGTGACCTTGCTGTTCTATTTTAGCAATATCTTCAGGATTCATCGCTTTGATGGCTTGAACGGCAAGTTTCATGTTTTTGCCGAATCTCGGGCCTAAAACTTTGAAATTCGGTTTGATTTCTTTGACTAAAATTCCTGAAGCATCATCGATGAATTCTATAGATTTCACGTTGATTTCAGATTTTATCAAATCGGCTACATCAGCAATCTGTGTTTTGATTTTTTCATCCAAAACTGGAATCATAATCCGTTCCAAAGGCTGTCTGACCTTAATCATTTCTTTTTTTCTAAGCGATAAAGCTAATGAAGAAATCGTTTGTGCCATTTGCATTTTATGCTCCAAATCTTTATCGACAAAAGTTTCATCGTATTTTGGGAACTCAGTCAAATGTACGCTCTCTTCAAACTCTCCTTGTATACTTGAAGTTAAATCTTTATAAAGTTTATCTGAATAAAATGGCGCAACCGGTGCAGAAATTTCTGCAATGGTTTTCAAACAAGTGAACAAAGTTTGGTAAGCTGAAATTTTGTCCGACTTGTATTCGCCTTTCCAGAATCTTCTTCGGCTCAATCTCACGTACCAATTGCTTAGGTTTTCTTGAACAAAATCAGAAATAGCACGTGTGGCTTTTGTCGGTTCGTAATCACCGTAAAATTGATCTACAGTTTGGATAAGTGTATTCAATTCTGATAGAATCCAACGGTCAATTTCTGGACGTTTTGCCAGCTCAATGTCGTTTTCTTTATAGTCGAAATTGTCCAAATTGGCATACATCGAAAAGAAAGAGTAGGTGTTGTAAAGTGTGCCAAAAAACTTACGCTGAACTTCTCCGATACCATCCAAATCGAATTTCAAATTGTCCCAAGGATTTGCGTTGGAAATCATATACCAACGTGTGGCATCTGGACCATAAGTTTTCAGAGTCTCAAATGGATCTGCGGCATTGCCTAAACGTTTGGACATTTTCTGTCCGTTTTTGTCTAAAACTAAACCATTGGACACTACATTTTTATAGGCAACATCGTCAAAAATCATTGTGGCTATGGCGTGAAGTGTGTAAAACCATCCACGGGTTTGATCCACACCTTCGGCGATAAAGTCGGCTCTGAAGCCCCCTAACCCCCTAAGGGGGGATTTAAACAGGGCGTTTTCTATTTTTTCCAGAACACTTTCTAAATTCCCAATGACTTCTTCATTGGAAAACCGAATCACATCGAATCCGAATTTTTCTTTTAGAAATTCACTACGGAATTCATCGTTTTTTCTAATTTTTGGATCGTTATGATAACCACCATCAACTTCAACTATCAAGCTTTTTTCTAGACAAACAAAATCAGCAATATATTCATCGATTATGTGTTCTCTTCTAAATTTATAACCGCCAAGTTGTTTAGTCTTTAGATATTCCCATAAAATTTTTTCAGCTTGCGTTGGATTGTTTTTTCTGTTTTCAGCTTTTTCTTTTAAAAAAGGATAAGAAGACTTCCTCGCAGTTTGATACTTAGGACTATCAAGTCCCCCATCGGGGGATTTAGGGGGCTTCTCAAAAGGATAATGCCATTGCGCATAAGGCATGGCGCCAGAATCGAACCAAACATCGATGAGATCGGCTTCGCGTTTCATCGGTTTTCCGGTTTCTGAAACCAAAGTGATCTGATCGACAGTGTTTTTATGTAAGTCAACTTTCTCGTAATTTTCTTCACTGAAATTGTCAGGTTCAAACTCCGCATAAGGATCCTTGTTTTGAAATCCAGCGTCGATTGATTTTGAAATTTCGTTTTTAAGTTCTTCAATCGAACCGATTATTTTTTCTTCTTTACCATCTTCAGTTCGCCAAATTGGTAGCGGAATGCCCCAATATCTGGATCTGGATAAATTCCAGTCGTTGGCATTGGCTAACCAGTTGCCAAATCGACCTTCGCCAGTAGATTTTGGTTTCCAGTTAATTTCTTTGTTCAAATCGTGCATTCTGTCTTTGAATTCAGTGACTTTGATGAACCACGAATCCAATGGATAATACAGAATTGGTTTGTCTGTACGCCAGCAATTAGGATAGGAGTGAACGTATTTTTCAACAATGAATGCTTTGTTTTCTTCTTTCAGTTTGATGGCGATTTCTACGTCAACAGATTTTTTAGGCGCTTTACCATCTTCGTAATATTCATTTTTGACATATTTGCCAGCAAATTCACCCATTTCTGGTCTGAATTTCCCTTTAAGATTCACCAAAGGTACAAGATTATCGTTCTCGTCTTTAACGAGCATTCCTGGAATTTCAGGCTCTGCTTGTTTGGCAACCAAGGCATCGTCTGCACCGAAAGTTGGCGCGGTGTGGACAATTCCGGTTCCATCTTCTGTAGTGACAAAATCTCCGGCAATCACGCGAAATGCATTTTCAGGAGTATAAAATGGCTTGGCGTAAGGTAAAAGCTGCTCATAGCGACTTTCTAACAAATCTTTACCTAAAAAACTTTCAGAAATAAAATATGGTATTTTTTTGTCTTCTTTATTGTAATCTTTAAGTTCATCTTTAGATTCTACAGCTTTGTATTTCTTTTTGAAAAGTTTTCCTACTAAAGCTTTTGCTGCGATGACGTTTATCGGTTCAAAAGTATATTGATTGAAAGTTTTTACTAAAACGTATTCAATTTTTTTACCAACAGTCAAAGCCGTGTTACTTGGTAAAGTCCATGGCGTGGTTGTCCAAGCTAGGAAATAAATATCGCCTTCAATTTTTTGTAATTTTTCAGGTAAAGTTTCTTTTTTTGCTTTGAATTGCGCTGTTACCGTAGTGTCTGTGACATCTTGGTAAGTGCCAGGTTGGTTCAACTCATGCGAACTCAAACCTGTGCCTGCTTTTGGCGAATAGGGCTGAATGGTGTAACCTTTGTAAATCAGTCCTTTTTTGTAAATTTCTGACAACAGCCACCAAACAGTTTCCATGTATTTGGATTTGTAGGTTACGTACGGATTTTCCATATCTACCCAATAACCGATTTTTTTGGTCAAATCGTTCCAAACATCAGTGTAGCGCATGACGGCTTCTTTACAAGCTTTGTTGTAATCTTCTACTGAAATTTTGTTGCCAATATCTTCTTTAGAAATTCCCAGTTCTTTTTCCACGCCGAGTTCCACGGGCAAACCATGCGTATCCCAACCAGCTTTTCTGTTGACTTGAAAGCCTTTTTGCGTTTTGTAACGGCAGAAAATATCCTTTATACTTCTCGCCATAACGTGATGAATGCCTGGCATGCCGTTGGCAGATGGCGGACCTTCAAAAAAGACAAAAGATTCTTTGCCTTCTCGACTGTCTACACTTTTTTGGAAAATATTTTTGTCGTCCCAAAATTTAGTGATGTCTTCAGCAACTTTTGGTAGGTCAAGCCCTTTGTATTCAGGAAATTTCTTACTCATTTTTCATTGATTTCAAATGATTTGCGAAAATAAGGAATTTATCTAAATAGGAAACTTCAATCTGAAAAATCTGAATTTACTTTTTTTGCTGAATGTGTTTATGTTTAAAAATCTTTGAAAGCGATTTTTTCTAAATTAAAATTAGGATTCAGTTTGTGGATTATGTTTTCATTAGGCTTGTTGGTGAAAATCTTGAGTTTTCCGAATTCTGTTGATGAATTTATTAGATTTTGAGCCTGAAGTACATTTTCAGTTTGTTTGGCAACGGCATTTCCGGAGTCGATTATTTCGATTGTTTTTGGCAGTAATTGTTTCAATATTGGAATAATGTATGGGTAATGTGTGCATCCCAAAACTAAAATGTCAATATTTTCATCGATAAAAATTTGAATTTGATGTTTTAAACATTCAATAAAAACAGGGTTTTCTAAATTTCCGCTTTCAACCGCTTCAACAATATCTTTGCCAATGACTTCAATAACTTTGGTGTTTTTTGCAAAAGTTTGGCTGGTATGTTGAAACAATTCACTGGACAAAGTGCCTTGGGTTGCCAAAATTCCAATGCGTTTTGTTTTTGAGTTTAATGCCGCCGGTTTTATGGCAGGTTCAATGCCTATAAATGGAATGTTGTAATTTTTTCGCAAAATATCAATGGCATTTGTGGTTGCGGTATTGCAAGCAACCACAACTATTTTTGCCCCAAATTCTATGGCTAAATCGGTGTTTTTTTGGCTTAACCGAATGATTTCCGATTTCGGTTTTTCGCCGTAAGGTGCGTTTTTGCTGTCGGCTAAATAAATAATATTTTCGTGTGGAAGCCGAATAATTACTTCACGGAGAATGGAAGTGCCGCCAAGTCCAGAATCAAAAATTACAATGGGAGAATTTGACATTATTTGAAAAAATTATTTCATAAAAAAAGCCATCACAAAGATGGCTTTTTTTATGGTATTTCAAAATTTAATTATTCTCCGATAGCAGCTTTAGCATCGTCCATGAGATTGTAGCCGTCTGCCATAAGTACGCCAGCACCGAGTGAAGAATCCAATACGTAATCGTATCCTTTATCTCTAGCAACTTGCTGAATAACTTCTCTTGCTTTTTCTAAAACCGGGCGCATCAACTCTTCTTGTTTTTTCTGAAGATCTTCAGAAGCCGTTTGTCTATATTCCATAATAGATTGTTGCATTTCCTGAAGTTCCATTGCTCTTTTTTGGTTTTCCTCTTCAGTTTTGGAGTTGGCTTCGCTTTGGTAACGTTTGTTGGTTTTTTCTGCTTCTTTCAACAAATCGTCAATTTCTTTTCTGTAGGTTTTTTCTAATTGATCGATTTGGGAAACCACATCTTGGTAACTCGGTAAGTTTTGTACAAACTCATTTGAATTGATGTGAGCTACTTTAGACTGAGCTTCAGCCATTGAAGTAAAGCCTAATGTTAGTACTAAAGCTATTACAATTGTTTTTAACTTTCTCATTTTTAAAATTTAAATTTAGTGATTATAATTAATTATCTTCTCTTGCTTTTCTAATTGAATCTCTTTGGCGTTCGCGTTCTTCTCTTTGTTTTAAAATTCGCTCTCTACGTTCTTCAAATTCTTTTTGTCTCGCAGCTCTAATAGAATCTCTTCTACTTTCTCGGTCATCTATTTGTTCTTGTCTTTCTTCTTCTTTTTCCTCTCGCTCTGCAATCCTTTCTTTCTCTTGGATGCTGTCTTGCTCTGCTTTTTCTACAGATTTGTAATCATCCAATTCTTCTACAATGTTTTCATCTTGGTTATCAGTTCTAGCGTTTCTTTTAATCATTTTTAAAACGATTTCACTAATGTCATGTCGCTTTGCAGAAAACAAAAGTAATGCATCTGCGGAGTTTTCAAAAATGAAATCGTAACCTCTGCTTTCACCAATTTCTTGAATAGAATTAAACACCTGATCTTGAATAGGTTGAATCAATTGCCTCTTTTGTGTAATGAAATCTCCAGAAACGCCAAATCGCTTATTTCTGTATTCCAAAAGTTTATTTTCTTGAAATTCGATTTCATCTTCCATATCCTGAATCAACTCTGGGGTTAGCAGTGGTCGTTCTTTTTCAAGTTCATCTTTCAGCTTGTCAATTTTAGTTTGTTTCGATTCAATTTCTGTTCGCCATTGTTGCGCTTTAGATTCTAACTGACCACTGGCTTGTCTGTATTCTGGAACATTGTCCAAAATATATTCCATATCTACGTAAGCAACTTTTAGCCCACGTTGTGCATTCATTTGAAATGCGATGAAAATAATGATTAAAAATGAAAGTTTTTTCTTCATTGTGATTTAGTTTAAGAAATAATCGTGCCAATTAAAATTGTTGACCGATTATAAAGTGAGTTTCCCAACCATTTGCACCAGTATTAGAGCCTGGAATAGGATCGAATCCGTATCCGAAATCAATTCCTAACAAACCGAATGCGGGCATGAAAATTCTAAGTCCGGCTCCGGCTGATCTGCTCATTTCAAAAGGTGTAAAATCTTTAAAATCATCAAAAGTTGAACCGCCTTCCAAAAATGCCAAACCATAAATCGATGCTGATGGTTTTAATGTAATAGGATAACGTAACTCCATGGTGTATTTATTGTATATAGATGCACCATCATTGAAACTTTCTTCACCAGAAATGGATCTGCTACGTGGCATAACTGACTGATTTGGATAACCTCTAAGGGCAACAATTTCACGTCCATCCAGGGCGAAACCTGCCAAACCATCACCACCTAAGAAGAATCTTTCAAATGGTGGAATACCACGTTCATTGTTGTATGCGCCTAAAAATCCGTATTCAAATCTTGTTCTTAAAACTAATTTATCTACCAACCTGTTATACCAATCTCCACTGAATTTCACTTTATAAAATTCTAACCAGTTGAATCGTTGTTGGTCAATTTCTGCTAAAGCATCAGCATCTTCAGTTTCCAAAGCTTCTTGTCTTTCATTCCTCAATTCGCCATAATCTACATCGTTGAACAGTGAATATGGTAAAGTAAATTTGAAAGATAAATCAAATTCTGAACCGCCTAAGGGGAAAACAGGATTTCTAAATGTGTTATTTCTATTTAAACCTAATGTGAATGACAAATTATTAGATGTTCCATTTGGGAATCTAAATAATCCAATATTATAATTATTCAATTCGAAATGTTGGTAACCAACATTAGTGGAAAGCGTGAAGTTTTGATCAGGTTCTCTAAGTCGTTTTGCTAAACCTACATTAATTCCAGAAATAGTGAAACTTCTGTCGTTATCTGCACGTCTAGTTAAAGGATTGAACAAAAACTGAATAGTTTGTGATAAGGAAACTGACAGCTGAACTGGGCGTTTTCCGCCTAACCACGGTTCTGTAAACGACAAGCTATAATTCTGAAACGAAATACTGGCTTGTGCTCGTAAAGATAAAGATTGTCCGTCACCCATTGGAATTGGTTTGTAGGCCTCTTTATTAAAAATATTTTTCAAAGAAAAGTTGTTGAATCGAAGTCCTAAAGTACCGATGAAACCACCGCCACCATAACCACCTTGAAGCTCAATTTGACTACTTCCTTGTTCTTCCACAACATATTCTAAATCTAAAGTTCCAGCTTGTGGATCTACATTTTTAAATTCTGGTTCTAGATTTTCAGGGTTGAAAAAACCGAGTTGCCCAAGTTCGCGAATCGTGTTCATCACGTCTTGTTTGCTGTATTGTTGACCTGGACGTGTTCTTAAATTTCTATAGATGACATTGTCATTGGTTTTTTCGTTACCTTTAATTTTAATGTCATTGAAATATGCTATTTTTCCTTCGTTAATTCGAATTTCAAAATCTATGGTATCGTTGTAAATTTTAGTTTCAACAGGTGTAATGTTGGAAAATAAATAACCGTTGTTTTGGTATAAATTTGTAATATCGTCAGCGTCTGGCTTTTCGGTATTGGCTATTTTATTTTGTAAAACTGTGCCATTATATGGGTCGCCTTTTCTGATTCCGACAAGTTGTCTTAATTCTTGGTCTGAATACTCTGAATTTCCTAAAAATTCTATATTTCCAAAATAATAGCGGTCACCTTCATTTACTTCAATATTGATGGCAATATCGTCATCAGATTTTGTAATAACTGTATCTTCAACAATTCTGGCATCGCGATAACCTTTTTCTTTGAATTTTTTGACTATTTTCTCTTTGTCGGCTTCGTAATCTTCTTTGATGAATTTTGAGCGTTTCCAAAATCTAAAGAAATTTTTCTTTTTGGTCTTCATCATTCGTCTCACTCTCCAGTCAGAAAATTTTTCGTTGCCTTCAATATTAATTTCACTGATTTTTACCTTATCACCTTTTTCAATATTCACAGTCATATTGACAAGATTGTCGGTGTTTGTGGTATCAACAACTTCATTTGTAGTAATATTGGCGCGTGCGTTTAGAAAACCCTTTTCGCGATATTTGTCTTCAATATTGCTTCTTAAATTGACGATATAGTTTTCGGTCACTTTTTTGCCACCAGTAATTTCGTTATCTTTTATAATCTCTTCGCGTTTGCGCTTTTTGACGCCACGTACTTTAACGTCTTTTAGTTTTGGAACTTCAACAATTTCAAGTTCAAGGTCGGCGGTATTGCCGTCTACATTTTTCAAGTAAAAATTAATGTCGCTGAACAAGCCTAAATCCCACATTTTTTTTAGGACTTTACTTATTTTTTCTCCAGGAATGTAGATTTCATCACCAGATTTTAGCCCTGTAAAAGCGATAACCGTTTGCTCGTTATAACTGGTAGAGCCACTGACAATAATTTCGCCAATGGTGTACTTTTTTCCTTTGGATTGAGGTGCGTTCTGTGCGTTTGCAGTAGCGCAAAATAAGACAAGTGCTATTAGTGATAACCATAGCGGGGTTTTTACAAATTTACATTTGTTTTTAAAGTTGTTCACTTGTTTTTCCAAATCTTCTCTCTCTTTTTTGATATTTATAAATCGCTTCAAAAAGGTCATTTTTACTAAAATCTGGCCAAAGAATCTCTGTGAAATACAATTCTGCATAAGCTATTTGCCAAAGCAGAAAATTACTGATTCTTTGTTCACCACTTGTTCTAATCATCAAATCTACATCCGGTAAATTTTGGGTGTAAAGATGATTATTTATTGTAGATTCATCGATGTCCTCGGAATCTATTACATCATTTTTAACTTTTTTGCCGATGTTTCTTACTGCTTGTGCAAGTTCTTCTCTTGCACCATAACTCAAGGCTAAAGTGAGCGTCATATGCGTATTCTTTTCGGTTTTACGCATCACTTCTTTCAATTCTTTTTGTGCATTATTTGGCAAACTTTCTATACAACCAATCGTGCTGAGTTTGATTTTGTGCTCTTGAAATGTTTTGATTTCTTTTTTTAGTGAAGACACCAAAAGTCGCATTAGGGTTTGGACTTCTAGTTTTGGGCGATTCCAATTTTCAGTTGAAAACGCATAAAGTGTAAGGTGTTTTACGCCCAATTCTGCACAAGCTTCAACAGTTTCTCGAACAGACTTTGTGCCTTTTTCGTGTCCTTTAACGCGCATCAAACCTTGTTTTTTTGCCCAACGCCCGTTACCATCCATAATTATGGCGATATGTTCGGGGAGTTTATCAGGATTTATTTGTGACTTATAGTCCATTCTTCAACTAAAATTTACAATAACATGGGCGTCTGCCAAAGGTATAAGTCAAGGTGATGCCCGAAAAAATATACCAATCATTCATATTTGAATTGCCAAAGGTAGGATAATTTGTTTGACTACTAATTTCTTCTGAAGCACTTCCGTCTAAATTATCTGTAAATGTATATCGAGCACCAAATTCTACTGCCAAAATTAACTTTCTGGAAATTGTACCTTTGACACCAACCACCATTGGTAATGAGAAATTACTAATTTCACTTCCTTTAACCAATTCATCATTTTGCTCAAAAAATTCGTTGGAGAAAAAATAGGTAATGCCCGAATATAAATAAGGTGTGATTTGTGGTCGTTTAGAATCATGCAGATTCCATTCCCAAAACGTGTACTCTATCCCGGCAGACAATTCCGTAATTTCTGTTTCAAATTTAAAACCCCGATTGTTTCTTCGTCCATCTTCAGCATTATTGTCGTTTGCAAAAGTTTCACCTTTAAGTACAGAAAACCTAAATGAATGCCTTGGACTTCTATTCCATTTGAAAATACCGCCAAACGCAATTTTCTTCCTAGCCAAATAATCGCCAGGTTTCATAAAAGAACTCGAACCAACATCGCCAACATAGTTTAATCCGCCAAGCAAAATTCCGGCTTCATAAGTTTGGGCTGATGTAGTGTTCATGATACAAAAAACAGAGATGGTCAGTATTATATATCTCATAGATTTTCAAAAGTTTGCAAATATATGAATATTGTGCGCACAGAATTACATTTTAAATATTTTGTATCTAAAACACTCTAAAAAGGAATTTATTGTTTTTAGTTGCGCTTATCTTGTCCCCAAAGTAGCTTTTTTCGTAAAGTTGTAATGAAGCTGTCTTCTTCTAGCCAAACCAAATTGATTTTGAAATCTGATTTTTTTATACAAACAATGGTGTCGTTTTCAAGACTTGCCAGTCGAGAATCCAAGGAAATAAGATATTGATTTTCACGCCCTGAAATTTTTAATTTGATTTCAAGATTATCTGGAATAATGAGCGGTCTGGCGTTTAAATTGTGCGGTGCAATTGGTGTAATGACCAAACTTTCGGTTTTTGGCGTGATGATTGGTCCACCACAACTTAAAGAATAACCAGTGGAACCTGTTGGCGTGGCTATAATAATACCATCTGACCAGTAAGAATTCAAAAATTCATCATTCAACCAAGTTTCGATGGTAATCATAGAAGTGGTGTCTTTTCTGCTGATAGCTACTTCATTTAGTGCGAAATTAAAAGGTTCCAAAATGTCATTTTCTGGTGCACAAGAAACTTCAAGCAAAGTTCTTTCAGAAACTTTAAATTTTCTGTCCAAAATCTGATTAATGCTGTCTTTAATTTCTTTTTTATGAATCGTTGCTAAAAACCCAAGTCGACCAGTGTTGATGCCGATAATTGGAATATTGAGATTTCTCACGAATTTGACCGCAGACAAAATGGTTCCGTCGCCACCAATGGTGAAAAATAAATCAAAACTTTTGTCTAAAGCCGAAAACGTTTCATAATCTCTTTTTTTAGAAATCATTTTTTTGTTTTGAAGCAGTGTCAAATAGTTTTGTTCAATTTCAAAATTAACCTTTCGTCGTTCCAAAACTTCCAACAATTGTTGCAAATATTTTTCAGTTTCAGGATAGAAAGATTGTCCAAAAATGGCTACTTTTTGCATCTTGAATTATATTTTTTCAATGACTAAATGTCTAAATATTTATTTAAATAATCAGCATGTTCTTTCAAATCTTCAGTAAATAAATCTTCAGGATGCTCACTTTTAATTTCATAATCGTAACGGCGAAAAGTTTGAAGAATTTCATTTAAACCCTGGTGTTCTACTTTTAGTGTAATTTCGACAAAATCCTTTTGCAAATCACTGATAAACATGCCAGAAAGTTTAGCATTTTGCGATTCTACCAACTGTGAAACTTCGCTAAACGCAAACTTATCTAGCGCTTTCATTAAAATAATTACTTCGCCTTCATTGGCAATAAAAGGACTTTCGCCAAAAAGATCCAAAGCATCAACAAGTTTCATGGCGCCGACGTATTTTTTTTGCTCGTCTAAAATTGGCAACAAATTGGTTTGGTGATTCACAAATTGATGAATCAAATCCAAGCTGGTTTCATGGGTTTCAGTAAAAAAAACATCCAACAAATACCGGTGATTTTCTAAATTATCTTCTGAAGGCAAATCTGTAAGATCTTCTTTCTGAATACAACCAATAAAATTGCCTTTTGAAAATACGGGTAAATGATTGAAATTTTGATTGCTGAATACCGATTTCAAACTTGAAATTTCTGTAGAAATATCAATATGCTGAATTTTAGTATCTATAAATTCTTGCCAAACCATCAGTTTTGTTTTATTGCAAAATACGGAAAAATGAAAGCAAAGTCTCATATTTGATTGTATTTTTGTTTGAAAATTTAAATTTCAAAAATGATACGTCTAAGTGTAAATATTAACAAAATAGCAACGCTCAGAAATGCGCGCGGCGGCAATGTGCCTGATGTCATAGAAGCAGCTAAGCGCATAGAAGGCTTTGGCGCGCAAGGCATTACCGTCCATCCGCGTCCTGATGAAAGACACATTCGTTACGATGATGTGCGAAAACTTTCTAAAACTGTAAACACAGAATTCAACATAGAAGGCAATCCAAATCAAAAATTTATGGATTTGGTGCTTCAAAACAAACCAGCGCAAGTCACTTTAGTGCCAGATTCCGAAGATGTTTTGACTTCAAATGCGGGTTGGGACGCTGTAAAACATGCAGATTATTTAAAAGAAATCATAGCAGAATTTAAATCTCATAATATTAGAACTTCAATTTTTATCGACCCACAACCAGATATGATTGAAGCCGCCGCTAAAACTGGAACTGACCGTATAGAACTTTACACAGAAGCTTACGCTTTAGGTTATCTGAAAGATAAAAAATCAGCCATAAAACCTTATCAAGAATGCGCTGAATTGGCACAAAAACTTGACTTAGGCATCAATGCTGGTCATGATTTATCATTAAAAAATATCTCATATTTTGCTGAAGAAATTCCTTTTTTAGACGAAGTTTCCATCGGTCACGCATTAATTTCAGAAGCTCTGTATGAAGGTTTGGAAAGTGTTGTTCAGCAATATTTACAAAAATTGAAATAAGATGAAATTACATTCAAAAATAATTGGAAAAGGACATCCGCTCATCATTTTACACGGATTTTTAGGTATGGGAGATAATTGGAAAACCTTAGCCAACCAATACAGCGAAGAAGGATTTGAAGTGCATTTAGTCGATCAGCGTAATCACGGAAGAAGTCCGCATGACGAGGCTTTTAGTTATGAATTGTTAGCCGAAGATTTAAATGATTATTTTCAACAGAAATCTTTAAAAACAGCTAGCATCATAGGTCATTCTATGGGTGGAAAAACGGCCATGATGTTTGCGACAATGTTTCCAGATAAAGTCGAAAAATTGATTGTAGTTGATATCGCGCCAAAATATTATTCGCCTCACCACCAAGATATTCTGCAAGGTTTGAGCGTTTTGTCTGAAGCTGAACTGACTTCGCGTTCAGAAGCCGATGAAATGCTCAGCGAATACATTAAAATAAAAGGCGTACGACAGTTTTTGTTGAAAAATCTGTATTGGAAAACCAAAGGAAAATTAGCTTTAAGAATGAATTTAGACGCGCTCAAATCCAATATAAATGAATTGGGGAAATCAATTCCAAACAATTCAACTTATGATGGAGAGGTTTTATTCATTAAGGGTGAAAATTCCGATTATATACTTGAAGACGATAAAGAAATGATAACTAAACATTTCAAAAACAATAATATAGAATCAATTCCTAAAGCTGGACATTGGGTTCATGCGGAACAAAGAAAAACTTTTTTTGAAACGAGTTTGAAATTTTTAAAAGCATAAAAAATACAATGCGTGCATAATATTTTTCAATTTTCGTTGTCAAATTATTAAATTATGCTAAATTTGATTTAAAATTTTGTGCAAATTCACAACAAAACACATTTAATATGAAGAAAATTTTATTATCGGGGATGCTTTTGCTGTTAGCATCTGCAGCAGTTTATGCAGGCGGTTATCGCGTAGGAGCACAAGGACAACGCGCTTTAGCCATGGGTCATGCCGGTGTTGGAGTCGTCAATAGTGCTGAAACAGCATTTTTTAACCCCTCCGGATTGGTTTATTTAGAAGATAAATTTACAGTTTCCGCTGGAGTCACAGGCGTTTTTTCAGATGTGAAATGGCAAAACGCAAATACAGGGCAATTTTCAGAAACAGATAGCCCAATGGGAACACCGTTCTATTTCCATGCTAGTTATAAAATCAATGAATGGCTAGCAGCAGGTTTAACAGTCACTACGCCTTATGGAAGTACAGTGGAATGGCAGAAAGACTGGGCAGGCTCACATCTAGTTAATAATATAGAATTAGCTGCAATTTTCGTTCAGCCTTTATTGTCTGTTAAATTATCAGAACATTTTAGTATTGGTGGTGGACCAATTTATGCCACTGGAAATGTAAATTTCAACAGAAATGCCAACCGAACTCTAACAAATGAAGAAGGTGAGCGCTCTAATATCACTATTGATGATACTGGAGTTACCAACTGGGGTTGGAGCGCAAGTTTCATGTTCACACCAATAGAAGAATTACGAATTGGATTCAATTACCGTTCGGAAATTATTCTTGATGCAGAAGGTGGTGAAGCCACATTTGCTGATTTTCCAAATTCTACATTAACACCGCAAAATGGAACGACGGAATTCAACGCCTCTTTGCCGATGCCAGCAGAATTAACCATCGGTTTCGCTTACGAAATGAATGAAAAATGGTTATTTGCTTTTGATTATCAACGGGCTTATTGGGATGTTTACAATTCTTTAGATATTGAATTTGCCGACCCAAATGTTGCCACTTCAATCAATCCAAGAAACTATAAAAATGCATCGACCTATCGATTTGGCGCACAATATATTGCCAACGATAAATTGACATTAAGAGCAGGTTATTATTTTGACGAAACACCAGTTCAAGCTGGATTTTTTGCACCGGAAACACCAAGAAATGATGCCAACGGCTACACCGCAGGATTGTCTTTCAATGTGACTGAGAGTTTAGCAATCGATGCTTCATTTTTATATTTAAGATTTAAAGAAGTAGATGCTTCTTACGATTCTTATACTGAAAATGGACAAGCAGTTCCATTTAGAGGAACTTACAAATCCAGTGCGTTTTTACCTGGTATTGGTGTAACTTATAAATTATAAAACTATGAAAATGAATAAAATATATTTTAAGCTATTACCATTAGTAGCTTTTGGATTTTTAGCTTGTGAACCAGAATTCGATGAATCTGTTGAAGAAAATGAAATGTATACTGCTGGCGAAGCTGATTTCTCAACTTTTGTTTCTGTGGGAAATTCACTAACGGCAGGATATGCAGACAATGCTTTATATCGCCAAGGTCAAATGAATTCTTTGCCAAATATTATGGCAGGACAATTTGAACGTGTTGGTGGCGGAGAATTTTCACAACCATTAATGGCAGACAATCTTGGTGGTTTGAAATTAAACGGGCAAATCGTTGCTGAAAATAGACTCGTTTTATCTACAACTTCGGGAAGTCCAGCTCCAGCTCCAATCGCAGGTGAACCACAAACAGAAATCACAAATAAACTTACAGGTTCTTTTAACAACATGGGCGTGCCTGGCGCAAAATCTTTTCAATTATCTAGAGAAGGTTATGGGAATCCTGAAGGCGTAGCAATAGGACAAGCCAACCCATATTTTGCTCGTTTTGCATCCTCAAATAGTGCAACTGTAATCGGTGATGCTGTATCGCAAAATCCAACATTTTTCACCTTATGGATTGGAAACAATGATATTTTAGGCTTTGCAACTTCTGGTGGTACTGGTGTGGATCAAACCGGAAATTTAGACCCTGAAACTTATGGCGGGAATGACATTACTGATCCCAATGTTTTTGCTCAAACCTATTCAGGTTTGGTTGAAAATTTAAACGCAAATGCTTCAGGCGGTGTGGTTTATAATATTCCAAATGTAACTAATATTCCGTTTTTTACAACTGTACCAAATAATGCGTTAGAGTTGGATGCTTCCACAGCACAATCTTTAACTTTATTTTTTCAGGCAGTTTCAGGAATTTTTGCTCAAGGATTAATTCAACAAGGAGTTCCGCCGCAACAAGCACAAGCTTTAGCAGCACAATACGCTATTACTTTTGAAGAAGGACCTAATGAATTTATAATTGATGTCCCAGCTTCCGAAACAAATCCATTAGGTTTTAGACAAATGCAAGAAGATGAACTTTTGCTATTAACGATAGACCAAGCTGCATTAGCGCAAGGTTATGGCTCTGTGAATTTGACACCTGAAGTCCAGCAGGTCTTGGGAATTCTTCAACAAGGTGGAACGCCAACACCCGAACAGGCGCAACTGGTTTTGAATGCTGTAAACGGCATTGATGATGGAGATGCACTAGACTCAGACGAACTTGAAGCTATTTCTGAAGCAAGATCAAATTACAACTCAACAATTCAATCTGTTGCTGAAGCCAATGATTTGGTAATGGTAGATGCAGATGCTTTATTGGCTGATGTTTCCCAAGGTATTCCGTTTGAAGGTGGAATTATCACAAGTGAATTTGTAACTGGTGGTGCCTTTTCTTTGGATGGTGTGCATTTAACACCTAGAGGTTACGCTTTAGTTGCTGATGAAACTATTCGATTAGTCAACCAAAAATACGGTGCAAATGTACCGCAAGTTTTAGTTGGAGATTATGGTACAGTTAATTTTAGTGATGATGTGATGAATTAAATTTTTAAATCACTTTCTAAAAACTGCCTGCGCTTACTTTTTAAGTTCAGGCAGTTTTATTATTTTAACCGAAATTTTTTCGCAGATGAAAACACTTTTGCAAATTATCCTTACAGGAATCATAGTTTTGATGTTATCCAATATTCTTCCCGGCGTGTACGTTTCAGATTTGTTTACCGCCATTGTGGTCGCTGCGGTGTTGTCCCTGCTTAATATTTTTATCAAACCAATTTTAGTAATTTTCACTTTGCCGGTCACTATACTTACTTTTGGGCTTTTTTACAATCTGTTATTTTTGCGCTTGCCGAAAAACGGTGATTCGATATTAAAATCAATGCAATTTCTAAATAGAATTCATGCAAATTAGTAAAAAAGCGTTACTGGCCGTTTCTGTATTTACGCTATTCGGATTCAGTTTTATAGCCTATATTATTCTTAGTTTTTCTTCGGAATTTAGTTATGCTGAAATTTTTGAAACTGATCAATTTTTTATGTCTATACTTATTGGTTTAGGTGTTGGCACTTTAGCCGGACTCATCGCTGTCGTTTTAT